>CAZKHG010000005.1:0-109211 GCA_964552655.1 uncultured Rikenellaceae bacterium
TGAGGACGCAACCTCTCCGAAAGATCACTTCGAGTTGATCCGACATAGTATTTGTTTAATGACTTGGAATAGATAATATATGTAAAACACATATAAAAAAACCTCGCTTTTGCGAGGTTTAATCAGTGTGGGAGCTACAGGGATCGAACCTGTGACCCCCTGCTTGTAAGGCAGGTGCTCTGAACCAGCTGAGCTAAGCTCCCGTGAATTTTAAGAACAACTTTTTACAAAAGCGATGCAAATGTATAGGCTTTTTTTAAATAACCAAAATTATCAACTAAATTTTTAAATGTAAATCAATGCATCAAAATAAATGAACTTAAATTGACTTTCGCCATCATATAACCTAATTTTATCTATTATTTGATACTTGGTTGCCAAAACAATCAACATGAAAAAGAGTATTCTTTTTATACTTTGCTTATTCTGTGGTATTGTTGCATTTGCTCAAGCCGAACAGGACACGCTGAAAAAATACCTGATTGAAACCACCGATGGCAACGAGTATGTGGGGCTGATAATTAGAGAAGATTCATACGTAATAGTTTTCCAGACTGAAAATATTGGCGTGATCACCATTCAAAGGAATAATATATCCAAAATCAAGGAGATTAAAAAAGAACAGATTATCGGGGGTGCAGTCTGGTATGAGAATTTACAATCAACCCGGTACTACTGGGCACCAAATGGGTATGGTCTTCAAAAAGGCGAAGCCTATTACCAGAACCTTTGGATATTATACAATCAGGCTGGGTATGGTTTTACCAACTACTTTTCGGTTGGTGCAGGGTTAATTCCCCTGTTTCTTTTTGCAGCAGAGGTTACCCCAATCTGGATAACCCCTAAGTTTTCTATTCCCATTGAAAAGGATAAGATAAACCTGGGTGTTGGTATATTGGCTGCAACCATGCTTGGGGAGAGCAACTCATCCTTTGGAATTGCTTACGGTCTATCTACTTTCGGATCGCGCGACAGGAATTTCACGATTGGCATTGGATACGGCTATGCCGGTGGAGACTGGGCAAAGAAGCCGCTAGTAATGCTGAGCACCATGATCCGAACAGGAAAAAAAGGTTATTTTATGTCTGAAAATTACATAATTAATACTGGCAATGGCAACCTGGTTACCATAATGCTTGGAGGAAGGTCGCTGATTAATAAAGTGGCATTGGATTATGGCCTTTTTGTTCCTTTTCATCCCGAAATGGAGGAGCTGGTTGCAATACCCTGGCTCGGTATTACCATTCCCATTCAATCTAAATAGATAAAAATAATTATACTACCTCAGCAACCACAAAGGTACTGCCCCCGATGAATACCAAATCGTTTTCTGTTGCATTACGTATGGCTGAACTATACGCTTCTCTCACCGTTGAGAATGATTTACCCATTAAACCAAATTCAAATCCCTTTTGTAAAAGAACATCTTGATCGAGTGCCCTTGGTATTGAGGCTTTGGTAAAATAGTACGTTGCGTTTTTGGGGAGCAAACTCAACATCCCATCAATATTTTTATCGCCTACCATTCCAATGACCATGTGTAATTTATCGAATTTAATTTGAGAAATCTGCCTGACAACCTGCATTATTCCATCAACATTATGACCAGTATCGCAAATAGCCAATGGTTTTTCGTTAATCTTTTGCCATCGCCCCATTAACCCGGTTGATTCAGACGCAACAGCCAGCCCTTCACTAAAATGATCACCGGTAATAGTGAAACCTTGAGAGTTTAACAGATCAACAGCCAGAGCAACCCCTGGAATATTGAGAGATTGATAAGCACCGCATAAATCAACATATAATCTTTTGGTTATCCCTTTTCTTAAATCAACTAAGGTAAAATCCTGATATTTATTCTTCCGAATTGATAGATCTTTTGCAGCATAGCAGCTGTCGGCAAAGTATATTGGAGCACTATGTTGTTGGGCTTTTTCAACAAAGATTTCTTTTATTTCAGATTGCGTTCTGGAAATAATCACTGGCGCTCCCGATTTAATTATACCAGCTTTTTCCAGGGCAATTTTCTCAATGGTATCGCCAAGCAGATCAGTATGATCCATCCCAATATTGGTAATAATGGAAAGTATAGGAGTAATGATATTCGTTGAATCGAGCCTTCCGCCCAGTCCTACCTCAACCACTGCAATATCAACCTTGGATCGGGCAAAGTAGTCAAATGCAAGGGCTACTGTCATCTCAAAAAACGAAGGTTTTATTCTATCGAAGGTTGATTTATGCTGATCTACAAAATCAACAACCTCGTGTTCCGGGATCATCACACCATTTATTTTAATTCTCTCTCGAAAATCCTTTAAGTGGGGCGAGGTGTACAACCCCACCCTGAAGCCGGCTTTTGCCAGAACAGATGCCAGCATGTGTGAAGTGCTCCCCTTTCCGTTTGTTCCAGCGATGTGAATTGACCTAAATGCCCGATGAGGATGGCCAAAGTATTCATCCAATGCCAGGGTATTATCAAGGTTTGCCTTGTAAGCAGCCCTACCTATTCGCTGGAATACTGGCAGTTGCGAAAATAAATACTCTATTGTTTCCTGGTAATTCATAAAAAATCAAAGTGCAATATTAAGCAAGAAAAACAAGTGGTAAGTTTTATGTTTCGGATTTTTTCCTAATTTTAGAGATCAATAATTGTTTTAACGGATAAAACAGTATGCAAAATTTGAAATTATTCCCTCTGGTTATTTTGGCTTTATTCATTTCTGGCGTAGCTTTTCCCCAAACAGAAGGGCTTTACATTCCATTAAACATTCAAAAAGCCTACCAGAAAAAAACCCGCGACATCAATGGTAACCCCGGAATGGTGTACTGGCAAAACCGTGCTGATTACAAGATTGATGTTAAGGTTGATCCCAGAACCAGGGTGGTTAGCGGAAGTGAAACAATAACCTACTACAATAACAGCTCCGATACTTTAAAGGAGCTTGTTTTCCATCTGTTCCCAAACCTTTACAAAAAGGGGAACTCCCGTGATTTTGAAATCGAACCGGATGATGAAACCGAAGGGGTTATCATCGAGAAAATGGATATTAACGGGTTTGATATCAACACATCATTCCAAAACCGAAGGTTAACCTTTACCCACAGCGGATTTTCTCTTCGTTTGAAAAACCTGTTTTACCCGGGTACCTCTAATAAGATAAACATCAGCTGGCATTATACTGAGAACCGCAGGTCGCACATCAGAACCGGGATGGTTGACTCCAGCAGCTTCTTCATCGCCTACTTTTTTCCAAGGATTGCAGTTTATGATGATATTGATGGTTGGAACAGGTTTGATTACACCGGAGGCGTTGAGTTTTACAATGATTTTGGCGATTTTGATGTTTCCATTAAAGTTCCCAAAAACTATGTTGTGTGGGCAACAGGATTGCTTAAAAACCCTGAGGAGGTGCTGAATGAAAAATACCTGAAAAGATATCAGGCAGCAGTAAACTCTAACGTTATGGTCAGGGTTATTGATTCTACCGATTTAAAATTCCGGGATTTTACCAAACCGAACAGCTTTAACATATGGCAATATAAAGCTGAGAATGTTACAGATTTTGCATTTGGTACAAGTAATCATTATTTATGGGATGCCGTGAGCCTATTGGTAGATAAGGAAAAAAACCGAAAGGTAATTATTGATGTGGCATACAACAAAGACTCAAAAGATTTTTACAGTGTTCTTAAGTTTGCCCAACAGGCAATTGAATACATGTGCAACGTTTTCCCGAAAGTTCCTTTCCCCTTCCCTAAAATTACAGTTTTCAACGGGTTGAGTGAAATGGAATACCCCATGATGGTGAATGATGTATCCTATGTAAACGACCTCCACGGAACATTTCTTCTTACAGCCCATGAGATATTTCATTCGTATTTCCCATTTTACACCGGGTTAAACGAAACCAGCTATGCCTGGATGGACGAAGGGATAACCACCTTCACAACCTATTTGCTTGTTTCTGCCCTTGACTCACTCAACCAGGATAAACTCACCTTTTTAAACGATTACAAACCCCATATCGGGAAAAACAGCGACCTGCCTATATTCTCCAACTCAAACTATATAAAGAGGCCTATTTACGATTACATCTCGTACCCGAAACCCACTCATTTTTTCCTTGTTCTTAGAAATCTGCTAGGCGAGGAACTTTTCACAAAATCTTTTCAAGAGTTTATCAGACGCTGGAATGGTAAACATCCTACTCCATATGATTTATTCAACACCATAAAAAGTGTTTCTGGTGAAAACATAGACTGGTTAATAAAACCATGGATTTTTGAATTTGGTTATGTAGATTTCACTATTAAAGAAGTTATTCAACTTGACGGGAAATATAAAGTTACCATTGGGAAAATTGGCAATTACCCCGCCCATGTAAAAATCAAAGTTAAGTTTAACGACGGGAGTTCCGAAATCCTGAAATACCCCGTAACTATATGGAAAGATAATAAAAAGGAATTCACCGACGAAAAGTCTGATTCAAGGAAAGTTAAAAGCGTTGAAATTTATGATATCCACCAGATGGACGCAAACCCCACAAACAATATTTTTACCCTAAACCCTAGGAAAGTAAGGTAACTGAAAGTTTATGCAATCAATAAATAAGGTGGGTTTCCCCACCTTATTTCCTAATTCTATTACTTCAAACCCCTTTTCTTCAACAAGGGATCAACAGATGGTTCTTTCCCTCGGAATTTTAGGTACTGAACCATTCCCTCGTCAGTGCCACCCTCGGTTAAAACATATTTCCGAAATTTAGCAGCAACATCCTTATTGTAAATATTTCCTGTTTCAACAAAAGCGTTGAATGCATCGGTATCCAGTACTGCAGCCCAAAGGTAAACATAGTAACCGGCTGCATACCCGCCAATGATATGGCTAAAATAGGTTGTTCTGTAGCGGGGAAGAATCTCAGGAATCAGCTTCAGCTTATCCATTGATTCCTTTTCAAATGAGAGAACATCAACAGTTTTTGATCCATCCAGGCTGTGCCAATCCAGATCTAACACTGAAGCAGCAATATATTCAACAGTCTCGAATCCCTGGTTGAATGTTAAACTTTTCTGAAGCCTGTTCAACAATTCAGCAGGAATAACTTTGCCTGATTTATAGTGTTTTGCATATACATTCAGCACTTCAGGTTCACCTGCCCAATTCTCCATAATTTGCGAGGGGAGCTCAACCATATCACGTGGCAGGTTGCCGGCAATTCTTTCGTACTGTCCATCGGTAAACAAACCGTGCAAGGCATGACCAAATTCATGGAAAAGAGTGTTTACCTCATCCCAGGTTAAAAGGGCAGGCAAATCGCCTGTTGGTCTGGTAAAATTGGTGGTTATGGTAACAATTGGGTAAACTTTCTTGCCATCCTCATAGGATTGCCCCCTTAACCTTCCGCACCATGCGCCAACGCGTTTACCTGGTCTAGGGTGATAATCCAGAGTTAATAGACCTAAATGCGATTTATTCTCATCTTTTACTTCAAAAACCTCCACCTCAGGGTGATAAACCGGTACATTTGAAAGTCGGGTAAAAGTGATACCATATAGTTTATTGGCCACATAGAACATCCCGTCCCTAACATTTCCCAGGGCAAAATAGGGCTTGAGTTCAGACTCTTCCAGGTTAAACTTTTCCTTCTTCAATTTCTCGGCGTAATACCACCAATCCCAGGGTTCTAATTTGAAGTTTCCACCCTCTTTATCAATAATATTCTGCATTTCATCGCGATCACGAATAGCTGAAGCCTGGGCAGGTTCCATCACCTTATACAAAAAATTATAAACATTATCAGGAGTTTTGGCCATGTTGTTGCTGATGCTGTACTCAGCATAGGTTTTGTAGCCTAATAGCCTGGCGCGTTCAGCCCGGAGGTTTGCAATTTTAAGAATGATCTCCTTATTATCGAACTTGTCGTTGTTATTGCCCCTTTCAAAATAGCCTCGATACAACTTCTCGCGAAGACTTCTGTTTTGTGCGTATTGCAAAAAGGGGATCATGCTGGGCTTTTGAAGGGTGAACACCCACTTGCCATCCTCTTTAAACTCTTTGGCGGCATCTGCAGCAGCATCTATAATATCCTTTGGTAAACCGGCAAGGTCTTCCTTTTTATCCACAACCAGCTTGAAGTTTGTATTGGTTTCAGCCAGCAGGTTTTCATTAAATTTTAGGCCTAAACCTGAAAGTTGCTGGTTGATATTTCTGAGTTTATCCTTGTCTGCATCGTTTAAGTTGGCGCCGTTTCGTACAAAATCATCAAAGATTTTTTCCACCACCCTTTTCTGATCAGCAGTTAAGCTACTCGCTTCGCGATTATTATAAACTGTTTTGATTCGTTGGAAAAGTTTATCGTTAAGCATGATATTGTCGCGATGGCGGGTGGTCATTGGGGTAACTTTCCGTGCAATTGCCTGTAATGCAGGTGTGGTGTTTGCACCATTTAGGGTACTAAAAACCGCTCCCACCTTCGATAAAATCTTGTTGGAGCGATCAAAGGGAACAATCGTATTCTCGAATGTAGGCGCATCCGGATTATTCACAATAGCACTGATCTCGGCTTCACGATCAGCAATACCCTTTACAAACGCAGGCACGTAATCGCTTGTGTCTATCAGGTCAAAAGGGGGCATCTTAAATGGAGTGGAATACTCACTGAAGAAAGGGTTTTCATGCTTTTTTGTCTGCGAAAACCCAACCGTGCTGAATAGCATCGTCATAAGAAATAAGGTTATTGATCTTTTCATTATCGTTACGATTAGTTTGAAATTAGAGTATAGATTAATCAATTATAAGATTGTAATATGCAGAGTTGGTTTAATCAAAGCATGAATTATTACTTTCTCAAGTTCATATATTTCTCTTTCTGCATTGGTTCAAACTTTTCGATAGCATAGCGTAGCATGGTCCGTGGCATAGTGGCTGCATATTTATCTAAAAAAGGCAGTTCGTCCTTTAAACTTCTGTTCCCTATTTCACGCAGCATCCAGCCAACTGCCTTGTGAATCAGGTCGTGCTTGTGATTAACAAGTTTGTCCGCAATTCTCAATGTATGCATGTAATTCCCCTTACGGATTAAATGCAGGGTGGCAATAATGGAAACCCTTTGCCTCCAAAGGTTAGTGCTTTCTGCCAGCTGATCAAGGATTTCGAATTTCCCGGTTTCCATTACGTAAGGGCCAATGATAAACTGTGCCGATGAATCCACTAAATCCCAGCCATTTATTCTTTCGATATTTTTCAGGTAAAGCTCAACCATTTTTTCTCTTACCTGGCGATCCTTCTCCTTCTGATATTTTTTTACAAAAATAAAAAGGGCTGTTAACCTGCATTCATGAAACTCACTGTTTAGAAGGATCTGAATATCATCAAGCGTTGCTGTTTTATAGAAATAGTTTGCAACTTTTCGCTGGTTTGGCACAGTAACCCTGATAAATTTGTCTCCTTCGCCATACCCTCCGGGATAAACCTGAAAAAATTTTTCATAAGCCTTGATATCCTTTCTGGTATCCTCATGCTGGTATAGCATTTCTATAATTTGATCTGATGTTGACATGCCTGGTGCGTTTTAAAGTATTCCCAAATTAAAATCATTATACGAATTAATTATAACCGAAGCCTCGTTTAGCTCATGATGATTGCCCTTTGATTTAAAACCGATGCATTTCATTCCGGCAAGTTTTGCTGCCCTTGCCCCATTGGTAGAATCCTCAACCACTACACAATGCTTGGGTTGAACATTCAGCTTCTTTGCAGCTAAAAGAAAAATTTCCGGATGTGGCTTCGATTCAACCACCTCGCTGCCGGAAACAGTTACATTGAAGAATCCCGAGAGACCAAATCGTTCCAACACAGTATCAACAATCTCCCTGCTTGATGAGGATGCAAGAGCAATCAGAAAACCATCTTTCTTAAGAACACTTAATACTTCAGCTACTCCATCGAAAAGAATTGAAACTTCTGTATTCTTAAGTTCCTGTATAAACCTTCGGTTGCCCTCATTTGCCAGTTCAACGGGATCTTCCTTAAGATTGAACTCCTTAGCGAGTTTTCTCCACATGCTTAAGGTTGTAGTACCTGCAAATCTGGTTGCCATATCCTTGGTCAACGGTATCCCCTTTTCAATGAATAGCTGCGTCTCAGCCTTAACGTGCAAGGGTTCACTATCAATGAGAACACCATCCATATCAAAAATCACCGCTTTATAATCCATAAGAAAAATTTTGAACGAATGTATGAAATTTTAAAAAAAGATTATATTTGCACTGCTATTTCGACCATTCTGAGAGGAAGGGTTAGAATTATAGAGAAGAGCGGAGAGACCAGGCTCGAAGAACCTCTAGCAACCTGCAGGCAATCGCAAGGTGCTAAAACCTGACCCCGAAAGGGGAATTATAACTCTAAAACTTAATAAAATGAAATCTTTAGAGCAAATTCCTGTCAGTTTTAGCTTGATATCCAAAAATCAAGCCTCAAAAATCTTTTTCCATTTTGTGATTTCTGCCATGCGAATGCGCCAGCTCTGGCGAATGCGGTAAATAATCAACCTAGGCCTGGTTCAAGGAACTGGCCTGGCATTGATTATCTTAAGCGATCAAAATCGCTTGAGTTAAACAATGCAACCTAAATACAATCAAATTAACAACATTAAAGTGAATTAAAAATGAGCTCAACATATAAATTCGAAACATTACAGGTACATGCCGGGCAAGAGGTTGATCCCACTACACTTTCACGAGCTGTACCACTTTATCAAACCACTTCTTACCTCTTTAAAAATTCCGAACATGGCGCAAACCTTTTTGCGCTGAAGGAATTCGGGAATATCTATACACGATTGATGAACCCAACCACCGATGTGTTTGAAAAGCGTATAGCGGCATTAGAGGGTGGTGTGGCGGCGTTGGCCGTTTCATCAGGACATGCAGCCCAATTCATTGCGTTAAGCAATATACTGCAAACAGGCGATAACTTTATTTCAACTCCCTATTTATATGGTGGAACCTACAACCAGTTTAAAGTATCGTTTAAGAGGCTGGGGGTGGATGTCCGATTTGCAAAATCGGAGAACGCAGAAGATTTCGAGAAACTGATAAACGAGAAGACAAAGGCTGTTTACCTGGAAACTATTGGGAACCCTGGGTTCTGCATTCCTGATTTTGATGAATTTGAAAAACTGGCTAAAAAGTACGATTTACCATTGATCGTCGATAATACTTTCGCTTGTGGAGGGTACCTTTTCCAGCCACTTAAACATGGGGCAAATATTGTGGTTGAATCGGCAACAAAGTGGATTGGTGGGCATGGGACAAGCATAGGCGGGGTGATTGTTGATGGTGGAAATTATAACTGGGGGAATGGCAAGTTCCCGCAGTTTACAAAACCGTCAGAAGGGTATCACGGGTTGGTATTCTGGGATGAATTTGGTTCAGGCAGCCCTCTCGGGAACATTGCATTTATTACCCGGGCAAGGGTTGAGGGGTTAAGAGATTTTGGCCCTGCTATCAGCCCTTTTAACTCTTTTCAGTTCTTGCTCGGGTTGGAAACATTGTCGTTGAGGGTTCAGCGCCACTGCGATAATGCGCTGGCGCTTGCCAAATGGTTTGATAATCATCCAAAAATTGAAAAAGTAAACTACCCCGGTCTTCCCGGTAATCCTTTCTCTAACCTTGCAAAAAAATATCTCAAAAATGGTTTTGGCGGAGTGCTGTCTGTCATTGTGAAAGGAAATAAAAACAATGCAACAAAAGTGGTTGATAACCTCAAACTTGTAAGTCATTTGGCTAATGTTGGCGATGCAAAAACGTTGATCATCCAGCCATCAGCAACAACTCATCAGCAGCTGACGGATGAAGAGCAACTGGCTGCCGGGGTTTTTCCATCGCTTCTCAGAATATCTGTTGGGATTGAACATATAGATGATATCATCGCAGATTTTGAGCAAGCATTGAATAAAGTATAATGTATAATGTGAAAAGAAAAATGCAAGATGAAAAAAATAGTTTCAGATTTTAAGATAGATAAGATAAAACTTGAATGTGGAAAAGTGCTCAGGGATGTGAATGCAAGATTTCATGTTTTTGGGGATATTGAAAAACATCCGGATAAAATTGTATGGATTTGCCATGCTTTTACCGCAAACAGCGATCCGGTTGACTGGTGGCCAGGGATGATTGGCAAGGATTGCTATATTGATCCCGAAAAAACTCCGGTAGTATGTGTAAATATACTTGGATCGTGCTATGGCACAACCGGTGCAATGTCAGTTAACCCCGATACGGGTAAACCATACTATCTCTCATTCCCAATGATTACAATACGGGATATGGTGGAGGTGCATCAAAAGGTTAGGGAACATCTGGGAATTAAAAGAATCTGGTTAACACTCGGTGGTTCAATTGGAGCTTACCAGATCATGGAATGGGAATATATGTTTCCGGGAACATTCGAAAATATGGTATTAATTGGCACAAGCGCAAAATCCTCTCCATGGGTTATTGCTTTTAGCCAGTCGCAACGTTTAGCGCTTCAAGCAGATCAAACATTTAACCAGGAAATTATTGGTGGTGGCAATGAAGGCCTGAAAGCAGCAAGGAGTATTGCATTATTAAGCTATAGGGGCCGGAGCAGCTACAACCTCACCCAACATGATAAATTTGATGATCTGCTAACGGGGTTCAGGGCTTCCAGCTACCAGACTTACCAGGGAGAAAAACTGGTTAAAAGATTTGATGCGTACTCATACTATACACTGCTGAATGCCCTCGACTCACACAATATTGGCAGGAACAGGGGCGGAATTGAAAAAGCACTTTCGCAAATCAGGGCAAAAACCCTTGTTGTGGGCATCGACTCGGATATACTTTTCCCAGTTGAGGAACAGAAATATCTTGCAGAACATATCCCCGATGCCATTTATGCTGAAATACACTCTGATTTCTGCCATGATGGTTTCTTAATTGAGCACGAACAACTTAGAAATGTAATTGACAATTTTCTAAACCAACAATGATAATACAATGGAAACACTTGAAATAACACAAACCAGTACAAAAAATAATGTTACCCATTTCGAAACCACAACCCAGGTGATCGGGCTTTTTGGGTTTGGAACAGTAGGATCGGGTTTATACCATGTACTTGAAAACTCTCCTACAACAAAAGCAACAATCAGGAAAATTTGCATTAAAAACAACTTTAAGGAAAGAACCCTGAAAAAGAATATCTTCACCCTCAACCCAGGGGATATTCTGGATGACCCCGAAATAAACCTCGTGGTAGAGCTTATTGACAATGCAGATGATGCATACCGATTTGTTAAAACAGCACTACTAAATGGGAAAAGCGTCGTGTCGGGCAACAAAACCATGCTTGCCCACCACCTCGATGAGCTCATCGGGATACAAAAAAACACTGGTACTGCCCTTCTTTATGATGCTTCTGCCTGCGGCAGCATTCCAGTTATACGTAACCTTGAAGAGTACTACGACAACGATCTGTTACTCTCAATAAGAGGAATCCTAAATGGTTCTACCAACTTTATACTTACCAGGATCTTTCAGGACAATGAAAACTACTGCAATGCGCTAAAAAAAGCACAGGAACTAGGGTTTGCAGAGAGTGATCCTTCATTCGACGTGATGGGTCTGGATGCGCTTTACAAGCTAGTTATTCTTGCAACCCACGGATTTGGCACCTATGTTCATCCCGATAATGCCTTCTGCTATGGCATCCACAACCTGGCTCCTTATGATGTTAAATTCGCCAGGGAGAAAGGATATAAAATAAAGCTGGTTGCCACGCTTACAAAGCTCGATAAGTTAAATTTCACTCTGTTTGTAATGCCAACCCTTGTCACTCCAGATGATTATATATACAATGTTGAAAATGAATACAATGGAGTTATCATAGAGGGGGCATTCTACGAGAAACAGTTCATGTTTGGCAAAGGAGCCGGGGGGCATCCAACCGGATCGGCTGTGTTAAGCGATATCACCGCCCGTTTTCACGATTACAGGTACGAGTATAAAAAGCGAAAGTATTTTAATGCATTGAACTATACCACAGATGTAAGTGTTGAGGTATTTATTCGCTATCATGATCTGGTGGATTTAAGCGTTTTCGGAATTGAAGAAATAGTTGAGAAGCACAATGCTCGCGATCACCGGTGGGTAATAGCAAAAGTTAAAATCTCATCCCTCTTAAAAGTGAAAGATTTAATCCCTAAGCTGAATCTGTTTATGGCTTATACAGGTAAACTTTATACAAATAATAGCTAATTATGAAAACAGATCAGGTAAACCCCTCAAATAATCACAAATATTTTGTGATATCCAGCTATATCGGTGTAATTTGTGTTCAACTATTACCAAAACGATGAAAGAAAAACTAATCAGAGATATCCTAACCAAAAAAATCCTTATTCTCGATGGTGCAATGGGCACCATGATTCAACGTTACCGTTTGAACGAAAGCGATTTCAGGGGGGAGCGGTTTAAGGATCATCCCAAAAATCTGAAAGGGAATAATGATTTGCTGGTGTTAACCCGTCCCGATATCATCAAAGAAATTCATAGAGCCTACCTTGAGGCTGGAGCCGACATCATTGAAACCGATACATTTAATGCAACAAGCATTTCCCAGGCTGATTATGGCACAGAGAAAGTTGCCAAGGAGATAAATGTTGAAGCTGCTAGAATTGCCCGCTCAATTGCGGATGAACTCACTGCATTAAAACCGGATAAACCCAGGTTTGTTGCTGGTGCGATGGGACCAACCAACAAAACTTCTTCCATGTCGCCAAACGTATCTAACCCGGCATTCAGATCGGTTACCTTCAACAATCTGGTTGACGCTTATGCAGAACAGGCTGAAGGGTTAGTTGAAGGTGGCGTTGATATCTTGCTGGTTGAAACCATTTTTGATACGCTCAATGCCAAGGCAGCGCTTTTTGCCATTTCGGAAGTTTTTAGAAAAAGGGGGAAGCGAATTCCTGTAATGATTTCCGGAACCATTACCGATGCGAGTGGAAGAACACTTTCCGGTCAAACATTGGGGGCGTTTATCAACTCTGTTTCACATTTCCCGTTGCTAAGTATCGGGCTGAATTGCGCCCTGGGCGCCCAACAGCTGATTCCATTTATCGAAGAACTTTCTGATTCCACTTCCCTGTTTGTAAGCGCATACCCAAATGCCGGGTTGCCAAATCAATTAGGAGAGTACGATCAATCCGCGGAAGAAATGGCATCGGTAGTTGAAGAAATGCTCAGGAGAGGGCATTTGAATATTGTTGGGGGTTGTTGCGGAACTACACCCTTGCACATTCAAAAAATTGCGGACTTAGCTGGCAAATATCCACCCCGAATTCCGGGTTCAATACCAATTTACACCCGAATTAGCGGACTGGAATTGCTGGAGATCAGACCCGATACAAATTTTGTAAATATCGGGGAACGCACCAATGTTTCGGGTTCCAAAAAATTTGCCCAGCTGATTGCTGAGGAAAAATACGAACAGGCTATATCAATTGCCCGCGAACAGGTGGAAAATGGCGCTCAGGTTATTGATATCTGCATGGATGATGCCCTGATAGACGGTGAAAAGGCCATCACAGTTTTCTTAAACTACCTTGCTTCTGAGCCTGAAATTGCCAAGGTTCCCTTTATGATCGATTCCTCTAAATTCAGCATCATTGAAGCCGGGTTAAAATGCATTCAAGGGAAACCCATTGTAAACTCCATCAGCCTTAAAGAGGGTGAAGATGAATTTATCAGGAAAGCGAAACTCATCAACCAATATGGTGCTGCAATGATCGTAATGCTTTTCGATGAAAACGGTCAGGCTGTCAGCTTCGAAGAAAAAATCCGGATTGCAGAACGAAGCTACAAAACCCTGGTTGACAAAGCCGGAGTTGTCCCTGAAAATATCATTTTCGATCCAAATATCCTTGCTATTGGCACTGGAATGAGCGAACATTCAGCCTATGCCCTTAACTTTATTGAAGCTTGTAAATGGATTAAGAAAAATCTGCCTTATGCAAAGGTTAGCGGTGGCGTTAGCAACCTATCCTTTTCGTTTAGGGGAAATAATCCTGTTCGAGAGGCAATACACTCGGTATTTCTTTACCATGCAGTTAACGCCGGGATGGATATGGGGATTGTTAACCCAGGTTTACTCCAGGTTTACTCAGAGATCAAGCCAGACTTACTTCAACTCACTGAGGATTTGGTTCTGAACCGGAGAAAGGACGCAACTGAAAGGTTACTGTCATTCGCTCAAAACCTTACAGAAGATAAAAAAGAATCGTCACTCGATATTTCATGGCGGAATGAACCTGTTGAAAAAAGGTTGAGCCATTCACTGGTTAAGGGTATTACAGATTTTATTGAAACCGATTCAGAAGAGGCAAGGGTGAAACTTCAATCTGCGCTTACTGTGATTGAAGGGCCACTAATGGATGGGATGAAAGAGGTTGGCGATCTTTTTGGTTCAGGAAGGATGTTTTTACCGCAGGTGGTAAAAAGTGCCAGGGTTATGAAACAAGCTGTTGCTTTTCTTCAACCCTATATCGAATCCGAAAAATCCCAGGGCAAAACCTCAGCATCAAGAGGTAAGGTTGTAATGGCTACCGTAAAAGGAGATGTTCATGATATTGGTAAAAACATAGTGGGAATCATACTTTCCTGTAACGGTTTTGATGTGAAAGATCTTGGAGTTATGGTGCCTTGCGAAACCATTCTTGAAACCGCAATAAATGAACAGGCAGATATAATCGGGTTAAGCGGCTTAATAACACCTTCTTTGGATGAAATGGTTCATGTTGCCAAAGAGATGGAGCGAAAAGGGTTGAACATTCCGTTACTCATTGGGGGTGCTACAACCTCGAAGCTTCACACCGCGCTTAAAATTGATCCGGTTTATAATGGTGCAATAATTCACGTTAAGGATGCATCGCTCGCAAGCGGTGTGGCTGTTGATCTGATAAATCCTAAAACGAGTACCGAACTGAAAGCAAAAACTAAAATTGAGTACTCAGTTTTAAGGGATGAATACAAGGGAAGGTCAACCCCTACAATTACAATTGAAAACGCCCGGAAAAACCCGTTAAGACAAGATTGGAACAACTACCTACCACCAGTACCTAATAAAACCGGAATACTGCTTTTCAAATCTTTTGAATTATCAGAAATCAGGAAATTCATTGATTGGACATTCTTCTTCTTCTCGTGGGATATAAATGGCAGATATCCGGCAATCTTCAGCGATCCAATCAAAGGGAAAGAAGCAAAATCATTATTTAACGATGCCAATGAACTTTTAGATATTATTGTCAGGGATAAGCTCCTTGCTGCAAACGGAGTTTTAGCCCTACTTCCTGCTTCATCAGATGGAGATGATATCATAATATGGGAGGATGATACCAGGGTTAGGATCAAAACTATTATACCTCAGCTTCGTAATCAGGAGCTTAAATCAGGCGAAGAACCTAACCTTTGCCTTTCGGATTTCATAGCACCTAAAGGTTCAGGCATTAACGATTACTTAGGTTTTTTTGCTGTTACAGCAGGCATTGGTGCCGATGAGCTGTCAGATCAGTACCGCATAAAAGGAGATGTTTATCGGGCGCTGATGGTAAAAGTTATAGCCGACCGATTGGCAGAGGCTTTTGCTGAACTACTTCACTTTAAAGTAAGAAAGGAGATATGGGGGTACGCCCCTAAAGAGTCGTTCAATATAGATGATATCCTGAAAGAAAAATACCAAGGGATACGACCAGCGCCTGGTTACCCTGCATGCCCCGATCATCGGGGAAAAGAATTTATTTTCTCGTTGCTGAATGTCACCCAAAACACTGGCATGTGGTTAACAGAAAGTTTAGCTATGGTGCCGGGTGCGTCGGTTTCAGGCTTCTATTTTTCTCACCCAGTATCAAAGTATTTCAATGTAGGGAAAGTAGGAATTGACCAGGTAAGAGACTTTGCAAAACGCATTGGCCGTAGCATTGAAGAGGTTGAAAAATTTTTCCCAACATTTTTAAACTATAAATGATATTTATTATTAAACAGAGTAGAGATTAAAAAATCAAGCAATAAATAGTTGAACATGAAAGTAATAGATCACATCAATAAAGCAAAATCAACGCTTTTCTCATTCGAACTCCTGCCCCCGCTCAAAGGCAACTCCCTGCAATCAATTTTTGATATCATTGATCCTTTAATGGAATTTTCTCCCGCTTACATCAATGTTACCTATCACCGGGAGGAGGTGGTTTACAGGAAAAATTCTGATGGATCAATTGCGCCCAGGATACTAAGAAGAAGGCCTGGAACAGTTGGGATTTCTGCATCAATCCAACATCACTATAATGTTGACATTGTGCCACATATCATCTGTGGTGGTTTTACTAAGGGGGAAACTGAAGATGCGCTGATTGATTTAGACTTTCTGAATATTCATAATGTACTTGTAGTTCGGGGTGATGCCGATAAGGTTTCGGGCAGGTTTGAATCAAAACCCGGTGGACATAAATACGCCATTGACCTTGTAAAGCAGGTGGTTGATATGAACAAGGGTATTTATCAGGATGAACTCCTTGAGAAGCCTAATCCCACCAATTTTTGCATTGGGGTAGCAGGCTACCCTGAAAAACACGCTGAAGCTCCAAACTTCACTTCAGATCTGCAACACCTCAAAGAAAAAGTTGATGCCGGAGCCGAATACATTGTTACCCAAATGTTTTTCGACAATGCCAGCTATTTCAGTTTTGTGGAGAACTGCAGAGAGATAGGAATTAATGTTCCCATTATCCCAGGCCTCAAACCAATCTCCCTGATGGATCATATTTATATCCTTCCCAAAATATTCAATGTACAACTACCACAAGACCTGGTAAGGGAGGTTGAAAAGTGTAAAGCCAATTGTGATGTTCGCGAGATTGGTGTTGAATGGTGTTCAATGCAAGCTAAGGAGCTAAAAAACAGGGGCGTTCCGTCAATCCATTTTTACACTATGGGCAAATCGGATAATATCGTTAAAATTGCAAAAACTATCTACTAAGTTTAGTTTTCAATCCTTAAATCCCAGTTCCCAGGTTGTTTGATTTCAAAATCGAGGACACAATCATACAGCACTGTTTTAAAAGGATTCCAACACTTATAAGTAATTTTACAATTGAAAGGGAAAATGATGTTCTGATATCCTATTATACTTCCACTCCGAAACTCACTGCCTGAATTTGCTGCAAGGGATAATTCCTCAACCTGAACAGGCATACCACCTCTTGTAATTCTTATAGAAACTTGATCGCCATTCCCTTTTCGGAAGAAATTAGTAGATGTAATATTTTTCTTCACAACAACCTGAGGCGAAATTGGTTTTGGCCCTTGATACTGGTTTTTACTCCAAATGCCATCTTGGATAATCATATTACCATTCTCTGTATATGTGTATTTACCTTCGCCTTCTCTTTCTCCCATTTTCCACTCCCCTTCATATTTTGAACCATTTGACCATGTATATATTCCCTTTCCATTGGGATAACCTTTTCGGAAATTTCCCGTGTAAGAATCAACCCCTTTGGCTTCGCCATAGCCATGAGCCAAGCCTTTTTTGCAATCCCCTTTATAATGACCCTGCAGATTTAATACCATCACCTTACAAGAATCTTGACCCTTTAAGGAACTACTTAAATAGGCAAGACATACAATTAAAATAATTGATAATTTTTTCATGATTAGAATTTTTTAAATAATATTTTAGTTTAATTAATGTCATTGCAAGTTAATACCCTTTTTCCTAAAGAAAAACATCCCGAGAAAGGTTAGGCCACCGTTAACTATAATCAGTTCAAAGCCAAACTTGTAGCCCCAAAAAAGTTGTACGGAAAATGAACTTAAAAAATAGCAAATAACAGGAGACAATATAGCCACCAGGGGTATCCATTTATCATTTACCTGCCATTTTGTAAACATCCCGAATGCGTATAGCCCTAACAACGGACCATAAGTATAACCGGCAATGGTAAATAACTTATCAATAATAGCCCTGTCGTTAACCTCTCTGAAAATAACAATACAAACAAGTAAAATTAGGGCAAAAGAAACATGAACTATGTACCTGATTTTTATTTTCTTTTTCTCCTGAAAGTGAGGTTTGTTCATACCCAGAATATCAATTGAGAATGAGGTGGTAAGAGAAGTTAGGGCACCATCAGCACTTGGGTAAGCAGCAGAAATCAGCCCGATAATAAAAACAATCCCGGCAAAAGGGGATAAATATTTCAGGGCAATGGTTGGGAACAAGTCGTCGGTGCTGGAAACATTGATATTGTGGGTGTTAGCATAAAAAATGAGTATCGCTCCAAGTATCAGGAACATCAGGTTCACCAACACCAATACCGAACTGAATGTGAACATATTCAGCTGAGCCTGTTTTAACGATTTACAACTCAGGTTCTTTTGCATCATCTCCTGGTCAAGCCCTGTCATGGTTAATGCTATAAATGCACCGCTAAGAAATTGCTTCACAAAATGCCTTTTGCTTTCCCAATCAGTTTCTATAATTCTTGAATAATCGCTCCTAAATACCCTTGATAGCAAATCGGTTAATGATAGATTTAACTCATTGCTAATAAATACAATTGAAAGGATGACCGCCAGTAGCATAAATGTGGTTTGGAGAGTATCCGTCCAGATAATTGTTCTGATGCCCCCTTTAAATGTATAAATCAAAATAGAGATGATAAAAATAAAAACTGTGACAAAAAAAGGGATATGCCAGGCATCAAATACGAAAATCTGTAAAACGTTAATAACCAGAAACATCCTTAATGATGCGCCAATTGTTCTCGAAAGCAGAAAAAATGAAGCACCTGTTTTGTATGTGTTCACCCCAAACCTATCCTCCAGGTATGTGTATATTGAAGTGAGGTTTAACCTGTAATAAAGGGGCATTAAAACAGTGGCGATTAAAAAATACCCAACCAGGTAGCCCAGAACAACCATCATGTAAGTAAACTGTGTTTCTTTTACCCAACCCGGAACCGACATGAATGTTACCCCGGATAAAGATGCCCCAATCATTCCAAATGCTACAACATACCAAGGAGACTTTTTATTGCCAAGAAAGAAAGTGTGGTTGGTAGCATTTCTCGAAGTTAAATAAGTAATAAACAGGAGTAGTGAGAAGTAAGACAATACAATGACCGCAATAAGCTTAGGAGACATATTATGTTAGATTGATGATGCAATGCTATATAAAAAATCCAAGAAGAAAAAATAAACACCAATGTAAAACCTATTGGCTGATATTTTGTAGTTTTGTCGAAATGGTCTGGATATAATGAATGTGCAGAATTACCCGTCGAAACTATTGGAGAATGCTGTTGAGGAGTTTGCCAAACTCCCCGGCATTGGCCGAAAAACAGCATTAAGACTGGTTCTGCACCTGATAAGAAAGAATACTGAAGAGGTTGATCAATTTACTCAATCCATCTCAAAGCTAAGCCATGAGGTCAAACATTGTTTATCGTGCAATAATATCTCCGACACCGATATCTGCGGGATTTGTTCAAATCCTAAACGCGACAATACCCAACTTTGTGTAGTGGAGAATATCAGAGATGTAATTTCCGTTGAAAATACCCACCAATATAATGGTATGTATTTTGTGTTAGGGGGAGTAATTAGCCCTATGGATGGGATTGGCCCAGCCGACCTGAAAATTGATAACCTGATGAACAAGATATCCGAGGGGATTGTTAAAGAGGTAATTTTAGCCCTAAGTGCAACAATGGAAGGAGACACAACAAATTTTTACATTTACAGGAAGATAAAATCTTTCCCGGTTGCAATTTCATTGATTGCAAGAGGTGTGGCATTTGGCGATGAGCTGGAATATACCGATGAGATAACATTAGGCCGGGCTATTTTAAATCGCACCAAGTTTGAAGCAACTTTATCAGAATAGTTTATCTTTACAGTATGATTTTATCTAAAATGAAAAGACCAATTCTATATTTTTTGTGTTACCTCTCATTCGTACAGGTTACTTTGGCTCAAACAAATTCTCAGGAGTTGACCAACTCAGGGATGCAGAATCTTAAATCTAAAAATTACAAAGCGGCAATCGCAGATTTTGAGAAAGTTCTTAAGGAACAACCTGGCGACACTTCTGCTTTAAGTGGTATCATTAAAGCATACTTACTATCCGAAGATCTCAAAAACGCCGAAACATATATCATTATTGCATCCGACAAATACCCAAGCACTCCTGAATACATTTTACGTAAAGGCATTCTTAATAATATGAAAGGTGAGTTTGACAGAGCCATCGAGAATTTCGATCAGGCATTATCGAACAACCCTTCAGGTTTACTCCTGGTTCAGATTTACCTCAACAGGGCTTCCTCCTATATTCGCTTGGAAAATTACGGGAAAGCCGTAACAGATTACAATACCGCCATAGATCTTTCCCCTCGTAACCCAAATATATACAACCTCAGAGGTTTTGCCCATTACAAAATGGGCAACTTCGCCGAAGCCATCAGTGATTTTACCAATACATTAGATTTAGACCCCAAAAATGCCTCGGCATTCTACAACAGGGGAATGGCTCGCCTGAAATCCAACGACAGGCCAAAATCATGCTTCGATTTTCACAAAGCATGTACCCTCGGGTATATCAACGCATGTAAAATGGTTATGGCTGAATGTGCTTCAAAATAACAAAATAATTTATAAGCCATGGAGCAACAACGAAAAACCTACCAGGAAAAAGCCCACAATATTCTTGATGAGCTGTTTAAGGGAATTGACTCCCTTGAAGGCAATATCAAAAATGCCACCAGCAGTTTAAATCAGGAATTCGAGAAAAAAGTTGAAGACCTGAAAGCAGAAAGCCAAAATCTTAAGGGGAAGTTTAATGAGATGTGCAACGCCAATGCCGATTCCTGGGAAGAAATAAGGAATGGGTTTGAGCAAGCTGCGAACTCGTTACGGGAAGCCTTTACCAAAGCCTGGGAAAAAATGAACCAAAAAGGCTAATTCTGCTATTAGCCGCCTTGTCTTTTCCTAAAAAATCCAATCCCATTTTTTGTAATTTAACTTTTTTATTTAATATTAATTTAAAATTTTCTTGCCACTTTTTATTTCATTTTGTAATTTCGTGCCTAATATTTGATTACATTTTTTGATATTAATTGAAAATATCATTACATTTAATAATTTATTAAACTCCGGGTTATGGTTAACAATTTGGAAGAACTTTTTTCTGTAAGCGCAAAGGGCATGAAACGATCAATTATTCGTGAACTGCTCAAGCTAACTCAACGTCCTGAGCTCATATCATTTGCTGGCGGCCTACCTTCACCTGAAAGTTTTCCGGTTGAGCAGCTTAAAGAGATTGCTGTTGAGGTGCTCGAAAACGAAAGCGCCAGAGCATTACAATATAGCGAGACCGAAGGCGACAAGAGGCTCCGCGAGATATTGGTTGAACGCTACCAAAAGAATGGGCTCCTGGTTAACTGCAACAACCTAATTATTACCACTGCGTCACAGCAAGCGCTTGATCTTATCCCAAAAATATTTATCAACCCCGGCGATAAAATAATTTGCGGGTTGCCCAGCTATTTAGGTGGAATTTCTGCCTTTTTAACCTATGGAGCGGAACTGATTGGAATCGAACTTGACAAGCATGGCATGAGATCAGATTTGCTCGAAAAAACCCTTTCCGATTTGAAAACCAGAGGGGAAAAGCCTAAATATATATACGTAATACCCGATTTTCAGAACCCCGCGGGTATAACTATGCCTGAGTTTAGACGGAAGGAAATAATTGATCTTGCCCATAAATTTGATATTTTAATTGTGGAGGATAGCCCTTACCGAGAGCTACGATTTACAGGAGAACCTCAGCGAACTATATACGAGCTGGATGGAACCGGGCAGGTAATATTACTGGGAACTATGTCAAAAATATTTGTACCTGGGTTCAGGATTGGTTGGGTGGTTGCCCATGAGGCCATTATTGACAAGCTGGTTATGGCAAAACAGAATACCGATCTTTGCACTTCCTCGTTTGTACAAAAGATTGCTGCCAAGTTTTTTGATAAGGGGTATTTTGATAGAAACCTTCAGCTAATCATTAAAAGCTACGGAGAGAAAAGAGATTCAATGCTGGCTGCATTCAAAAAATATATGCCGGATGGTGTTAAGTGGACCGAACCGGAGGGTGGATTATTCCTATTTGTTACCCTACCTGAGTATATGAACTCTGAGGAACTCTTCAAAGTAGCTATTGAAGAAAATGTTGCTTTTGTACCAGGAGCACCATTCCACTGCGACGGAAGCGGGAAAAACACTATGCGCATCAATTTCTCCTATATGTCTAAAGAGATGAATGAAGAAGGAGTGAAACGTTTGGCTAAAGCAATACAGAAATCAATGAAATAGTCATCACAAATAATCATTGATCCCTTAACTGGGCTTATCGTTTTCGATTAGCCCAGTTTTTTTTATCTTTACAACCGATGAAGCTTTCTGTAATAATAGTCAACTACAACGTAAAGTACTTTCTTGAACAGTGCCTTATCTCTGTATTTAAATCAGCCCGATCAATTGATGTTGAAGTGTTTGTTGTTGACAATGCCTCAGCTGATGGGTCCTGCCAAATGGTGAGACAGAGATTTCCTTCGGTGATACTTATTGAAAATAAAATAAATAGTGGCTTTTCAGTTGCAAACAACCAGGCAATCAGAATTGCGAGAGGGGAATTTATTCTTCTTCTGAACCCCGACACAGTGGTTGAAGAGGATACCTTTGAGAAGTGCATTCATTTTATGGCAAGTCATCCTGAAGCAGGAGGAATGGCAGTAAAAATGATTGACGGAAAGGGAAGATTTCTCCCTGAATCCAAAAGATCCCTTCCCTCTCCCATGGTATCATTCTACAAAATCATCGGGTTGGCCCGGCTTTTCCCCCGTTCAAGAATATTCGGACGCTACCACTTAGGGCATCTGGATAAGAACCAAACACACGAGATTGATATTCTCCCAGGTGCATTTATGTTTTTACGAAAAAGTGTACTAGATAATGTTGGGCTACTCGACGAGGATTTCTTTATGTATGGTGAAGATATTGATCTGTCATACAGGATATTAAAGTCGGGATTAAAAAACTACTATTACCCCGATACAAAAATTATTCACTATAAGGGCGAGAGCACAAAGAAGGGCAGCTTAAATTACGTTATCACCTTCTATAAGGCGATGGCAATTTTTGCCAAAAAGCACTTTAGCCGAAACAATGCAAAATTTTATATCCTTTTGATATACATTGCTATCATTTTCAGGGCATTATTATCAGCAATTAAAAGAGCTATTTCAAATTTTATTCTGCCAATACTCGATGTATCCCTTATAGTTGCAGGTTTATTAACCATTATTCAACTTTGGGAATTAAATAAATTCCATTCCAATAGTTTCTACCCCACCCATGTAGTTGTTGTTATGGTTACAATTTATACCGGGATTTGGGTAATATCTAACTGGATTTTTGGTGCTTATGATAAGCACCAGAAATTATTAAACTCAATAAAATCGGTTGCCCTTGGTACAATCGCCATACTGGTGATTTATGCTCTTATGCCCCTTGAATACAGGTTTTCTCGGATCATTATCCTTTTAGGTGGAGTATGGGCAATTATATCAAACATGATCACCCGCCTTGTTCTTAGCCTGTTTGAAAGAGATCTTTTGCCTGAAATTATGGGAAAAAAGAATATTGCAATTATTGGGAATGAAAACGAAGCCAAGCGAGTTTCTGAGATGCTTGATAAGTCAAAAAGAGAATACCGTATTGCTGGTTGTGTATCGCCTGAAGATAAAATCCTAGATAACAATCAGATATGTACCATAGACCAGCTGGATGAGTTTATTAGGGTTAATAACGTTGATGAAGTAATATTTTCCGGCAACGATTTAACTTCTCAACAAATAATTAACCTGATGCTAAGGCTTAGCGAATCCGGAGTCGAATATAAAATTGCCCCCAAAGATAGCATGTCAATAATTGGCAGCAACTTTGTTAATGCCCCGGAGAATCTTTTTTCTCCGGATTTCAATACCATTGGAGCCGCACCATCACGGAGAAGTAAAAGGTTATTTGACCTGTTTATGGCAATTATAATTCTTTTGCTATTCCCGCTATGGATTTTTATTAAACCCAGGCTCTATCAAATTATTAAAAGCTCTTTCTATGTTTTGCTGGGTTTGAAAACCTGGATCGGATACATACCCAGCCCCAACAATTCGTCATTGCCTGTAATCAAACCCTCGGTATTCAATATCAGCAGTGGATATACCGAAGATTTGGATCAAATTAACACAACCAACCTTTTATATGCAAGGAACTACAAGGTAATCCATGATTTCAACTACCTGATAACGAACATCTCTGCTTTTTAAGAAAACATTAAAAACACAACCTGGTCCATTTCCTTTTATTTTCTCCTGATTAACTTTTTTTGATTTCGGGTGTTATACTGTTAAATTTTTAAAATAAAAATGAAAACAATTGAGATACTTTTACCTGCTATGGGCGAAGGCATTACCGATGCAACAATAACTCGATGGATGGTAGCCGAAGGAGATATGATAGATGAGGATCAACCTATAGTTGAAATCGCTACCGATAAAGTTGATTCAGAAATTCCATCACCCGTTAAAGGCAGAATAGCAAAGCTGCTGTTTCATGCAGGAGATGTTCCCAAAGTTGGACAGGCTCTGGCTTTAGTTGAAGTTGAAGGAGTTGAAGAAAACAACAATAAACCTGAAATAGAAACACCAGTTAAGAAAGAAAGTAAAATCGTGGTGGAAAAAAAGGGAGAGCCGGTACAGGAAAAAACCGAAACTAATTCGTATGCACCTTTCACCTCTCCCCTTGTTAGAAGTATAGCCAAACAAGAAAATATTTCAGCTGAAGATCTCAGCATGATAAAAGGATCAGGGCTAAACAACAGGATTACAAAGGATGATCTGTTGGAATACCTGGAAATAAGATCAAAAAAGGTAAACAATATAACCTTTACCCAGACAACTATAGAGCCCGAAAAATTAGTACCTGAACCCACAGATGGGACAATGTTCGAGGTGATAAAAATGGATCGAATGCGAAAGCTGATTTCCGATCATATGATAAAATCAAAGCAGACTTCGGCTCACGTTTCATCCTTTATTGAGGTTGATGTTACCAACCTGGTCTTTGCCAGAGAGAAGCTAAAAAACTCTTTTCAAAACAAAGAGGGTGAAAAGTTAACATTTACACCATTTTTTATTGAAGCAGCCGTATCCGCTATTAAGCAACACATGCTCATCAACTCCTCGGTTGAAGATGATAAAATCATAGTAAAAAAAGCGATAAATATAGGAATTGCAACTACTCTGCCTACAGGCAATTTAATTGTACCAGTGATCCGATTTGCCGACAGGCTTAACCTTACCGGGATTACCAAATCGCTAAACGACCTGGCCAGGAGAGCGCGTGGCAATCAGCTCAAACCCGATGAGATACAAGGTGGCACATTTACTATAACGAACCTTGGGATGTTTGACACCCTCACGGGAACTCCCATTATCAACCAGCCGCAGGTAGCTATTCTTGCCATTGGAGCAATAAAGAAACGCCCGGTTGTAATTGAAACCCCATCGGGTGATACCATCGGGATCAGGAATATGGCAATTCTTTCTCTTTCCTATGATCACAGGATCATTGATGGATCTTTAGCCGGGGCTTTCCTGAAAACGCTCAGGGATAGAATACAGGCAATTGACCCAAATATGAATATTTAAAAGCATTCTGCTTTTTAGGTATAAATTGCTGATTTATATATTTTTATTAACCTTTTAAATTCATTCAGGATTATTAAACTGGCAGGGGTTCTTGTTATCTCTGTCAGTTTTTTTATTACGTTTCCAAAATGAATAGAGTTAAACGCTATGGATAACCTCAGAAAATTTTAATATTTTCTATCCATTTTAATGCAATTTCTGCCCTACAAAGTGTGTGTTTAGTGTATTTTTCGTTGATTTTGTTTCTGAATTCCCTATTATTCACTATTTTGGCATACTAATAGAAATATCAAAATTGATATTTTTTGGATACACAAAGAATTCGGAAAAGTTGATGAAAAGGGCACTTATCATCTTTTACATACTCGTTAGTCCCGTTTACCTTTATAGTCAAAAAGACTCCTATTTTAAGAGGGTTTTTGTTGATGCAGAGTACTTTCTCCTCTATGAAGAGTACAAAGATGCGCTGCCATTATACCTCGAAATACATAATAATCAACCCAACAACTCAAATATCAACTACCGGATCGGGCAATGCTACCTTAATATCCACAACGAGAAAAGCAAGGCCAACTCCTACTTTGAAAAAGCCATACTCAATGTAAGCGACAAGTACAAGGAAGGTTATTACACTGAAACCAAGGCACCCCGTGAAGCTTTTCTCCTATATGGAATATCCCTTAGGGTCAATGGTAACCTGGATAAAGCAATACAGGCCTTTAACACCTATAAAAGCATGCTTACCCTCAACGAGAAAAAGGAGAATCTTATTGTTGATAAAGAGATAGAATCTGTTGAGGTGGCAAGAAAAATGCTTGCATCGCCAAAAAATCATGTGTTCAAATCAGTTGGAATTAACATTAACTCCAGGTTTTCTGAGATCAACCCACTTACCGTATCAACCGGTAACATACTCATATTCACATCTATACAACGTTTCTATAATGCTATTCTGCAAAGTGAATTTGAGTTTGAATCGTGGAATAACCCGAAAAGTTTAAATACCCAAACCCTTGCCGATGGGCAAATTGAAACGGTAGGCATATCGGCCAACGGCAATATCCTGATACTAGCCCGAAACGACAACGATGATTACAACCTTTACTCATCTACCTTTGACAAAACAAAGAAAATCTGGACCCCGATGAGTAAACTCCCAAAAGAGATTAACACCAGGAATTGGGAAACCTTTGGATCGCTTTCAAGGAATGGCGATACATTGTACTTCAGCAGTAATAAGGAAGGCGGCTACGGTGGATTTGATCTTTATTATACCACTAAAAAGGCAACCGGTGAGTGGAGCCAGCCTCTTAACCTGGGGCCAGAAATAAATACATCGTTCGATGAAAGTGCTCCGTTTGTTACCGAAAGTGGCAACAAGTTGTTTTTCAGCTCAAAAGGTCATACTACAATGGGTGGTTTCGACATCTTCTATTCAGATAAAACAGAGAATAGTTGGATCAAACCAGTTAACTTGGGGTACCCGTTAAACACCCTTGATGATGATACCTATTTTTTCCCCATCGGTGAAGGACTGAGCGGGTACATATCGAGGTTCCTGCCCGAGAGCGAAGGCGAAGAAGATATTTATCTTGTAACACTTGATCTATAATTTGAAGAAATATGACAATCTCTTCTGCAATATTTCTTACATTTGATTGCATAAAAATTTGATGAAAAATTTACAATGAAAATTTATAAGTTAATATTGTTATCTGTTTTATTTATAGCAAATTATAACCTCTCCGCTCAAACCAAAAAAGAGTTGGAAGAACTCTATAAAGATGCCAACTCATATTTTTACTTTGAGGATTATGAGGAGGCTTTATCCCTTTACCTTCAGGTTTATAACCATGAGCAGAACAATTACAATTTATGTTACAGGATTGGTTTCTGCTACCTAAATATCCCCGGCTATAAGGCAAAGGCAATTCCTTACCTGGAAAAAGCAGCAGCCAACACCAGTAAAAGATACAATGAGCAATCGCTGTTGGAAACAAAGGCCCCTATTGATGCGATTTTTTACCTTGGCAATGCTTATTTTGTTAATAATCAGATAAGTAAAGCGCTTAAGGAGTATGAACATTTTCATGAGCTGATTAAAACTGAAAAACGTTGGAATATTTCTTACCTAAACCATCAGGTGGAAACCGCAAAAAATTCAGAAATTCTTCAGAAACTTCCGGTCAATTTTCTTAGAAATAATATTGGCGAGCTGTTTAACGACAGGTTCGCAAACTATAATCCAGTCATCTCTTTTGATGGCAAAACACTTGTATTCACAACAAAAAGAAAATTCTATCAGGCCATTTATGTTTCACGGATGGTAAACGGTTCCTGGAGCACTCCTGTTAACATCACCCTTGACCTTCAGGTGGATGGGAACTGCTCATCGCTATCAGTTTCCAACGATGGCAACGAGATTTATCTTTTTAAGGACGACAACCATGATGGGAATATTTATGTCTCCCGGTTTGTCAACGATAAGTGGTTGCCCATGAAGAAGCTGAACGAGAATATCAACACAAAATATTACGAAACACACGCAAGCATTAGTAGTAACGGAAGAAAACTATTTTTTACCAGCAATCGTAAGGGTGGTTATGGGGATTTGGATATTTATGTCTCGGAACGTGATTCGGGTGATTACTGGAAACCTGCTAAAAACCTTGGTGCGGTTATAAACACTCCGATGAATGAAAACACTCCATTCATTTCATCCGATGGCAGCACATTGTATTTCAGCTCTGAATCACACAACAATATGGGCGGTTATGATATTTTCTTTTCCCAACAAAAACCAGATGGAACATGGGGTAAACCAATTAACCTGGGCTACCCGCTAAACACTCCCGATGATGATTTATTCTATACCCCTATCGGGGATGGTGGTTATGCGCTTATGGCTTTATTCGACCCCGATGGTTACGGTGAACAGGATATCTATCAGGTTGAAATATTTGTGCCTAAATACCTGAAGACTATCGTTACCAAAACCGACTTGTTTGAAAGGAATATAGATAAAAGATTTAAAACACTGGTGATTGACACCATTAATGTGGATGGTATTGCCCTTTATGATCCTGCAAAATCCGACCAGATAAATTACATTGATCCACAAAAACGGGACAAGCTTTTCTTTCAGGGGAAAGGGTTTGATTTGAGAGATCAGGCTGAAAGGGCTAAATTGCTTTTAGCTCAACTCCAGGCTACCAAAACTGATGAGAATATTTCTATTTCAACCAGCAAGGAGGTGAAACAGGAAGTTAATAATGAAGATTTTGCCACCATTGACCAAAGAATCCTGCAGCTTAAACGCACTGATGACTCAGTTAGAGTTTCCAACACAAAAATTAACCGTAAAAAGAGTGAAACAACTATAGAAACAGTTGAAAAAGAACCTGATAAAAATATACTGGCTGAAACAACCTATTTGCCCGATATCCTATTATTGCTATCAGAGAATGGATCGCAGGAGAAAATTGCCAAGCTGCTACAACGCAACTGGCAATTCCCTACCTCGCTTCTCAAACTCAGGATAAATCAGCTGACACAATCTGTTGACTCAGTTGGGGAGATCAATGAACTACTAAAAATATTCACCCAGCTGGTTGATCTGGTTGCCAGTTCAGAATACATTTCACAACAGAAACAATCCAGATCTATCTCAGGAGAAGCAGATAACTCATCGTTCACCTACCTGATCAACCAGATCATCGCTAAGGCATCACCAGGGCTTAGCGTATTGCTCGGAAAGGTTTATCAGGAGAATCCGGGAATCGTAACATTTGATAAGTTCTGGAAAATTGCTGAGAGCCAGCACCCCGATACTTTTAAGTCACACGAACCCGAATTAGTCAGGCTTTTAGCCGAAATTGGAGTTGAATCGTATGTCAACTTACCCGAGGATCAGAAGCTTAAACTTTACGAAAACCTTTCCCATAAAAACGAGCCAAAACCATTCTGGTGGATAACCCTGATTGCAATATTTGGGATCATTGGCATTGGAGGATATCTATATTTCCGTAAACGGTAATCCGGAACCAAGCACAGACCTGAATCCAATTAATTTTTTATCAACTAGTTGATAAGTGTTTGTATTTTATATTTCTAAGGTATTCAAATTATCTTAAATTTGTTTTGTTAGTTGTTTGATGCTTTAATTTATTTGCTAACTAAAACCTAAGGTAATGTTAAACAGATACTTAATCAGGTTAATTGAACTACCGTTAAAAAGGATTTTATTAAATGGTTCAATGATTATCCTTGCATTTGCATCCACCAAAGCACAAAACACCGATTTCAAAACTACATTTACTGATGCCGAATACTACTTTATGTTTCAGGATTACCGCGAGGCATTACCCCTCTATTTAAAGCTCTACGATTTGAACCGGCTGAATGCCAACATTAATTACAGGATAGGACTGTGTTACCTCAATATTCCCGGGGTTAAAAAGAAATCAATCCCTTTTCTGGAATTTGCAGTTAACAAGGTAAATAAAATATACCAGGAGGGTTCCTATAAAGAGGAAAATGCCCCTGTTAATGCATTTTTTTACCTGGGCGAAGCCTATCGAATCAACAATCAGCTTGATAAAGCGATAGAAACCTACAAACTCTTTCGATCCCAGCTGGAAATCAAGGATTTATACAACCTTGACTACGTTAATCAGCAGATTAAAGCATGTGAGCTGGCCCGCGATATGATTAATGACCCTTTAAACCTTAACCTGGAAAAGGTAGATCTAATTCCCGATGCAGGTAAATTTTGCTACAATCCTGTAATTTCAGGGGATGGCAAAACCATGGCCTTTTCGCTGAAAGAAAAATTTTACGATGGTATTTACATGAGCCGATTTGTGAATGGCAAATGGGAAACGGCAAGAAATATTACGCTCGATTTGGGTGTAGAAGGTGAAGTTTATTCAACAAACCTTAACTACAATGGGACTATACTGCTGCTTTTCAAAAACGATAAGTCCGACGGGAATATCTATCAGAGTAAATTTGAAAAGGGTAAGTGGGGAAAAGCGCAGAAGCTGAATAAAAATGTGAACACCCTTGATTGGGAAACATTCGCCTCATTTTCTCCGGATGGGAAAACCCTGTTTTTTACATCCAATCACAAAGGGGGTTATGGAGGACTGGATATTTATAAATCTACCCAGCAGGCCAACGGGGAATGGGGTTCCCCAACTAACCTGGGAAATACAATAAATACCTCTTATAACGAAGAGTCGCCAGTTCTTTCCAGGGATGGTAAAATATTATATTTTGCTTCCCAGGGTCATAGCAGCATGGGTGGATTCGATATATTTTATTCGCTAAAAATGGATGATAATAGCTGGACAACACCCGTAAACATTGGCTATCCGATCAGCACTACCGATGACGATCTGTTTTACTTTCCAATTGATAGCAGTTCGGCTTACATTTCCATGGTTAACGAAGACTCCCCCGGAAGTCGGGATATTTACAAGCTACAAATATCAAAGAAACAGGTAATCCCTGAGATACAGATTAAAGGGAAAATTTACCTCTCCGATAACAGGGAGATTGAGAGCAATGCCTTTACCATTAAAATTACCGATTCAAAAATTGGCAAATTGGTTCAATCCACTCAACCTAAATCAATTAGCGGAGATTTTAACGCAACCCTTAAACCTGGGAACTACATTTGTGAAGTGAAGGGTGTTGGATATCAAACGCAAACAAGGAATATATATATACCTGATGGTTACACCCAAAAAGTAATGCCATTTGAGTTTAACTTACTAGCCGAGGAGGTTTCAAAAGGGGAATATGTGACCATAAAAAGCATTTTATTCGATTTTGACAGCTACTCCCTCACCCGTGATGCACTTTTCGAGATCGAAAAGATATATCAGCTGATGGATAAGAACCCATCACTAAAAATCGAAGTTACAGGGCATACAGATAGCAAAGGCTCAGTTGCTTACAACCAGAAATTATCACTAAAAAGGGCAAGATCGGTTGTTGATTATCTGGTGGGCAAGGGAATTGATGAATCCCGTTTTGTTACCAAAGCTGTAGGTGCATTTGCCAATATTGCAGCTAATACCAACCCCGATGGTAGCGACAATCCAGCCGGCAGAAGTTTAAACCGCAGGGTTTGTATGAGCGTACTAAAATCTGATAAGAACATCCAAATTTCCGAGGATATCGAGATCCCTGAAAATCTGAAACCATTGGAGCAAACCTTTACCATTTTACTTACTAATAAAACAGAATCGCCCACACCTGCTCAGGTTGAGCTTATTCAGGGTAAAACTGATCTGAAAGTCAGAATCCGTGAAGCTGGCACAATCAACTTTTTCACCCTTGGATCATTCCTTAAAAAGGCTAATGCCCTGGTTGTACTTAATAAATGCATTGACAATGGATTCCCGGATGCGTTAATCATTGGCGAGCTGGAGCTGGAGCAACTCATTAAGGCTGAAAAAGTGATTGACACCCGCGAAAAAACTATTTATACCATCCAGATTGTTGCACTAAGCAAACCTGCAGAAAATTCGTTCTTTAAAGGGCTTACAGTGAAGGAATTTAAAAGCCAGGATGGCTTTTACAGGTACATATACGGCCAATTTAAAGGGCAAACTGAAGCCAGGAACCAACTTGAAAAGATAGTTGAGATGGGTTTCCCCGATGCCTTTATAGTTAGCCTTGATAAATTCAAATAGCCATTATGGGAGAAAATACCCTCGAAAATAGCCTTATCAAGCTTAGAGCACCTGAACTTTCTGATATTGACCTGCTTTATGCATGGGAGAATAATATGGAGATCTGGAAAGTAAGCAATACCCTCACTCCATTCTCCAAGTATATTATCAAAAAATACATAGAAAATTCACACCTGGATATTTGGGAAACAAAGCAGCTGAGGCTCATTATCGAAGCCAAAAACCAAAATGAGCTGATGAATATCCCGGTTGGATTAATCGATATTTTTGATTTTGACCCTTACCATCTCCGGGCAGGCATAGGTATTCTGATTGCCAACAAGGAGCATAAGCAAAAAGGGTATGCCACAGAATCGCTAAAAGTTATTACTCATTACGCTTTTAAAACCCTGCAAATCCATCAGCTGTACTGCAACATTTCATCTGATAATACCATTAGCCTTCAACTTTTCCAGAATGCCGGGTTTGAGGTAATCGGTACAAAAAAGAGCTGGCTTAAAACCAGTAACGGATGGCAGGATGAGATTTTGCTCCAAATTATCAACCCAAAGGACTTGTTGAACAGGAGTTGAAGAATACAAGAATTACCTGATGGATAGATGAAAAATCAAAATAACCATTTTTCTACCCAACGGGATATCAAACGCTAATCATATTTTAAGCGTGTTTCTTCATCGGTAATGGTTGGCTGAATGATTTGCTGGAACGTATTGCTATTCCACGTATCCAATACAATATGGGTTTTATAATACTTTTGAGGAATTGGATGCGTTCCCAATACAACTTTAATTCCATACTTTTCGGGAATAAACCTGGTAAAGTAATCAATGTATGGACAAGGTGGATAACCTACTATTAATCCTGTTGCGAGGTGAATATGAGTTACCCCGTTCTTTTTCATCTCCTCAGGAGCGTATTCAATATTCCCACCGGGACAACCTCCGCAGGTTGTAAAACCTGCTATTTCGATATCCTGGTTTTTGTACATTGAGAATGCTCCCTCCCTGTTCTGAAGCGATCTGAAGCATTTACCACCAGCACAGGTTTTGTACCTGTCACATATAATTATACCGACTTTAATTTTTGCCATACTGAGTAAAATTAAAATAATTAAGAATTTTTAAAAACCGCTTCTAAGGCGTTTCCCTTTGCCTTTGCCACCTCCAGATTTTCGTTTTTTCCCCAATCCCCTCCCTAGTTTATTTAGGACTTCATTTACAGGGGCATTCTGACATAAGCCCAACTCTCTTCCTTTACTAGATCCTTTCCCCTCGGGGCCTGTTCCATTGAGATTTGGCATCGGTAATCAGTTTAATAAGTAAGCTGTTAACTAAGAATTAAAGTTTTCTTTGCTGTTGCAAAAAAGTTTCTACCACTTCAAGTACATTCCCCTTATAGCCTAAATAGGCCTGAATTCCATATTTTTGACAAACCCCATCGGCATGCTCAGGTAGTTTGTATGCAAGCATAATTGTAACCCCTTTTTGTTGCAGAGTTAGCGGGATGTTATTGGTACAATCACACCCTTCTGGTGTATATAGGATTTCGCTTTCTACAATATTATTGGGTTCATCCACCGTGAATATCGTGAAAACTTCGCAAGGATCAAAGTATTCATCAAGAATACTTCCGATTGTTGGCACTGCTATTTTCATAACTTTCCCCTCCATGATTTTATGAGTATATTTTACCAAGAACTTATGTTGATATTAAGTCAATTTATTCATAGAATCAACCTCCCGTTGAACAATAAAATATTGAAAACTGGCTATTCACTTCCTAATTTTAAGAGTTCTGTGCAACAATTTTTTTTCTTGTTGATTTGCAGACCTCAAATCTGCGAATCGTTAATACCATTAAGGTACCTTTTATCCAAGTTTAATGCAATATCAAAACTTTCTTAACCAACTCACGATAAACTTGTTGCACCTGATCACTGTGTTGATAGCTATAAAAACTTCCGCCATCTGATGCAACGGCCATTCCATCAACCAAAGGGATTTGTGCCAAAAGCTGAGTATCATACTCTTTGGCCAGTAATTCACCCCCACCCTTCCCGAACAGGTAGTATTTTTCTTGAGGGTGCTCTGCAGGGGTAAACCATGACATGTTTTCGACGATCCCAACGATTTTTGATTTTAAGTCGAGGTTTACAAATAACGAAATAGCCTTTCTAACATCCATTAGTGACATTAGCTGAGGAGTGGTAACAATGATCACACCGCTAAAATCAACCTGCTGACAAAGAGATATTGGTATATCGCTTGTACCAGGAGGAAGGTCAACTACCATGTAGTCTATTTCATCCCAGTAAGTATCTGTGAAAAGTTGCATTAGTGCATTAGCAGCCAATGGTCCTCGCCAGATAATAGCGTTATTTGGCTTAACCAAAAAACCAGCCGACATCAACTTTACCCCAAAACGTTCAACAGGAATGAGGTAATCCTTGCCATCCATTTGCTTTTGAAATATTTGAGCATCTGAGATACCAAACATTGTTGGAATTGAAGGGCCAAAAACATCGGCATCCACCAGGGCTGTTTTATACCCTTCCTGCGCAAATGCCAATGCCAGGTTTGATGCTACCGTTGACTTTCCAACGCCCCCTTTGCCTGAGGCAACAGCAATAATATGCTTAACAGTGGGCAAATTTAATTTAGAAAAATCGCTCATCTGGTTTTAATGGTTACAAACATGCCCTTCTCCTTCATGTTCATGGTGATGGCATCCTTCGCCCGAGTCGTTTAATTGACCTTTTAGGTAATCCTCTGCAACACCCTTTACGTCACCTGAACAACCACGAATGACGCTGATTCCGTAATGGTTTAGCACATTGAGTGCCCCATCGCCCATATTGCCGGCCAGCATTACACTTACGCCTATGCTCCGCAATACTTCTGCAATATTACTCTTACAACCACACCCTTGTGGTGAAGGCAATATTTCGGTTTTAACAATCTGATTGTTTTCTGTTGTAAAAATGGTGTACATCTCACAATGGCCAAAATGACCATCAACGATATTACCCCTGGTTGGTACTGCTACTTTCATTTTTTTCTCCTTTTTTTTGTAAGTATAATTGGTGATGATAACTTCCTTCGCGCATCATTTTTTTCCCGCATTGCGGGCATTCGTTTGCTCTGCATGGTTTCCCCTTGGTGTGTTGCATCCTTGTATTGCAATGCACACAAATACAAAACCCATTTACATCATTTGGTTCCATCGTAGGTGACAATTTTATTAAGCCTTCTTAACTTCTTAGAATGACAATAATTACAAATTTGTGTCTCGTCTTTACAAATATTCAGCTTCATACATGTTTCGCATCGGTACCAGCAATCATCGGTGTGGTAGTTTCCCCCTTCAATAAAAATTGCTTTCCCCTCAACAAAAGCCTGGGCAATTGTTCGACGAGCTTTTTCGTAAATCCGGGTAAATGTTGGTCGCGATATATTCATTCTTTCTGCCGATTGCTCCTGTGTTAGCCCATCATAATCGGACAATCTTATGGATTCATATTCCTCAAACAGCAAGATTACAGGTTCTAAATTCATCATGGGAATCCCAAAAGGCTTAAATCCCTCCATTGCCGGAGGATGGTTGATCCTTCTATTTAGCTTTGGGCGTGGCATTATTTAATGGCTGTTATCAGAAAAATCGGGTATTCCTTCACTATATTATTACCAGTTGGTTTTTTTATAACGTAACACTCATCATGGCTAATACTTTGGAAACCAACTTCTTTGAAAATTCCACTCAGCTCAGCAACATCAAAACCTAAATGCCCGTTAAATTTCCAGTCATGAAAAGAGCCATCTTCCTTATATAAATCGGCAATGGCAATTTGACCCGAAGGGTTAAGCATTTTGTAAAACTTTTCAATTATTAACTTGGTGTCCTCAACATGGTGTAATGCCATCTGAGAATAAATGATATCGAAAGAGCCTTTAAAATCATTTGATAAAAGGTCAAAAAACACTGGTTTTAAGTTGGGGACATTTGATTTTTGAATTTTATCTTCCATCACCTTAACCATTTCTACTGAGCTGTCCATCAAGGTTATTTCTGCAAATTGATCCTTAAGCAGGAAGCTCAACGCCCCTGTACCTGCACCAAATTCTAACGCGACTTTTTCTGGAGTAAAAGTTAACTTCTGCATCATCATATTTGCTATTGCCGATGAACGCTCCCACACAATTGGGTTGTTATCCCATGTTTTTGCTACCTGATCGAAATGATTCATTATCTAATATTTTGAAGTACAAAGGTAGTAAATATTATGAACAAATGTTCATAATAAAAATTATTTAAAAAAATATCCAAACATTCAGCTGCTTGGATATTTATCAAAAAGATTCGTTTCCCGGGTTGAAAATTATTTATTCCCCTGTTTTGAAACTGGTTTGATTGTTAATTCCTGAACTTTAATGAAGTACATAGCAAACGAACGATATAAGAAATGGGTCCATTTCCCAAATGGCACAATAATGATTGCCCACTGAACCAGAACCATAAGGTGGACCATAAAAAGCCAGAAATTGTTTGTCAGGATATCAAAATCTATAAATAGTCTAACCCCAAAAGCTGTAATTCCCATCAAAAATAACCAGATCACAAAGAACCAGTCGGATGCCTGGGAGAACTTATGATTGGCCTCTTTCTTTTTTATCCTGTTCATTATAAAAATAAAGGTAACTGCAAAGATTATGACACTCTCAATATACCCTAACCAAATAACAAATAGGTTTTGAGACGAAAACCAATCGAGGAAAACAGTTGTAAAAAGCAAAGAGAGATACCCAATGACTAAAATAAAATGTTCAAACCATTTAATTCTAGCTTCTCTGTCATCCTCGCACTCAAGAAAACGTTTCTGTGTGAACATGTGTACCAATAGATCGGAAAAAGCCTTGAAGTAAACTTTGATGCTGGCTTTAACTTTTGGTTTGATAATGGTTAAGAACCACATCCTGACAATATTTGGTAAAAGGATTATTGCGAAAACACCAGCTATGGCAAACATCTCAAACTGATGTCCAAAGTGCATTATCAGCTTCTGATCCCAGCTAAATTCACTTGCAAAAGCCAGTAATCCCACAATGACCATTATAAAACCAATAATATACCCTGATAAGTTTTTATAAAGCAAACCCGATAAACCGGTCCAATCATACTTTGCCGTCAACCAACGTCGTAAGGACATCATCAGCTCACCAGGATTAGCCTGGCGTGGGCAATCGGTGCTGCATTCGCCGCAATAGTAGCACATCCAGGGTTTTAATGATGATTTGAGTTCATCCTCCAACCCAAGGGTGCTGTAGCGAATCATCTCGCGGGGAAATGATTCATCTTTTGTGGACAGCGCACAGATTGCAGTGCAATTGCCACAGTTAAAGCAAAGGTTAAAATCTTTGGCTCCGTATTTCTTTATTTCTTCAGCAAAATCTGGATTAATATGCGACATGATCGGTTACTTTTTGAGTTTGTACATGTAGTAGGTTTCTTCTTTGTTGAGACCGGCAGGTTCTAACACGCTATAACGGTTCATGGTCATCAGGTGCCAGGTAACCAAGTTCTTCTCTATTCCGGTTTTCTCAGATATTTCAGGTATAGTGAGTGCACTTCCATTTAAGGCGAATACTATTTGATTCCAAATTTCCGGGTATTCCTTCATTCCCACTTTGCCTGCTTCAACCTTAGCACCGTGCTCTAGTTCACGTTGTTCAATCTCCCCCTTTGACATAAACCCGTCAATCATAGATTCGATCTCGTTATCCGTATATCGGGCAATCTCAATGGCGTTGGTTGGGCAAACCGGTGCGCAAATACCGCATCCTGTGCAGGTAGAGATATTTACCTCGGCTATCATTTTCCCATTGCTTTCAATTGGTTTCACTGCGTCATACTCACAAACCTCTGCGCATTTATTACACCATAAACAAGCATCGCTATTTACTCTGGCAACAATTGGCTCAAGGGCTATTAACCCTTTTCTTATTACAGCGTTGATTTTTGAAGCTCCTGATAGTGCGGATTGAACAGACTCAGAAATGTTTTTAGGGCCCTGACATGCTCCGCCAATATAAACCCCTTTAATAACAGTTTCAACAGGTTTTAGCTTTGGATGAATTTCGTTAAAAAATTTATCGCTCCCGATAGGAATTTTCAGCTTATTGGATATTTCACCACTGTCCTTTCGTGCGACCATACCTGTAACAAGTACAACCAGATCAGCATCAAAAGTCAGCTCCATCTTCGATGTCAGGTAATCTTTAACCTTAATAAAGGGCTTACTATCCTTTATTTCAACTACAGGCGGTTCTTTCTCCTCAAATTTGATGTAAATATCGCCTTTCCTTGATGATTCCTGGTATAATAACTCCTGCTTGCCATAGGTTCTGATATCGCGGTAAAGATGATAGGCTTTCACCCCTTCAAACTTCTCATGAACATTAAGCGATGAATGAATTGCTGCGGTGCAGCAATGGCGTGAACAGTATTTGTTTTCACCCTTTGATTGACGGTTCCCAACGCAATAGATATAGGCAATCGTTTTAACGGGTTTGCCATTATGCGTCAATTTCCCATTGCTGGATTCAATAAGCTGATTGAAATCCTGAAGGGTGATGACGTTTTCAGATAGTTTATACCCATATTCGCCATCCTTGGGTTCATAAAAATCAAAACCAGTGGTAACCAGAACCGATCCAACGTTGAGCTTTAGCAGCTCATTGGAAACATTTACATCAATAAAGAAATTGCCAATGCTGCCCGACACTTTTTCGAGGTTAGCATTGGTGAACACGGTGATACTCGGTATTTGTTTTATACGTTGGTAAAGCCTATCTATCACCTCTTTACCATTCTCGCCGGTCATGAAGAGTTTTCCGGTTTGTGCAATACGACCCCCGACAGAAGACTCCTTTTCAATAAGATAAACATGGTTTCCCATACGGGCAAGATCAACAGCAGCGCGCATACCGGCAACACCTGCCCCAATAACAGCAACTGCTTTTTGCACGTTTATTTCGATATTTTCGAGAGCCTCTGAATGGGAAACCCTGTTAATTCCGGCACGGATTAAGCCGTATGCTTTCACAGTGGCATCCATTGGCTTGTCTGAGTGTGCCCATGAGCATTGCTCACGAACATTAACCTGGGTGTAGTTATATGGGTTGATCCCAGCCCTCTCAGCAACCCCACGAAAAGTGTGTGTATGAAGTTTTGGAGAGCAGGAAGCAACAACTATAGCATCAAGTTGTTTCTCGTTGATATCCTGAATCATCTCCTTCTGGTTGGCATCGGAACAGGCAAACATTACATCCTTGGAAATAATAACGCCATCCTCTTTCTGCATCAGTTTACCCAGCTGTTCAACATCCACATAATCTGAGATGTTACCGCCGCAATGGCATATATAGACTCCTATTCGTTGTTTCATTTCGCTACTATTATAAATTATTCACATAACTTGCTGCTTCGGATGCAGCAGAACCTGCAGATAAAATTGAATCGGGAATATCCTTCGGTCCGGCTGCTGTACCTGCAACAAATACTCCTTCGATACTGGTTAGCGATGGGCTAACTAATTCATCAATCTGCTTGATAAAACGCTGATCATCAAGTTCCAACTTTGCATTGGTAAACGCTTTGGTTATCTCATTATTTGGAAGCACACCAACTGAAAGCACTACCAGATCATGGCTTGCCTCTTTAAGTTTACCGGTTGTAACATCCTCATAACGAAGAATTAAATCGCCGCTGTTGTCATCTTTCTGGGTAACCTTAGCCACCTTTCCTTTAATAAAGCTAACCCCCATTCCTTTGGATTGCTGGAAGAACTCTTCATACCCTTTTCCAAATGCCCGAATATCCATATAGTAGATGGTAATATCAGCCATTGGGAGTGCACCCATAAGAAGTTGTGCTTGTTTAATTGAATACATGCAGCAAATCTGTGAGCAAATTGGGTTGTTTGAGCATTCAGTGCTACAACCCATTCCATTTTCAAGGCTTGAATCCCTTGATCCGGTGCAAAGAATATAAGCAATCTTATCGGGTACTTTTCCATCGCCTGGACGGAGTACATTATTAAATGGCCGGGTTGGTGCAATTAGCCTGTCCATCTGCATGGCATCAATTACATTGGGATATTTGCCATAACCGTACTGAGGCTTATTCTCCGGTTTAAACAACCTGAAACCTGTTGAAACGATTACCGATTTTGCATCAGTCACTATTTTTTCATCCTTCTGAGAAAAATCAATTGCTTCGGCCGGACAAGCTGAAACACATTGATGGCATTCACGGCAATTGCTGCAATCAAGGCACCTTTCTGCGCTTTGTTTAACTTCTTCTTCGGTGAATGTAATCTCCACATCTTTAAAATCTTTCACACGTTCTGAAACCGAACGATAAGTGTCGTGAACCGGGTTGGCAAGTTGGATGTTGCCCTTGCTTAAAACTTTTATTTTGTCAACAGCCTGGAGCTTGTCGCCAAACTCATAATCAGCAGGATTTAATCCAGCAAGAAACTTATCAATATAAAATGCAGCACGTTTACCTTGTCCTGCAGCTTCTATGATCGTGGAAGCACCTGTTACACCATCCCCGCCTGCAAATACATAGGAATCTGCAATTTGTAAAGTTTTCTGGTTGACTTTTATTGTACCGTTTTTATTCAGGTCAACTTCCTTTGAGAATACAGCGGTTGACGGTTGAAGGCCAATTGCTTCTACAACAAAATCGACATCCTCAATATATTCTGATCCCTCAATTGGGACAGGACTTCTCCTACCGCTTGCATCAGGTTTATCGAGTTTCATCTTTATTAGCTGAACTTTCGAAAGTTTTCCATTCTCGCCGATAAATTTTATAGGATTTCGAAGTATTAAAATGTCAACTCCTTCCTCTTCTGCTTCTTTAATTTCTGGCGCAAAGCAAGGCATCTCTTCGCGGCTACGGCGGTAAACAACGGTTACTTTTGCAGCACCCAATCTGAGTGCAGTCCGTGAAGCATCAATGGCAGTATTCCCTCCGCCAATGATCATGACTTTTTTATTAGTCAGGTCTTCCCGATTGCCAATATTCGCATCACGTAAAAAATCAAGACATGAAACAACACCCTGAAGATTAGCACCCTCAATACTCAGACTAAAAGTGTTATGGGTACCTACAGATACAAATATTGAATCAAACCCTTCCTCCTTAAGCTTGGCGAGGTTTTCAATTTTCTTGTTGACTTCAATTTCAACACCTAGTGACGTAATATTCTGAATATCCCTTTCAACAACGCTTTTTGGTAAACGATATTCAGGTAAGGTAAGCATTAGCATACCCCCGGGTTTTGGTGCAGCCTCGAATATTTTTACTTTGTGTCCTTTTAATGCAAGGTGATACGCAGCGGTTAATCCCGCTGGACCTGAGCCAATAACCGCAATTCTTTTACCCGTGCTTGGTTTTGTAGCCATTGCCGGGGCAATAGGGTATTTCTTATAGTAATTCTCGGCAAAAAATCTTTTTATACGACGAATATCAACAGGCGCCTCCAGACTTCCTCTGGTACATTCACTCTGACAAGGTGCGTAACATGCCCTACCCAGGCTTCCGGGTATTGGAATATCTTCCAGATGAAGGTGCATTGCATCCTCGTATTGCCCATTACGAACCAACGAGATATACCCGTAAGGTTTAACCCCGCCGGGACATTCATTTATGCATGGAGCCGATTCTCCCTGACGGTCGATTGAAGCAATGCGTGGGTTTGCAAGGCTGAATGGTATATAAGCCACTTTTCGTCCGGCCAGCTTTGCATTGTAATCATCGACGCGCACCTCTGGACAAGCAAACTCACACTCCTGACAACCAGTACAGACTTCGGGTTTTACAAAACGTGCCTTGCGGTTAACATTTATAAGGAACGACTTATCATTCTTTTCAATTGATCCGACCTGGCTATTCAGCATCAAGGTGATGTTAGGGTGCCGGGCTGTTTCCGACATTTTAGGAGTGGTGATACAAGCGGCACAGTCCAGGGTTGGGAACACTTTACTAAGTTGAATCATCTTTCCGCCAATGGAAAGTTCCTTTTCTACCAATAGAACTTTGTAGTCCATATCGGCAAGGCTAAGTGCCGCCTCTTGACCGGCTATTCCACCACCCACTACCAGGGCATCATATTTAATTTTATCTATTGACATAGATTGTACTTTAATTCTGTGACTAATTATTTGGATTTAAGAATATAGATTAACGAGTTTGGAAATAAGAATTCAGTATTCAACAATTGTTAATCATCAATCTTAAATCATTGGGCTTGATAAACTTCTGTTTCTAAACTTCCCAGTTCAGAAAGTATCTTTGAGAAGTTCCCCATGTGGTTAACGAATGGTTCAGCACAAACAGAACAGAGTGCTGCCATTCTGATCCTTTTAGGGTTGATGTTGTTCTCCTTCATCAATTTCTGCGATTCCACAATAATGGTATTGGTATGTTCTGCACACTTGGAACTGTATGAACACTCGTGGCCATCTGCAGCAATAAATACCCCATCGAATCCCTGCTGGAATGCACGCATAATCCATCGGGGTTTTATTCCCGATGAACAGGGCAAACTGATTACATAAACTGATGGGGAGTAATGAAGTTTTCTTAAACCAGCCTGGTCTATCCCGGGATCCGAAATTTTATCGGTGGAAAAGACCAGTATTTTAGGTGAAAAAGTTTCCGTTGGCATTTTGCAAAAATGAAAGTTGTTTTGTTGATTAATAAGCGAAATATCTTTGGGGGACGAATTGTCAATGCACCAAAGACATTTCGCTTTGCCCCTTTGAAGTATTAGCTAGCTAAGCTTTTTTAATGAAGAGCCTGCTAAAACTATCTTCTTCAAAAATACCAAGGAAATCATGTTCCATCTTTTCACACCATTTTGGGATGTCGTTTTTAGTACCCTCATCGGATGAAAGCACCTCAAGTATTTCCCCTGATTCAATTTCACCAATCGCTTTTTTTGCAGCTAACAATGGACCAGGACATGAAGTTCCACGAGCGTCAACGGTTTGGGTAATCGTTAAATTTTTTAATTCTTCAGCGTTCATCTTTTTATAATTTAATTGTTTTTACTTGATTTTCATTAAATAAAAAATTGGATACTACTTTGGCTGGCCTCAGCGGTAAATGTAGCAGCCCCGGCATAAGTCATATTGGGATAATCAATCAATTCCTCTTTTTTGAAGCCCATCAGGTTCATGGACATTTCGCAAACAATGATCTCAATTCCCAGCTCTGCAGCCTGTTTAAACATCTCGTTCAACGACATAACATTCTGCTTTCTCATCAGAAACTTGATCATTAAAGGACCCATCCCCATCATATTCATATTAGAAAGTTTCAGCTTATCTTTTCCTTTTGGGAGCATCCAACCGAACATGGTCGAAATGAAATTTTTCCCCTTAGCGCTCTTTTTGGGATCGCGAAGTGCTGATAGTGCCCAGAAAGAAAAAAATAATTTGACTTTGGTATCACTTGCGGCAGCAGCCAATGAAATAATCATTGCTGCCAACACCTTGTCAAGGTCGCCAGATACAATTGCAATAGACATTTGATCCTTGCGGTTTTTCTCGAGTTTACCTACTCTTTTCTTAAGATCTTCAAGTTGTTTTTCAAATTCAGTTTCCATATTTTGATTTTTTTTAATTCGACATCTCCTGTTAGCAAAATAACACGACAAATGTATTGTTAGTTTTTTAACAATTGTGTGATACATTTGTGATATGCATAACTGCCCGATGTGAGTTTTATCACATAATCAAAAAGCAATTCTTATCTTTGCCGATATTTTTAAACTATGTCGAATACTGAATGTCGGGTTTGCAGTTTTAAATCACCAGCTGCTGAGTATCTTTCAAAAAATGAACTTAAAGTTCTTGAGAGTAACTGTGCACAAATAAATTTTAAAAAAGGTGAGGTGATTTTCCGTGAAGGAACACTTGCTACAAATATTGCCTATCTAAGATCAGGATTGGTTAAGATACACATGAAGGGGCCTGCCAGTGAAAAGATCCTTAGAATTATGAAAGCTCCTGCTTACCTGGGTTTACCTACAACGTTTGGCGATAAGGTAAATAATTACTCAGCTACTGCGATTACAGATTCCCATATTTGTTTTATTTCCTTAAATACATTCCGCGAATTTATTTTTAGCAATGGCAGTTTTGCGTATGAAATTATACTTGATTTATGCAGAAATGAACTTGCGGATTATAAGAAGTACACCAATATGTCGCAAAAGCAACTTCCTGGCAGATTGGCGGAAATTCTACTTTGCATGTCAAAGGATGTTTATCAATCCAGCGAATTTGAATTGCCATTAAACATTAATGAACTTTCAGATTTTATAAGCACCTCAAGAGAAAGTGTAAGTCGTTTGCTTAGCGAGTTTAATAAGGAAGGAATTATAAGTATTAACAAAAAAGAGCTCAAAATTATTAAAGAAGACATCCTTGAAAAGATAAGCCAAAAGGGTTGATTTAATAATCAAGTATATTGAGGAAAAACCTCAACAAAATAAATCAACATCATCATACTGAGTATATTAACGTTTTCAGATTTGATTCTCAACATTATTCTAAAAAAAATCCCCACAATCGTGGGGATTACACTAATATAGGAGGCAAATACAATGCACTACGTGAAGATAATTTGTGTTCCTTCACCAGCAGCCAATTCGTAGAATTGGCCTATAGTAATTATATCTTTAACATGTTCGCTAAAGTCTTCTTTTTTCAACCCAAACATCTCCACGGCAAGTTTGCAGGCATAAATCTCTCCTCCACCTGCTGTAATTAATTCAAGAAACTCATCAACGGGAGGAATATCGAGCTTCTCCATTTGACTTTTCATCATTGCTGATACACCTGCCTCGACACCAGGGAGAATTCCTAAAAGTGTTGGGAACGGAAGTCCACCGGGCATTCTCATGCCGGGGTTGCCTACAGTGCTGGTATGAAGTTTTTTCATCTGTTTTTTGGTAATCGCATCAAGGCCAAAAAAAGTGAAGAATACTTTTGCTTCTATACCTTCCATAACTGCTCCATTTGCCATAACCAGTGCGGCATAAACATCCTCGATGCTTGCCTTTGCACAAATAATCATGACCTTCTTTACAGGGTGATCTAAGTTTGCCATTTTGGTAATATTTTAGTTCAAATTATACACAACTTGCGGGTTTAGCAACACCAGCTATTTTTGTAGCTTTCTTTAGTGGAGCTCCCGGGAAAAGTTCATAAAAGCCCTTGGTATCAACAACTCCTGATTTACCAATAGATCGAATCGTAAGCGCCTCGCCTTTTGCTACTCTGTCTCTTAAATATTCAATAACTGCAAAGTGCTTATCGGTTAGGGTGATGCCTTCCTCCTTTGCAATTTCAACAGCTATTTCTTTTGTCCATTGTGATGAGCTGGTCATGTAGCCTTCATCTGTTACATCAATGGTAATGCCTGCAAATGTTTTTTGTGCCATAGTATTAAGGTTTTATTAGTAAACTTTATTTTGAAATTGAATCTTTCGAAAGATTTTTTAAAAATGTCATCATAAAACCGATACCTCGTCTCATCTCAGGGGTGTTCAATTCCCGGAATGCTTTCCACAGAGAATACTCCTGGATTTCAGTTGTATCAAGGTTTTTAAATATATTAATTGCGTTATTCATTGCTTTTAACATATCTGGTTGGGTCAGGTTTTTAACAGTATCAAGAATTGTTACAATATTGTCCGCAAGGGCTTTAACATCCTCCGGTTTATAATTGGTTACAATATTGTCAACAATCTTACCGGCTTCCCTGAAGAACTCGAAGTAACCCTTCTGTTCAAACTCGTTCAACTTATGGGCAAGGTCAATACCCATTTCATTAACAATTGGGCTAACATCTTTAGCAAGGTCATTTACGCTTTCGAGCATGTCAATCATGGCAGAGAAATTCCTGATGTTGCGCAGGAACTTAAATACCAACTCTTTAAGATCATCAATGTTTAGTTCAATACCTTGTTTATCTAAATCGTCAACAACAGTGTTAAAAGCGTCTTTGCCAATTATTGAAACATCCGAAACCAGATCTTCAACCACCTCATTACGCAGCTTTTGCTCATGAATGTATTGTAACACAAGGTCAAGCTTCAGGTTAATCTGGTTTATCTGTTCCTGGATATTATCTGTTTTTACTTCCATGATTCCACAAATTATTTAATCTTACCCGCCATTGTCATTTCAGACTCAATGGGCATTTCTTTACCTTTCAGTAAGATATGCCAGTAAATCCAACGAAAAAGCACCTTCCCGTAGTGGTTCATTTTGGTATTCTGCAATAACCCAAATGGGCCAACACCAGGAAGTGGGTATGTTCCGGGAAGAGGTTCTGTTTCGTAATTAAAATCGATTAGCGAACCCTTCCCAAAACCTGTTTCAATATAACAGTTGGAGTGGCCATCAAATTTGGCTAAGAGTGGACGGCCATCAATTGCCAGCAAAAGGTTTTCGAATAACACCTCAGCAGAAAAATGAACTACAGAGCCTGCCTTAGAGGTTGGAAGGTTAGCAGTATCGCCAAGCACGAAAATATTCTCCCACTTCTCCGATCTAAGCGTGTACTTATCGGTAGCAATGTAGTTTAAATCCTCACCCATACCACTTCGTTCAATAAATGAGGCGCCCATGTTTATGGGAATAATAGTAAGAAGATCATAAGGGAGCTCCCTGCCATCGAATGAATATATTTTTTTCTCTTCGCCTTCAACCCTTTCAAGGTAGAAATCGGGAATTACCTCAATGTTCTTCTCCTTGAGAAGTTCACTTAGCATTTTGGTGGCAATGGGTTTGGTAAATGCACCCGAGAGGGGGGTTACAAATTTGATGTTGACTTTATCCCGAATCCCTTTTTTAACAAAAAACTCATCAGCAAGAAAAGCAAATTCGAGTGGGGCAACCGGACACTTAAAGGGCAGTTCAGCAATATTGATAACCATATTGCCCCCTTCCCATGTTTTAAGAAACTCGTGTAGGGCTAGGGCTCCATTGAGGGTGTAAAAATCAAAAACATTTTTATGCCAATGATTTCCCAGTAAGCCGGGGGTCTCAGCAGGATTTATATGGGTTCCGGTTGCTACAATCAGAAAGTCATAATTTAAAATCTGCCCATCGGTTAAGTACACTTTATTTGATGAAGGTTCCACTTTATCAATTTCCTTTAGTAGAAACTCTACCCCAGAAGGGATAAAACTTGCTTTAGACTTAATTACATCACTCTTTTTATAAATCCCAAAAGGAATAAACAGAAAACCAGGTTGATAGTAATGATTTGGATCTTTATCAACAATGGTAATTTTCCATTGATCGCGGTCGAGTTCTTTACGGAGTTTATTCGCCATTATTGTGCCTCCGGTACCGGCACCAAGAATTACAATTTTCTTCATAACTTTGGGTATTGTTAATTTTTTCACAAAGGTTGGTTTAATAAATAATTTATGTACTTTTCAAACCATTGTTAAATATCAAATTTGATAAATATCAAGATTATGAAAATCTCATGTGTGGGCGAGTCTTGCGGTGAATGTGGTTTCAGGTCAACAGTTTTCGACTGCCTTTCAAATATTCAGATAGAATCCCTGGCAGAGGGTAAAGACTTAATTAAAGCCACTAAAGGGGAAGTTATTATCAATCAGGGTGATCCCATTAAACACTTCATCTTCCTAAGGGTTGGTTTGGCTAAACTTACCCGAAAAACACAAGATGGTAAATTACAAATAGTTGGAATTGCCCGTCCAAAAGATTTTGTGGGGCTTCTAAGCGTTTTCTCTGCCCCGAATTATCAATTTTCCATTATCGCAATTGAGGACTCTGAGTTTTGTATTGTAGAATTTGGATTGATAAAAAGACTAATCAGGGAAAACGGTGCTTTTGCGCAAAGTTTACTCGAAAAGATTAGTCAGGTTGCTGACATACTAATTAACAACAGGTTGGAAATCGACAGCCATCAGATCAGAGGTCGGATTGCCTATATCCTTTGCTACTTTGCTAACGATGTCTATCAAAGTAAACATTTCAATTTACCTGTTTCCAGGAAAGAAATAGCCGAGCTGATCGATATGCGAATTGAGAATGTAGTTAGAGTGCTCTCCGAATTCAGAAAGGATAAAATTATTAAAATTGAAGGGACAAATATTGAGATTTTAGATCTTGATAAACTGGAGTGGATAAAAAACCATGGATAGAAACAAGCAAAATAACAACTACATAAAAATTCATATATTAAAATAGCGGATGTATTGATTTAGCAAAATCCGGATAAATAGCATCTACACTATAAAAGCTAATTTCTCATCTTTTTTCTTGACTTTGTTGAACCATTTCCTTAAATTAGTGTTTTTATTTTATAAGAATTATTCCTATTAAAGATGAATTATTCCGAACTGGCTGAGATACTCATCAGAAAAAACCTAAAGGTAACTCCACAGCGTATGGCTGTGCTGGAAGCATTGATGGCAATTAAGGATCACCCTACGGCTGATGAAGTTAAAGAATACGTTCGAAAGAACCATCCCAACCTTGCCCAGGGAACTGTTTACAACATTCTGGAAACATTCTGTAATAAGGAAATAATACGTAAGGTTAAAACCGACAGGGACTTTATGCGATACGATATCGAAATGCACAAGCATCATCACCTCTACTGCGAGGAATGCGATTACATTGAGAATTATTTTGATGAGGAGCTGGATGTGATCCTGCAAAAATACTTTGAGAAGAAGCAAATCCCCAATTTTAATATCAAGGAAATAAATCTTCAAATTATGGGACACTACAAAGATCATAAACCAACTAAAACTAATTAGCTATGGGAAGAGAAGCCAAAAAAATTTCATCGGTAGATGTGAATAAATTGCTGAAAATGCTGAATGCGGCTTTAGCTGAAGAATGGCTGGCCTACTACCAGTACTGGATTGGAGCCCGTTTAATGGAGGGACCGATGCGTAGCGAGGTTGAGCCGGAATTGCTTCTGCACGCCACACAGGAGCTGAACCACGCTGTACTGGTTGTAAACCGGATTATTCAGCTAGGTGGAACGCCGGTAATTAACCCAAAAGATTGGACAAAACTAGCCCGCTGCTCATACGATGAGCCATCCGATCCGTATATTGAGGTGATCCTGGAGCAAAACCTGAAAGGGGAACGATGTGCAATCAAGAGATATCAGGAAATCGCTGACTTTACTAATGGTAAAGATCATTCTACCCATCAGATGGCCGTGACCATTCTGAACGAAGAGCTGGAGCATGAGAATGATATTGAGGATTGGATTACCGATATCAACAGGATGAAGGAAGAGCTGAAAAAAATTCGCTTATAATATGTTTAACTAAATAAAAATCAAAAAAAATGGAAGAGAATAAAGTTTATGCCATGCCCCGCATTGGCGACAAAGCCCCCGAGTTTAAAGCAGTAACCACTCAGGGCGAAATTAATTTCCCCGCCGATTACAAAGGCAGCTGGGTGATCCTATTCAGCCATCCGGCTGATTTCACCCCGGTGTGCACATCAGAGTTCATGACTTTCGCCTCGATGGAGAAGCAGTTTAACGAGGCCAACTGCAAGCTGGTAGGCCTTTCTGTTGACGGGCTATACAGCCACATTGCATGGTTACGCACCATCAAGGAAAAGATCGAATATAAAGGGATGAAAGATGTAGAGGTGAAATTCCCGCTGATTGAGGATATTACTATGGATGTTGCCAAAAAGTATGGAATGATGATGCCAGGCGAAAGCAGTACCAAAGCGGTTCGCGCTGTATTTGTAATTGATCCTAACGGCATTATTCGTACAATTATTTACTACCCACTGAGCCTTGGTCGTAACTTTGACGAGCTTTACAGGGTGATACTGGCACTTCAAACTGCCGATGAGTTTAAAGTTGCCACTCCTGCAGATTGGCGACCCGGGGATGATGTTATTGTTCCTACTGCTGGTTCCTGTGGCGTTGCAAAGGAACGAATGGAGAGCAAGGATGAGAATGTAAAATGTTACGATTGGTTCTTCTGCACCAAAAAAATTGATAAGGATACCGTTCTAAAAAAGATCATAAAAAAGTAAGAATAGTACTTACTATGTAAAGCAAGGTGTCAACTTATTTGACACCTTGCTTTTTATTAAAACCATTTATTCGAACTCAAATGCTTTTATGATAGCACTTCTACTAGTATTATCAACACTGTTATGATGAAACTCGTTGGTATTGCTATGGTAATGATAATCTTTGGACCACTCCGAGTAGTTTTGCACGATCTGATTTATTGCATCGGCAAAAAATTCGACCTCCTGGTTAGTTGTGGTGTGGTGAATTGACCAGCGAATCCAACCGGGTTTCTTCGATAAATCGCCCGAATTGATCAGGTTGGTTATTTCTTCGGATTGCTCCTTGGTAACATGGAGTAAGAAATGGCCATAGGTTCCGGCACAAACACAACCTCCACGTACCTGAATCCCAAACCGATCGCTAAGCAACTTCGTTAAAAGGTTGTAATGGACGTTTTCAATATACAACGAAATTGCACCAATTCTATCCACAACATCCCTGGCTAATATTTTTAACCCGGGAATCCCTTCCAACTTACTAAATGCGAGCTGAATCAGCTCTTTTTCCCGGTTATGGATGTTGGCTACACCCATTTTTTCTTTCAGCTTAATGGCAAGTGCAGCACGAATTGTCTCTAAAAAACCTGGTGTTCCTCCATCCTCGCGCTGTTCAATGTTATCAATATATTTGTATTGTCCCCAGGGATTTGTCCAATCCACTGTTCCCCCGCCGGGCTGATCAGGAACGGGGTTGTGGTATAGCGAAGAGTCAAAAATCAGAACACCTGACGATCCAGGTCCGCCTAGAAATTTATGGGGTGAAAAAAATATCGCGTCCAGCTTTTCCAATGGATCTTCAGGGTGCATATTCATTTCAACGTAAGGGGCTGATGCGGCAAAATCAATAAAACATAAACCCTGTTCCTCATGCATTACCCTTGCCAATTGATGATAAGGAGTAATAATACCGGTAACATTGCTACATGCGCTAAAGGAACCTATTTTAAGAGGCCTGTCCTTAAAGGGTTTTATTGCATCCCGAAGCTTATCGGGTGATACAAGAAGGTTTTCATCCGGGTCAACTACAATTACATCAGCTACTGTCTCATACCAGGAGGTTTGATTTGAATGATGCTCCATGTGGGTTACAAACACTATTGGCCGATCCTTGGAATTTTTAAAATCGATGCTCCTATTCTTCAAACCCAATATTCGTTGAAATTTATTGATAACAGCAGTCATCCCAAATCCACAGGTTATGATCACATCATTGGGACCGGCATTTACATGCTTCTTAATTACCTTCTGGGCAAAATGGTATGAATCTGTCATGAATTTACCTGATTCACTGCTCTCGGTATGAGTGTTGGCCACCATCGGACCGAAGATATTAAGCATTTTATCCTCAATCGGGCCATAAAGCCTGCCGCTGGCAATCCAATCGGCATATATCATTTTTTGAACTCCATAGGGAGACTCATAGGTAACATCGTTCCCAACGATGTTCCTACGGAACTGATTAAAATACGCTTCTAACTCACTCATTTCTTGATTTCATTTACTAAACACTGCCTAAAAATATATAATAAATCAGATATATGTATATGAAAATGAAAGTTATGCTGCTAAACATCAATTTCGTTATAATATGGTATTGTTTTTAAGGGTGTTGATAAACCGCTTTTAAAATCTACACGAACACAAAAATGCACCATTCCATTTGTAAGAATCAGATAAGGTGCTTTCAGAAAAATATTATATCGGGTTACCTGTTGAACTACAGATTGATCAATTCTGATGTTGGTTGCCTTACACTCAACGATCAGCAATGGCTTAGCATCAGGTGAAAATGCAACAATATCAACCCTGTGACTAACGCCATTGATAAATAAAGGGTGTTCAACAGCAATTAATCCCTTTGGATATTTTAAATGGGCAACCATATAGTTTATAAAATGTTGCCTTACCCATTCTTCAGGGGTTAAAGCTACGTACTTTTTACGAATAGTGTCAAATACCTGGGTCTGGTTCTTATCAAATCTTGTTTTGATATCAAAACCGGGAAGGTTTAACTGCTGCATAATCAGGTATTAGAATTTCACAAATTTGGTGATTTAGATTAAGTTTCCTCAATGTTATGAAAAAAAATCATGTTACGGGTTTGAAAAACAAGCCCAATCAGCAAAAGATTCCGGCACTCATCCCAACGAATTAGAGCACTCAATGCAATTGAGTATCCAGATTTAGAATAAAAAAGTATTTTTGTCAAAAGAAAAAATACGATGAAAACAAAAGAGGAAATTGTATCCAACTGGTTAACCCGTTACACAAGCCAGGAAATTGAGGACTTTGGCTCACATATATTGCTAACTAATTTCAGGGGTTACCTGGAGTATTTTGCCAGCTTTATGGAAACCGAAATAGTAAACCCAAATGCCAATATGCCGTGTGCCACAGCAAAGGGGATTACAATGATCGATTTTGGGATGGGTAGTCCAAATGCAGCCACCATAATGGATTTGTTAAGTGCGGTTACACCTAAGGCAGTTCTTTTTTTAGGCAAATGTGGCGGGCTAAAAAAGAAAAATGCCGTGGGTGATTTTATTCTTCCCATTGCGGCTATTCGCCATGAGGGAACATCAAACGACTACATGCCACCAGAAGTTCCTGCGTTGCCAGCTTTTAACCTTCAACGGGTTGTTTCTTCAACCATCCGCAACCACAATAAAGATTACTGGTCTGGCACCGTGCTTACTACCAACCGAAGGGTTTGGGAGTATGATGAGGATTTTAAGGAATACCTTCGAAAAACAAGAGCGATGGCCATTGATATGGAAACAGCAACAATATTTACCGTGGGTTTCTATAATGAGATTCCATCTGGTGCCCTTCTGCTTGTAACAGACCAACCTATGATTTCGGAAGGTGTAAAGACTGCTGAAAGCGATAAAAAGGTAACCAGCCTCTATGTTGAAGAGCAAATAAAGATTGGAATTGAATCGCTAACGAGACTAATCAATAATAGTGAATCGGTTAAACATTTGAGGTTCTAGTCAGCGTATATGGCAAAAAAAAAGACAACTGTTGATTCATACAATGAATTGATTGCCGAACTTAAGAAAAAAATTTTTAAACCAATTTATTTCTTAACCGGCGATGAACCCTATTACATCGATAAAATCTCTGATTTTATTTCAGGAAACGTTCTGGATGAATCAGAAAAGGCGTTTAACCAAAGCGTAATGTACGGGAAGGATGTTGATGTAAATGCTATAATTACCGCATCCCGCCGTTTCCCGATGATGGCCAGCTATCAGGTTATTATCGTGAAGGAAGCACAGAACATAAAAAAACTTGAAGATCTTGAAGTTTACCTTAAAGCACCTCAAAAATCAACCATCCTGGTTATTTGCAATAAACCAAAGTCTGATGGCCGTTCAAACACCAATGAAAAGCTGAGAAAAATGTTTCACCTGGTTGAAAAAACCGGGGTGCTCTTTGAATCAAAAAAACTTTACGATTACCAAATCCCGGCATGGATTACCAGCTACCTCGCTGATAAGGGTGTTTCAATTGCCCCGGTTCCTGCCTCATTGCTGAATGAATTTTTGGGGAATGATCTTAGTAAAATTGAGAATGAGCTGGAAAAACTTTTCATCACATTGCCCCAGAATTCTAAAAAAATTACGGCAGAGCATATTGAGCAGTATATCGGATTAAGCAAGGAGTTCAACCGGTTTGAACTCACAAAAGCTCTTGGGGAAAGGAATATTTTAAAGGCAAACCGGATTGTGGATTATTTTGCAAAAAACCCGGGCAGTAACCCAATGGTTCTAACAAACACCGCAATTTTTCAATATTTTGCAAAAATTTTCAGGATTCATTTTCTTACAGATAAATCCAACTCAAATGTTGCATCTGAACTGGGGTTAAATCCTTTCTTTGTCGATGAGTACAAGAATGCCTCAAAAATCTATAACCCAAGGAAATGTGTCGATATCTTTTCTTTACTCAGAGAGTATGACCTTAGGTCCAAAGGGTTAAATAACGAAACAACCGATAATGGCGAGCTATTAAAAGAGCTCGTTTACAAAATAATGCACTAACGGGTTATTCACTTCACCTATTGAAAATCTGAATAAAATGACCATAATTATTATAATTGCCACCTCGCTGATTTCAATATTTGCGTTCACCAATAGCCAGCTGATGGGAAAATTGCTTTTTAGCCCTTATAAAACAATCCATAACCGCGAATATTTCAGGCTGGTCACACATGCTTTTGTACATGCAGACTATATTCATTTGTTTATTAATATGTTCGTCCTCCTGTCGTTTGGAAGCGCCATCGAAAACATATTTAAAGGGTTACAGGTTAACCATATTATTGCCAGTTCTATTGTAAATTACCTTGCACTTTACTTTGGCGGCATTGTTATCGCTTCTCTAACAACCCTGAAAAAACATAAGGATAATTATTACTATCAAAGTGTTGGTGCATCAGGTGCCGTATCCGCAGTTGTTTTCACTTATATCTTTTTTGATCCTTTAAGCAAACTGCTGTTTATGATGATAATCCCCATCCCGGCAATAGTATTTGGAGTTCTTTACCTGGCTTACTCTCATTACATGAGCAAACGCGGTGGCGATAATATCAACCACGATGCACATTTTGTCGGCGCCGTTTTTGGATTTATTTACCCGTTACTTATCAACCCTAAATTATTCCTGGTCTTTCTCAGCAAACTTGGCCTTTACTAATAAATGGCAACTAAGAACTATATATGGCTTAACGGCGATATTGTTAACGGCGAAACGCCCATCTTAACCGTTAAAAACAGGTCATTTCAATACGGCGATGGAGTATTTGAGACTATTCATGCTTTTGGAACTCAGGGAAGGAATCTTCAGCTACATGTGGCCCGCCTTAAAAGGAATATGGATTTGCTAAAAATCGAAATCCCCTCATACCTTGATGAAAATATGATTTCACGGGAGATAACCAGGTTGCTTAATAAAAACCGTTTGTTTGGAAGTGTAAGGGTTAGGGTAACTGTGTTTAGGAATAATGGCGGGTATTACACCCCAGAAGATAATTCAATGGGAATGGTAATAGAGACAACCCCCATAGAGACTAAAATGTATGAGCTTAACCCCAAAGGTTATATAATTGATATTTTTGATGAAATTAGGAAACCCCTAACCCCACTTTCCTCAATTAAAAGCTGTAACTCGTTGCTGTATATCCTGGCAGGAATTTATAAAATTGATCATCAGCTAAGTGATTGCCTGCTACTAAACGAACAGGAGCGAATAGCAGAGGCAATTTCATCGAATGTTTTTTTTGTTAAAGGAGATAATTTATTCACCCCATCGGTTGCTGAAGGTTGCATACCTGGGGTAATGAGGGAGGTTGTAATTAAAGTGGCTCCAGGGATTGGTTTAAAGGTTTCAAACAATGTTGCAATTTCTCCACAGAAACTATTTGATTTTGACGAGGTTTTTCTCACCAATGCCATTACCGGCATACGTTGGGTTATTGCATTCAGAAATCAAAGATATTTTAGTAAGATCAGCCGCCTACTTACTGATGCCATCAACAGGTTTACCTTCCCAGATCAATTCAAGGAAGGATTCTCAGGGTAAAGGGTCCAGGATTTGAATTTTACACCCATCTGTTGCACAGTATTGATCCAAAGATCATCAGAACCAGACATTATTTGTTCAGCAGGAATATTGGTAACCACCCACGATTCCTCTCTCAGCTCTCTTTCCAGCTGATCTGTTCCCCATCCGGAATAACCAACAAAAAACCTTATCTGATGCGGTTTCACTTTGCCGGAAATGATCAGAGGTTTTAAAGCTTCAAAGCTACCACCCCAGTATAGATTTTCTGCAATAAGGGTTGTATCGGGTATTATTTTCCCAAGACTATGGATAAAATGAATACTGTTGGGGCTTACAGGACCCCCAATGGATATCTTAGCGTCTAAATCAGGGAAATCAGGTAGCAATTCAGATAAAGAAAAGTCAAGGGTCTTGTTTAGTACAAAACCCACTGTACCGTTTTTCTTATTGTGCTCAACCAGCAAGATCACTGTACGCTTAAAATACTGATCAATCATGGAGGGTTGGGCAATTAACACCCTCCCTTGCTTAGGGGTAAGCTGGTTGTAATTAACTTTAAAAAAATCGATATTCAGATCATTTGACATAACCGATCTCAGGTTTATAAATTAAGAATCCAACAACCTCATCAAAAACTTATTAAAAATACAACTATAAACAAAAAAATAAAAGATCAATCGAATAAATTAGCTTTATGTTAATGTGTTTACAAAATTCAAACCATTCCTGAAAGAATCTGAAGTATTAAACAATTTATTAGATTTTTTAAATAAAATTTAACTAAAGCCGATATGTTTCCTGTCATTGCCATTGAGCATTCGCTTTATTAGCATAAAAGTATTTTAAAAATAAACTTATGGTGAATAAGTTAGAGGGTATAAAATAAAATATCCCAATCTCAGGTTTGTGATTGGGATATTTCTACCTAAAACAATTAATACTTGAAAAAAATTTAGTATAACTTAGGGTATCTCTTCGGGTTTACCTCATTCATTACGCTATAAACTTTTTCAAAAACATCCTCGGCATTCGGGTTGGAGAAATAATCCCCATCTGTTGAATATGCCGGGCGATGTTCCTGTCCCGTAATGGTAACGGGTGCTGAATCCAGATAAAAAAATCCACCTCGTTCCTCAAGCACCTTTTGCATCATAAATGCAGTTGCCCCACCAGGAACATCCTCATCAAAGAAAACAACCCTGTTTGTTTTTTTTATGGACTCCAGAATCAAATTTGGCAGATCAAATGGCAGTAAAGTTTGAACATCTATAAGTTCAACGGAAATTCCGAACTCAGCAAGTTGCTCAACAGCATCCTGAGCAATTCTCACACAACTGCCGTAGGTTACAAGCGTTACGTCACTTCCCGGACGAAGAATCTCAGGCACTCCGAGTGGTATCCTGTATTCGCCAACATTATCGGGACGTTTCTCCTTTAGCCTATAGCCGTTAAGCGGTTCAATTACCAGAGCAGGATCATCCGCTTCCAGTAATGTATTATAAAAGCCAGCGGCTTGAGTCATATTCCTGGGCACACACACATACATCCCCCTAATTGAATTTATCACCATACTGAGCGGCGAACCGGAATGCCAAACTCCTTCAAGCCTATGTCCTCTTGTACTGACAATCAGTGGTGCCATCTGACCACTTTTGGTACGCCAACGAATTGTTGCAAGGTCATCGCTCATGGTTTGTAGTGCATAAAGCAGGTAATCAAAATACTGAATCTCTGCAATTGGTCTGAACCCTCTAAGTGAGAGGCCTAAGCCTTGTCCCAGGATTGTGGCTTCACGAATACCTGTATCAAAAATTCTATTCTCCCCATATTTTGCTTGCAATCCTTCATAGGATTGGTTTACACCTCCAATCTTACCAACATCCTCTCCAAATGAAACGAGCAAGGGGTATTTACTGAAAAGAACATCCCAGTTATCGCGAAGAACTTCTCTCCCATTTACAACAGGCGAGGAATCGCTAAAAATTGGTTTAACTTCCTTGATATTTAACGCCGATCTTTCGGTTTCGCAGTAAAGGTGGGAACTATACCTTTCAAATCCATCTTCATAGTTCCTATTAAGCCATTCTGTCAGATCTTTCTGCAGTTTTTCACGCATGGTGCAATCGGTGCAAACATGGCGAAGTATCTTTTTGACAGAACTCATATTATCCTTACGGATTGGGTTTGCTATTTTCTTAAGATCTTCGGTGATAATACCAACCTTATCTATATGTTCTCTTTTGCAAACACATGAACGATTATTGATTATTTTGATGAGAGCATCTCTCTCATTTTTTATGGGATCAGTGAATTTTTTCCAGGCTTGATTTTTGGCCTCCTTGGCCATTTCCAATGCCTCTTTTTCAATTGCAGCCAACTCGATGTCGGAAGCAATTTTTTCAGAAATTATCCAGTCTCTGAATTTTCTGTTACAATCAAACTCAACCTCCCATTTTAACCTATCCTCATTTTTATAGCGTTCATGTGAACCGGAAGTAGAATGTCCCTGGGGTTGAGTAACTTCGGTGATATGAAAAAGAACAGGCACATGTTCCTCCCTGCACTTTTGAATGCCTTCGGCGAATACTTTAATCAACTGCGGGTAATCCCAAGCCTTAGCTTTATATATTAAAATACCTGTTTTATCGTTTCCTTTCTTTTCAAATCCGCTAACAATCTCTGATATACTGTTTTTGGTGGTTTGGAACTCGCGGGGCACAGATATACCGTAACCATCATCCCAAACAGCGAGTGCCATAGGGACTTGAAGTACACCAGCGGCATTGAGGGTTTCAAAAAAATGACCCTCGGAGGTGCTGGCATCGCCAATGGTCCCAAATGCCACCTCATTCCCTTTACTTGTAAATTGTTTAAAATCCCAGAGTTCCCTGTTTTCCCTGAAAAGTTTTGAGGCCAAAGCAAGCCCCAATAATCTTGGCATTTGACCGGCAGTTGGGGATATATCCGGGGAGCTGTTTTTTTGTTTGGAAATGGATTTCCATGTTCCATCTTCATTTAAACTTCTGGTGCTGAAATGATTATTGAATGTTCTACCGGCATTCCCAGGATTAAGAGCAGTGTCTGTTTGACCATAAAGCTGGGCAAAAAATTCTTCAGCTGTAAAAAGCCCGGCGGCCATCATAAAAGTTTGATCACGGTAATACCCAGAACGCCAATCGCCATCCTTAAAATATTTTGCGAATGCAATTTGGGCAACCTCCTTCCCGTCACCAAAAATACCAAACTTACCTTTACCGGTTAAAACTTCTTTTCGTCCTATAATGCTTATTTCCCTGCTCAGAACAGCAAGTTGATAGTCTTGTAAAATTTCCTCTTTATTTACGGGTAGCGGGCTTGCTTTTTTCATTTCAACCTGATTCATCTTTGTTTTCTTTTCAATAATTAAATATTCAACTAACAATGAAACCCGACGAAAGGTTTACAAAACAGAATAATAAATCAAAGGAAACACCAATGATGTTATTTATAATTTTGATTATCAATTATTTACAATAATCAGGCAAGTAGGTAAGGGATGAAAATCTCATCCTCTTTTCTGAGTGAAATTAAAATGCCCTCTAAATATCTGGTAATGAAAGTGCAGGTTGGATATGTAAAAAGTAGCTGGCCCTTATACTGATTCAAAGATTGGACTCGTAAGGATTTCCCAAGTAGCTGGCTGGTTAAATCGGAGGAATGAAACTTTACAGTTGAATTGATATTATTGCTTTAGATGCCATTGGGCAAGATATAGCTTGTAATTGTGACCCAATCTGGTTGTTCATCAATAAGTCCATAAATAAAGGCATCTGGTACCAGGCCAAGATTACGGAAAATCTGCTCGCTGAGCTCATTATACTTCTCAAAACTCGAGCTTACATCTAGGTTCCAGTTGGAAGCTTCTATCAGCCTGTTCACGGTAACCTGGTCTATCACCTCAAATCTTTTGGAATTAAGGTAGATACTGAAAAGTTGATCCTGAAGGTACTGGTTAAATCGTGTAAGCTCATTTGAACTTGTTCTAAACTGGAGAATTGCCACTCTAACTTTTATTGTGCCCGGGTATTTCGCCTCCAGCTCATTTGCCATTCTTTTTATATTGTCCTCCAAATCATCACTTTTCGCATTGGAAAACAGCAATAACCCAATAATTAAAAAAAATATTTTCATGGACTTGTACTTCTATTTTTCAGAATAGCATGTGATTATAAACAAATATAACTATTTTCGTTGGCAAATGTTAAATATCAGCTATTTTTTTATAAAAATTAATATTGCGCAATCTAATTTAAGTGTAAAGTAATGTTAAAGGTATTTCTGCTAACCTTATTTATATTAGCCCTCGGATTTTTGGGAATGGGTTTGAAAATTATTTTCCACAAAACTCACTCCTTCCCTCAAACGTCAGCCGGGCATAATCCAGAGATGAGAAAAAGAGGAATATCGTGTCCTAAAAAGGAAGAACCTTTTTGTAACACTATCAACAAAGATAATGGATGTGATAGCTGTAGTGCTGCTTACAAAAAAAAAGAGTTGGAAGATATTAATGCAGCTTTACACCAATCAGGTGAATAAATTCCTCGCGGGTTTTACTCTCGGATAGAAATGCCCCTGTAAACGCGGATGTAGTTGTAACAGAGTTTTGTTTCTGAACACCACGCATTTGCATACACATGTGAGCAGCCTCGATTACCACAGCAACTCCGATAGGATTCAATGTATCATTAATACAATCACGGATTTGCATGGTGAGTCTTTCCTGTACCTGAAGTCTTCGCGAGTAAGCCTCAACCACCCGTGCTATCTTGCTTAAACCGGTAATATACCCATTTGGAATGTATGCAACATGGGCTTTGCCATAGAAGGGTATCATGTGATGCTCGCACATGGAATACAACTCAATATCCTTAACAATGACCATCTGAGGATAATCCTCACGAAATTTGGTGGTTCTTATAATCTCATAAGGATCAATATTATACCCATGAGTTAAAAACTGTATTGACTTGGCAACCCTAATCGGTGTACTAAGCAGCCCTTCCCTGGTTATATCTTCCCCTAAAAGCTTAAGAATTGCCTTATAGTGTTCTGCAAGTTTCTCGGTGGTTTTAGCATTCCACTTGTCAATTCTTGCATAACCTTCGTTTTCATCAATAATTGAATTGTTCCCTGAATTTTTCATTCTCTGATCTTGAATTTATTATGAGCGGTTAACCAAAATATTCAACGTAATTATTCTCTGTTTCAACAATTTTAACGCAGTGTAATTCTACCCCTAATGATTTTAATGGGTTTATAAGCTGTTTCCATATCTCTACAGCAAGGTTTTCGGTTGAGGCAATCTTCCCTTGCATAAAATCAACATCAATATTAATATTTTTATGATCGATCTTATCAATGATATATTGCCTGATTATCAAGCTGATTTTTGATAAGTTTGCAACATACCCTATATTTTGGTCAATGTTCCCTTTTACTGTTACAAAAAGTTCGAAATTATGTCCGTGCCAATTGGGGTGCGAGCATTTACCATACACCTCCAGGTTCTGCTCATTCGTTAAATCATCGCGGTAAAGCCTGTGAGCTGCATTAAATCTTTCCCTGCGGGTTATATATACAATTGGCATCTTATGGTGGTTTTGATAGGATGTAAAGATAAAAAACAATAAATTTCGGAACATAAATTTACCTTAAATAGTTTTAAAATTGAAAATATTAATTGTTTCGGCTACACTAACTGAGGTTGAACCTTTAGGAGGAAGCACAATAAAACCTTATGTTCCCTTTCCCATTCACATAATTCCAGGTATGTCGGTTGATCTTCTGGTTACAGGAGTTGGTGCAGCAGCTACAACTTTTCATTTAGCCCGTTATGGTTCGGGTTATGATCTTATACTAAATATAGGCATTGCAGGAAGCTATAAAAAAGAATTAAACATTGGCAGCATTGTTTTTGTTTCTCACGATAACTTTGGGGATTTGGGAATTGACGACAATGGAAGTTTTATACCTCTTCATAAGGTTAATTTTGATATTAAGCCCGATAACCCATTGGCTGATGATTTAATGACTAATCCGTGGTTAAACTTTTTTAATGAAATTAATATTAAACAAGCCAAAGGGATTACCCTTAGTACAACAAGTGGATCAACTGAAAGAATTGAAAGCATAAAAAAGATTTGGAACCCTGATATTGAGACTATGGAATCCGCAGCGGTTTTTTACAGCTGTTTAAAGCTACACATACCATTTGCCTGCATCCGGGCAATCTCCAATATGGTTGAACCCAGGGATAAAAGCCACTGGGAATCACATAAAGCAATTAATAATATATGTAATTACACCAAAGAAATTTTACCCTTTTTAAGCAGACTCAACTTACATGAAACTAAAACTTAGCTTTTCCACATGCCCTAACGATACCTTTATGTTCGATGCAATAGTCAATAAACGCATTGATCTTAAAGGATTTGATTTCGATATACACATGACTGATATTGAGGAGCTCAATCGGCTGGCAATGAATGGCTACACCGACATAACCAAAATCAGCATTAATGCCTTTGCCAGCTTAAGTGGTAGCTATCAGCTACTTACCTCTGGATGTGCTATAGGTCACGGCGTTGGGCCACTGGTAGTAAGCAAAAGAAAAATCTACCCTGATGAGATAGCCAAAACCAGGATTGGAATTCCGGGTGTTAACACCACAGCAAATTTGCTTTTCTCCATTGCATTCCCCAATGCTACTGACAAACATGTTTTTCTTTTTTCTGATATCGAAGAGGCAATTCTATCAGATGCAATTGATGCAGGGGTGATAATTCATGAGAATCGGTTTACCTATGAACAAAAGGGGTTAAGAAAAATTATTGACCTGGGCGAATTCTGGGAGCAGGAAACCGCTTTGCCAATTCCCCTTGGCGGGATTGCAATTAAAAATCATTCCCCGATTCCATGAAAAGAGAAGTTAACTCGATAATCAGGTCAAGTGTAGAATACGCCATGATAAATCCCAGTGCATCTAAGGCATTTGTGAAACACTATGCCCAGGCGTTGGATGATGCAATAATTAGAAAACACATTGAACTTTATGTAAATAACTTCTCTGTAAACCTCGGCGATGATGGAAAAACCGCTATAATAGAATTGTATAAACGATCCTACTCTGTTGGATTTTTGAATAATCTTCCAGAAGATATTTTTATTGATTAAGAGCATATCTACCTATCAGGAATTGAGTTTATTACAGGCCAATTGAATAAATTAATCACATTTTAATGGCATTCTAGAATTAATTAATGCCCGTTGGTCAATTAAATATCTTATGATCAAATTCTACAACTGCTTTATTTATTGATCTTTAATGCAATAATTAACCTCTAGGTTATACATAATACTTTGAATACCTGTGAACTTAACCGATCTAAAAATGTTTTTTAGGAAAACGTTCAATAATTTTAAAAATTGTTAACTTTAACTTTGCAACCTGAATGAAAGTTAAGACACTTCACCAATATGAATTGATGGCTGAAAAGAAACCTTTTATTGGAAAAAATTCTACCCTTATTGAACGAATCTACTCGTTAGATAACAAATGGTTTGTCGAATTCTGGATAGTACGATACTTCTTTCTTGGAATTGAGGTTTATACAACAAAAAAAGAGGTGGTTAAATACACCAATGGCAAAAACGAGAACGGGAACCATTTATAACCCTCATCCCATCAACTAAATAATTTCCCTTAACTATTTTATTGAACTTTTTTTCCCGGGGCTTGTTTATACTATGTTTTTTATTTATAATTAATCTAAATTAATATTACGATATGAGCTTTGAATTACCAAAACTAAATTATGCTTACAATGCACTTGAACCTTACATTGATGCCATGACCATGGAGATTCATCACACTAAGCATCATGCAGCTTACACTAACAATCTCAACGCTTCAATCAGTGGTTCGAGTTTAGAGAGTGCTACTATAGAAGATATATTAAAAGATGTATCGAAACTTTCTGCTGCAGTCAGGAATAACGGAGGCGGTTATTTTAATCATAACCTTTTCTGGGACCTGATGTCACCAAATGGCGGTGGGGAACCTAAAGGGGAATTGGCAAAGGAAATCACTAAACATTTTGGTTCATTTAATGATTTTAAGGATAAATTTTCACAGGCTGCAACAACAAGGTTCGGGTCCGGATGGGGCTGGCTGGTATTAAATAATGGCAAGCTGACAATCTACTCATCGCCAAACCAGGATAACCCATTAATGGATATCTCGGAGGTAAAAGGATACCCCTTACTGGCAATTGATGTATGGGAACATGCATATTACCTTAAATATCAAAACCGAAGACCAGAGTACATTCAGAATTTTTGGAACGTAATTGACTGGAATCAGGTAGAGAAAAGGTTTTTGAACAATATTTAATAGTTTGTTTTTTAGGTTGGTTTAAGTTTTTGGGTGAATAAAGGCCGGAGTAAATTCCGGCTTTTATTATTTTGCTTTTTAGTTCAATGGTATTACATATTTTTGTAATATTACTTAACAATTGATTGAATGGTATGCATAACCTGTTTACATATCGGAAAAAAGCTATACTAGTTTCATTTTTAATAATATACATTTGTTGCAACTCATCTGCCTTTGCTAAAAACAAAACTACCTTCATTTACGATAACCTAAGAAACAGCTTAGCCAGTTATACTTATTCAGATAATGTGGAAAGCGATACAACGACTGGAGATCATAAAAAATCCATAGGTACAACCAATTTAATTTCTATAACCGCAATCTACACGATATTGGTTATTTCCCTTTTTATTTACCTCTACCTAAAAATCAGAAAAAAATATAACGACCGGCTTACTTTTCAGGAGCTAAACCTAGAACAGCAAAAAAATGAGTTTAAGGCTCAGCAGGAAGAATGGGAAATTCAAAAAAACCTGGTTATACATCAGCGGGATAAAATCATCACCATGCTAACCGATCTGGGTGAGTCGATTGATTATGCCCGAAAAATCCAGCAAGCCATTTTGCCCTCCGAAAATTACATGAATAGCATTCTGAATGATTACTTTCTGATATTTCAACCCAGGGAATCGGTAGGGGGTGATTTTTACTGGGTATCCAAATACGGAAATTTAACCTGTTTTGCTGTTGCCGATTGTACAGGACATGGAGTACCCGGAGGGTTTATGAGCATGTTGGGCACTACCATGCTTAATGACGTTCTGATCAGATCAACTGACCTGAATCCCGCTTCTATTTTAGATCAGCTAAGGGGTAAAATGATTAAATCACTAAACCAAACCGGAAAAGATGAGGATAGTCAGGATGGAATGGATATCTGCCTATGTGTTCTGGATATGGACACAAATGAGCTAGTCTATGCCGGGGCCAACCTTCCGGTTTTTATAATCTCTTCGAATATACCTGAACCGAGTGATAAAATTTCGATATACGGAAGTATCATCGAACTCAAAGCCAACCGGATGCCCATCTCCTACTACCAGAAGATGAGCAATTTCTCCGAAACAAAGATCAAGCTTAACACCAATGACATTATTTACCTTTTCTCTGATGGTTTTGTAGATCAATTCGGAGGACCTTTAAACAAGAAATTCGGATATTCTGCTTTCAGGAGCTTAATTCAATCTGTATCTAAAGAACCTATAGAAAAACAAAAAGCTGAAATATGGTCTGCTTTCGACCACTGGAAAGGTGCCGAAAACCAAACAGATGACGTTATAATTTTAGGAATAAAAATATAAAAACTTTAGCCATGAAACACGAACTGCCAAGATTACCTTACGAAATGGATGCTTTATCAAAAGCAATTTCCAAACATACACTTGAGTTTCATTATGGGAAACACCATTTAACTTATGTAAATAACCTTAATAATCTTATACCAGGTACAAAATTCGAGAATGCTGATCTGGTTAGTATTATAAAGGAAGCCGAAGGGCCTGTTTTCAACAATGCTGCTCAGATCTGGAATCATACTTTTTACTTTGAATCCTTCACTTCTTCGGCAAAACCTTCCCCTGAAGGGAAACTGCTTGATACAATCATTAAAGAATTTGGTTCATTCGCTGATTTTAAGGATAAATTCAGCAAAGCGGCTATTACCCTGTTTGGGTCAGGATGGGCCTGGTTAGTAAAAAACGAGGAGGGAAAGCTGTCGATAATCCAGGAGTTGAATGCTGGTAACCCCTTAAGAAATGGACTGATACCCATTCTGACATTTGACGTTTGGGAACATGCCTACTACCTTGACTACCAAAACAGAAGGGCTGATTATATTCAAGCCCTCTGGGATATTATTGATTGGGATCTGGTTGAAAAGAGATTTTCTAAGTGATCTATCTTTAAATTTTCTGATTCTAAAAGCAATACCGATTAGAGTTATTTGAAAAAAATCAACCCAAATTTGATTTTAGTATTAATTAGAAACGATCTATGCTAAAAGACATTGTTGCCAGAAACCGGAGCTACAGACGATTTGATCAATCAAAAATGATTTCGCTGAATGATCTGAAAGATTTAATCGCCCTTGCCAGGTTAAGTCCAAGTGGTAGAAATCTTCAAACATTAAAATACTTCATAGCCAACGAGCCAGGCTTAAACTCAAAAATATACCCCATGCTGGCCTGGGCCGGGTATCTTAAAGATTGGGATGGGCCCATAGAAGGAGAAAGACCCACTGCTTACATTGTTATTGTTGAAGATACCAGTATTGGTAAAAACATGGCAATTGACCAAGGGATTGTTGCTCAAACCATTATGTTAGGAGCAACTGAAAAGGGTCTTGGGGGTTGCATGATTCATTCGGTTAATCGGAAAGAATTAGCAGAATTATTGAATTTGGATCAAAAGTATGAGATATGTCTGGTTCTAGCCCTAGGAGTTCCCGTAGAAAAAGTTGTTATTGAGCCAATCCCGGCAGATGGAAGTATTCGCTATTGGAGAGATGCTGAAAAGGTTCATCATGTTCCCAAACGGGATATAAATGATTTAATTTTATATTAAACCCCTGATATACATTAATTAGAACTCACAATTAACTTCAAATCAATAATAAATTCGATGGACCTAAAACTTGAACTGCAGGATATTGAAAAGTTGATTATAGTTGGCGACAGGGTGCTTATAAAACCAAAAAATCCCGAGGAACGCACAAAAGCGGGCTTACTCCTGCCACCCGGCGTTCAGGAGAAACAGAAAGTCCATAGCGGGTATGTTGTTAAGGTTGGGCCAGGATACCCCATTCCTACTATAAATGAGTTTGATGAGAGCTGGAAGCAAAAAAAGGATGATGCTAAATACTTCCCATTACAGGCCAGAATTGGCGATCTGGCTGTTTACCTACAGGAGAATAGCATCGAAATTGAATTTAATCAGGAGAAGTATATCATTGTTCCATTCGCATCAATACTTTTACTCGTAAGAGATGAGGGATTATTTGAATAATATTCTTAAAAAAGGCAAAAAAAACCATCCGATCGATTTTTTGAACTAATTTCATTTATATTTGCGCTGAAACAATATGGTACCCCAAACCATTCTAAATTAATGTTCGGGTATGATTTAATAAGAGGGGATAAATCAACCTGTTGTAAAATAAAACAATAATGAAAAAGTTTTCCTTAATAGCTAACATTATTTTTGCACTGGCAATAATTGCTCTTTTTGTACTTCACTTCACTTCTGGTTCAAAATCAGCAAAGAAAGAGAATTCCAATACCGACACATCGAAAGTTGCTCTTTCGGGTGAATTTTCTGTTGCCTGGGTGAACATTGACACCATATTAAATAATTACGACATGTATTTTGATATGCGTAATGAGCTGGAGCAAAGTGGTAAAAAGCTTGAAGCAGAGCTAAATTCCAAAACTAAAGAATTTGAGAAACAAGCTATGGATTTTCAGGATAAAGCTCAAAAAGGCCTGGAAACCCGTTCAAAATTACAACAAATTCAACAGGAATTGGCAGCAAAGGAGCAGGAACTCTACCGTTTACGCGATGAAATGCGTTCCCAACTTGCCGAAGAGGAACAGGTTAAACTCAGGAAGATTCACCATAGTATTACCCAATACCTGGAAAGCTATAACACATCAAAGGGATACCATATCATCCTGAGCAGCACATTCGGGGGGCCTCTGCTTTACGGACATCCTGCACTTGATATTACCAAGGAGGTGCTTAAAGGGCTCAATGAGCATTATGGTTCAACTACTAATAAAACTGATAAAACTAAGAAATAGAATAGCTACATCACCACTTAAGCCCTTTTCGCTTCAATTTAAAACGAAAAGGGTTTTTTATTTTGTGACTAAAACCACTACTGGTAATTAAAGGAGTAAATGTTTGATAATTACTTTCATAAACATGGTGAGTTCCGGCCATCAATACAGGAAAAGCCAAATCAGAAGCTTGGTATTATTGTTGTAATTCCTTGCTATAACGAACTAGAACTTAATAAATCCCTGTTATCCTTAATACAGTGCATTCAACCTAGCTGCGCTGTTGAAATAATTACGGTGATAAACTATCCCGAAGGGTCAGGAAATGAGGTAATAGCCATCTCCAAACAATCGATGGATATTATAAATAAGCTTGACTCAGAAATGAATAACCCATTTTTTCGGTTTCATTACATTTATGCTGCCAACCTGCCAAAAAAACATGCAGGGGTTGGGCTTGCCCGAAAGATTGGTATGGATGAGGCCGCATGGAGATTCAACCTGATTAAAAATCATCAAGGGATTATTGCCTGTTTTGATGCAGATTCGCAATGTGAATTGAACTATCTTGTGGAGCTGGAAAAACTTTGGCGCGAACACCCAAAAACATCTGCTTGTTCCATTCGTTTCCAACACCCACTAGAAGGGCTGGAATTTGATGAAAAGATTTACACCGGAATTGCCCAGTACGAACTTCACCTAAGGTACTATTATCAGGCTGGCAGATTAATCGGGTTCCCATTTGCCTACCATACAATTGGTTCGAGTATGGCCTGCAGTGCATCAACATATGTAAAATATGGAGGGATGAACAGGAATCAGGCAGGAGAAGATTTTTATTTTCTTCAGAAAATAATTCCGCATGGTAATTTTAAAGAATTGAACAGTACATGCATATTCCCTTCTCCACGACCATCATTCAGAGTGCCATTCGGAACAGGCAGGGCGATGATGAAATATTTAGAAGGGAATAGTGAACCAATCACTACTTACAACCTGGATTCATTCCTGGCATTGATACCGCTGTTTAGTTCCATTGATAAATTATACAACTCTGATAAAGAGGTCATTAAAAATCAGCTGAAACTTCTCCCGGGTTTTCTATCAGAATATCTGAGTGCAATAAATGCTGATGAAAAAATTGATGAAGTAAAGCAGAACACCACAACTAGAGAATCGTTCAGAAAAAGGTTTTTTTTATGGTTTGATGCATTCCAACTTCTTAAATACCTCAACTATATAAATGAAACCCATTTTAACCGGATGCCTGTTGCCAGTGAGGCAAAACGGATTCTTAAACTGAAGAAAACGGATAACCTATCTGATGATCCAATTCAGCTGCTAAAGATTTTTAGGGATTTAGAGCTGGTTTAATGAGAGTTATTCCTCCACAATAAAAATCTCCTCATCGGGTTTTTTCATCAGGTATTGTTCCCGGGCAAACTTCTCCAGATTCTCGTCATTGGTTTTAAGCTCATTCAGCCTTGCCTTATCGGATTCAGTCTTATTGATGTAATATTCCTTCTCCTGCTCTAGCTTGTGAATTTTCCGAACTTCGCCAGCCATGTCAAACCAGTTACTCTGATCAAAAATCAGCATCCACAATGCAAAAACAAGGGTTGTAAGAATAAATTTATTCCTGATAAATGGTAAAAGTTTATTCCAGATCAGGTTGGCTTTCATCGGGCTTTATGGTTCAATTTGTAAAAACTTTACTACTGCAAAAATAAAACTAGAATGCGGATTGAATGAATAATTGGAATAAAAAATTATCCACCGCTTATTAAATGGATAACCTGAACGTTATCGCCATTTTTAATAGTGGCTGTTGAATAGTTTTCCTTTTTAATGAGAACATCATTTACTCTAACAATCAGCATTTTGTAAGTAAAACTTTTAGCCTGTAGCAGTTCGGTAACAGTTAAAATATCTTTTTCTATTGGCAGGTTCTCCTGACGATTATTCAAAACTATCTCCATACCTTACACTAAAATAAATGTTAATTATCAATCAGTAATTCTGGACAGTGCAAATATAGGGATTAATCAATATCAGTCTATCATTTTGAATTGTAATGGACTAATCTGATGTTTTTGTAAATATTCCCCTTCAGATTGGTCAAATAACAGGCTATAAAAAATATAAATAATTTACTGAAGTTTACTAATTGCATTTTTTTAACCATATTTACCCAATAATTTGATCCCGATGAAAAGAGCGACAATAACAATCATTGTAGTTATTTCCACGGTCTTATCATTACACTCACAGGTATCAACCTACTACTTAGATCCGCAAAAAAAGCTTTCGCAGTACATATTTGAGAACTGGTCCACCGAGGACGGATTGCCCACCAATTCTTTGCTGCACTTATGTCAAACTCACGATGGGTATCTTTGGATATCAAGCTATAACGGGTTGATCAGATTCGATGGGATCAACTTTAAAGTATTCAATAAGAATAATACCGAAGTATTTGAAAGCGATGCCGTCCGGAAATTAGCCGAAGATCAAACCGGTACCCTATGGATGACCACTCAAACCAGCGGATTAGTTTCCTATAAAAATGGGCAGTTTACTGCTTATGGTAAAGATTTGGGTATTTTGCACCTATACCGTGCTTTGTATATTGATTCAAATAACCGGATTTGGTCAGCATCGCCCGACAAGGGATGGTTCTATTTTGATAAAGGGAAATTCACTTTTCTAAATGATTCCTTAACCCTAAAAGATATTGAGGTACGTAACATATCAGAGGATCAGGAGGGCAATTTATGGTTCTGCACCCTAGGGCATGGCTTGTATCAGTATAAAAATGGTTCGTTTAGAGTTTTTACCACTACCGATGGGCTCACTAGCAACTGGGTTTACTCACTCCTGGTAGAAAAAGAGGGCATGTGGATTGGTACAAATGCCGGTTTATGCTACTTTGATGGAACCAATTTTGTTAACCTTAACCAGCAAGTTCCACAATCTATCACTGATATTCAGAAGGATGAGTATGGAAACCTTTGGATTGGGACAATTAATGGGTTATTCCGGAAAAAAGAAAATTCCCGGGAATTTGAGTACCTCTCATCGGCCAGTGGACTGATCTATGATTTTATTAACGACCTGCTCATTGATATTGAGGGGAATCTATGGATGACCAACTATAAAGGCGGGTTGTCTAAACTTAAGGATGGAAAATTTATAATTTACACTGAGAGCGGCGGGTTACCCGGCAAAGTTGTTAATGCGATTTGTGAGTATGCGCCCAACTCGTTCATTGTTGCTTTCGATAACGGGTGTGTTAGTAAAATTATTGATGGAGCAATTGTTGGCTGTAGCATGAGCTCATTATCAGGGAAAAGAATCAGGCATATTTTTAAGGATAGCCATGAAAACCTCTGGTTTAGCACCTATTCGGGGTTACTTAAGTTATCGCCCGATAAAAGGGAAACCTGGTTTAGCGAAAAAAACGGATTTCCAGCTACCCAAATGAGATTAGCCTTTCAGGACTCAAAGGGGAATCTTTGGTTTGGATCCAGAAATAACGGGTTGATTAAACTTTCTGTCGATAACCGGATTACTGTAATAAATACCTCCAACGGGTTGAGTTCCAACCTAATCATGTCAATTGATGAGGATAAAAAAGGGAACCTCTGGGTGGGTACCAGTGAGGGCGAAATCGGGTTAAATATTATTAAAGATGATAAGGTGATTAAGCGCATAACCGATCAGGATGGTTTTTTTAGCGATATTGTATTTAATACTTATATTGATAATGATGGAAATGTTTGGATTGCCGCAAGTGGCAGCTTAAGCTGTTACTATAAAGAAAAATTTTATTCTATAACAACAAAACAAGGGTTAGTTAGCGATTCCCCTTTTGATATCGTGGAGGATGATATTGGATTTTTCTGGATGCCATACAGCAAGGGCATTATGAGGGTGAAAAAACAAAACCTGCTTGATTACTTTGACAAGAAAACCCAAACCATCACCTGTCAGTCTTTCGACAAGCACGACGGAATGAAAGAATCTGAGTGTAACTCCTCCTCACAATCCGTAAAATCCAGCAACGGGAATATCCTTTTTCCCACAATAGATGGGATTGCTCAAATCAACCCCAATAAAATTCCTGTTAACACGTTTATTCCACCGGTTATTATTGAAGGTTTAACTATTGATAACACCCCGGTTAACATTCATGATAAAATCATTATAGATCCCGGAAAAAAGAGGTTAACTTTCAAGTACACAGCCATAAACCTTTATGAGCCATCCAAAGTAAAATTCCAGTATAAACTTGTGGGTTTTGAGGATGAATGGATAGAAGCGGGTGCCTCCCGAACAATCTCCTTTACCAACCTATCACATGGCAACTACACGCTAAAGGTGATAGCAAGCAATAACGACGGGGTTTGGAACAATACCGGGGCATCTGTCTCATTTCACATTAAACCAAAATTTATTGAAACTATCTGGTTTTATTTAACCATAATTATAGCGGTAACCATACTGGCATACTTAACCTACCAGGCACGAATTAGAACATTAAAATATCGCCAACTTCTACTTGAAAGCACTATAAAAGCAAGAACATCTGAGCTGGTTGAAGCCAACAAAGCCCTTGAGCACCAGAAAATTGAAATTCAACAGAAAAACATCACGCTAACCACACAAAAAGAAGAGATCCAGGAGCAGAAACAAAAGCTGGAAAAGCAAACCTTTGAGCTGAATAACTCAAATTTGCTAAAGGATAAGATGTTCTCAGTAATAGCCCATGATCTCAGAAATTCCCTGGGGAATTTTAGCAACACCCTTGAAATCATTAACAGTCCCGGGGAGATTGAACCTTCTGAAAGAGATGAACTCCTGAAAATGCTGGATGAGCTGTCCAAATCAACCTATCATTTGCTGGAAAACCTGCTCAACTGGTCGCTTTCCCACAGGGGAATAATTGATTTTAACCCTATACCCTTGAGTGTAAAACCAATTATTGATGATATAATTACCCAGGCAAAACCATCATCGGATAAGAAGATGATTACGATACACCAAAGAGTTGGCGACGACATCAGGGTGCTTGCTGATGTTAACATGGTTAAAACAATTTTCAGAAACCTGATTGGGAATGCCATTAAGTTCACACCTAAAAACGGGAAAATTTTTATATCGGCAAAAAGTCTGAATAATTACGTTCAATTTGGGATTCAGGATACCGGAATTGGGATGAAGGAGGAGTTGTTAAAAAAAATATTTACTCAACTTGAGTTTAAAACCACCTTTGGAACTGAAAACGAACAAGGAAGTGGTCTTGGATTAATGCTTTGCAAAGATTTTGTTGAAAAGAACGGAGGGACAATTCATGCGGAGAGCAATGAGGGGCAAGGAAGTACCTTTTATTTTACCCTTAAAGCCACCTGACATTTTACCTAAAACCTTAGGGTTTCACATCACCAAATGCTTTCTTTAACAAGATGCTCAATACAACATTGGCTTGCATTGCTGCGCAAATGCCCACCCTTGGGGCCATTGGTGGCAATTCGTTACTGGTTTCAGATTCTCCATCCCCGCAAAAGTAAAGATTACCCGATTGTTCTACCCGCATTGAATTGGAATTGCCCCATCCGGCCATTCCATTCCCCACAACCAATGGGATATGGGGTAATTCAGTCTGAAAAAGTTCAATTATCAGCTCCTTCATTTCTGCTTTATCAAAAGCTTCAACCATTACATCAACCCCCGAGAAAATTTTTAATATATTTGAACTGTCCAGAACAATATCGTGAACCTCAACAATTACTCTCGGATTGATGCGAAAGAGGTTATCCTTTAATGCATCAACCTTTTTATGGTTAAGCTGATCAAGAAAATAAAACTGGCGATTCAGATTACTTTCGGCAACTACATCATAGTCAGCGATTACCAACTTGCCAATTCCAACACGTGTCAGGGCCATTGCAATATTGCTGCCAAGCCCTCCAGCACCTGCAACACCAACTGAGTACTTGCTAATCTCATTTTTTATTTGATGGAATGTGGGCATAGGCTTTCAAATAGTGTTATTCTTTGTAAATATAAACTTTATTGAGAAAAGGGAGGATACCTTTTGTGCCATAACCTGCTTCAATTAAGTTCAGGGTATTGGCATCGAAAGGGGCAAACCTTGAACCAAACAGTGCCCTTACGTTTGGGTAGTTAAACATCTCATTATCAAGCGGTGTGGAAGGACCTAAAATAAACACATCTGCTTGAACAGGTATGCTGCGCATTAAAACGCCAAACGTAGTATTAGAAATACTGGTTGGAGTTAAAATAACTGCATCGGCAAATGAAAGACATTCCTCCTGATATTCAATTGGCTCAACAGGTTTGTCGGTTGGATCGAGATCAAAGATGGTCAGCCCGATCCCGGAATTTTCAAACTTGGCCGAAAGCGAACCAAAGTAACCAATCATCACTATGTTTTTGTATTTAGAAAAATTGGTAATCTCGAAGATATCCCCGTTTCCACTAACCGGTTGGGAGTAGTTAGCACAGGCGTTAACCCATGCATTTACCATGATACGATGATCAATTCGAGAAAAATCAATGCTGGTAAAAATGCTGATATCATTTCTAACATGCATCCCAAGAGTGGCACAAATTCCGATATTCCCATTTCGCAGTTCAACGCCGCAATACTTTGATCCGCAAACCAAACGACTCAATTCACCCGGTTTGAAAGGGTGTTTATAGAAAAGATTTTCTAAAATATCATCGTTTTTATTCATTCGTTAAGCAGTAAATCGCTATTTTAGTCATGGTTGAAAAAATCAGATAGAAATATAATATTTGGTCGATTTGCCCTGAATCGAAATGACAAATATATGGAAAAAGATAGGCTTATTGAACGTTTAAACTATGCGATGAGGAAAAAAGAGGTTTTAGCCCTGGCCGATCAATTCTCTGAAATTGAGGATGGCATTTCCACCCTTTTTGCTCTTTGTCAGTCGGATAACGAAATGCTAAGCTTCCACTCCGCCTGGGTGCTGGAGAATGTACTTACCAGGAACCCGGAACTTTTCTCTCAGTGCCTTTCCAGGATTATTATAGTGCTCCCCGATATCAAAAGCCCCAGTTTACAAAGGCACTTCTGCAAACTAATTAATATTGCCATGGAGTTTTGCAACCAGGATAAACTGCCAAAAGATACCTGTAAACTATTCCTGCAAGCTGATTTGGAGCCGGTTGTAGAGGTCTGTTTTGAATGGTTGATGAACCCGGTAATGAAACCAGCAGTTAAAGTTCATTGTTTGGATATTCTTCTTTACCTGTCAGGCAGGTATGATTGGATCAAAGATGAGCTCCCTCATGTAATTGAGCTAATGATGATTGATGGAACCCCCGGGATTAGAAATAAGGGGCAAAAGACGTTGACTAAGATTAGGAAAACTTTAAGGGAATAACATGCCTTCCAGATAAATTCAACCACTACAAATCCTCTTTCACTTTATGTTTTAAAATGGCAGCTTGTCGTTTTTGCCCGTTGATAATAATATCCATTGGGTCTGGAAACCGGATATGCCTGATGAAATCATTCTCATAAATTACAGGGGCATTTTCCAGATAGTTGTAATCTAAAAATCCTTGTTTGATATAGGGGTTAACAGTTAAGTAACCCACCCTGAACGAAGTGAGATTCTGAAAAAAATGTGTACCCTGGCTGGGGTCAATCCTGTAGTTTTCCTGACCAGCTTCAACAATTACTTTAGCCCCGGAAATTTGCGGCCATTTAACCGGAATTCCCAACCATTTATCGGCAGAGCCCCAGCGACCGGGACCAATCAGGATGTAATTTGAGTTCTCTTTTACCAGTTTTTGGTTTATATCGTCAATCATTAAGGCTATTTCGGATGTTTTAGCAGGATCGAACCTTTCAGGTTTAACCATTACAATATCCCTTATATCAGAATTTCTGCCATTGCCCAACGCTGAGTCTGTAAGCAAAATCAGGTTATCTTTTGGTAAGCTATCAATATCGACACTAACAATTTCCTTGTTTTGAACAATAGGCCTGATTTGTAAAAAGCTGAAGAGTTTAGGTTGATCTGCAGGGGTGTTCAGGTTTACAGCAAACTCTATTTCAACAGGTGAATTCATCTCCTGCTCGCCAATGAATAAGAGTGTGTTTAAAATTTCTGATAAAGGGAATTTATTATGTTTTATTACCCCTGAGAAGCTGACAATTGGTGTCCCTTGCCCATTATAGCCCTCCCTGATCTGCTGGCTATGATAGTCGTAACTTGAGGTAATCAAATCCAGAGTTCCATCACTAAATGCATCCCGAATGTCTGATTCGATAAGGTTAATGGCATCATCAGTTGAGGGTACAAAACTTGATTCTCTGAGATCCAGAGCCAGAAATGTTTTTTGTGTTTCCCTTAAAGCAATATCAGGGTTTGAAAGCTGAAAAACCTTTTTGGGAAATTTAGGGGAGTATCGTAAGCAGGGCTTCCCCTCAACAACATGTTTACCAAGACCAAGTGCTATACTAGCTATACCATCTGAGGGTTGCTCCGGTTCTAACGGGTAAAAGTTAAGAGATCGGGCAACACCGGAAAATGAAGGGTAAAACTTATACCCAAAGGGCGAACCAACCACTTCCTGCAATACAATAGCCATACGTTCTTCATCAATGATATTCTGGGTTGCCTGCATGTATGCTTTGCTTTCCTTATAGTACACTGATGCATAAACGCATTTAATGGCTTGTCCCATAATTTCGAGCATCTGGTGTTCATTCTCCCTTATATTTGGTATCATGTATGTGGAGTAGATACCGGCAAAAGGCTGATAGTGGGAATCCTCCAATAAACTTGATGAACGAACAGCAATAGGGTTACTGGCAATTGAAAGGAATGAGTATAAGTCTTTATGAATTCTGGTTGGTATAGCTGCATTCAGGAAATGCCGGAGAATTTCATCATTGCTTATATCGGACATGGCAATGGGGAAAAGGTTGTTTGTTTCCATGAACTCCTCAAAAACATCTGTGCAAAGAACAAGTGTTCGCGGTATGGTTAACGTAACCCCTTCGAATTTATGGATCAGGTAGTTCCTTTTCAGAACCGAATCTATAAATGCCAAGCCTCTGCCCTTTCCACCCATGGATCCATCGCCAATTCTCGAAAATATCTGGTACTCATCATAGCTATCGCGGTAAAATTTGGAAACTATCCCCCTCCCTTTGCTCTGCCTGTACCTGTCAATGGTATCGAATATAAACCTCCTTATATCATCAAGATTATCAAAATCTTCTGTGGTAAAGTACTTAAAAATCTCAGCTATTGGGAAAAGCGCCCTGGCTGTGAGCCATTTGGATATATGGTTACGTTTAATATGATAAAGCAGCGAACTATCGGGAACCTGAAAAATCAACTCCTGCAATGAACGGAGGTCATTGGCCCTGAAAATCTCCTGACCAGTAATTGCATCCTCGAAAATAAAATCCCCAAAGGCAAAATACTTCATCACGAAATCACGAAGTTCTAAAGACAAGGTTTTGGAGTACTTATGCAGGAAACCCACTTTCATCTGCTTAGCCAGAAGACGGTTATTAATGTCGGATGATTGAAGAAGAATTGGCAGGTAGATATTATCAGCCTTAAGCATTTCAATTAGCTTTACACCTGCGCGCTGTTCCATTTTACCGTTATATGAATAGCTCATATCGGTAATAACACCCAGGATATTATTCTTGTATTTCTCATAAACAGCCACAGCCTGTTCAAAATTTCTTGCCAGGAGTATTTTGGGTCGTCCCCTTAAACGGAGCATCTTCTGATGCTCATTCAACCCTTCGGACATAAATTCCTTACTCTGTGTAAAGATTATTTTATATAGATGAGGCAAATAGCTGGAGTAGAACCGGATTGAATCTTCCACAAGCAGTATGCACTGAACGCCTACCTCGTTAATATCAAATTCGGCGTTAAGCTCATCCTCAACTAATTTAATGATTGAGAGCATGATATTGGCATTGCCGAGCCACGCAAAAACATAATCAATAGCGCTTAAATCCTCTTTACTGAGTTTAAGGGAAACTTCCCTTGAAAATGGGGTAAGAACAACAATTGGTATTTGAGGGTATAGATTTTTAATCTTTTTAGCCAGGGAGAAAGTATCCATTCCCTCTACATTCAGCATGGAGATAACCATATCAATCTGCTGGCTTTTAAGCATAGCAAAAGCCTCATCGGCTGAAGTAACCTGAAAAAACATCGGCGGATACCTCAAGTTCAGGGCAACGTATTCGTTAAAAATCTGCTCATCAATACGGCCATCCTCTTCAAGCATAAAAGCATCGTACTTGCTGCAAATTAGCAGGACATTCTGAATACGGCTTTTCATCAACATGTCAAATGCCGTTTCGGCAAAATAGTACTTCCCTTTTCTTAAATCGTTAGCTAGATTTTCCATTTATTAAACGATTACTATCAAGCAAATCAAAGTCACAAATACTACAAATATCTGATACTAAAAACTACTCGGTGCTGGCTACAATAATCCTTTGTCGTCCATCCATCCTGATAATCATTGGTTTTGGCAGCTGAACGTGCCTGAAATATTTTGTTTCTGTTACAGATGGTAAGCTATTTAATATATTCCAATCAATTTTAGTTGTATTATCGGCATCGTGCACTGAGCAATACCCAACGTTCATGGATATTACGTTGTGGAAGAAGTGGGATCCATAGGAGGCATCGAGCGGGAAGTCATCGAAGCTGGTTTCCACAATTATTTTAGCCTGGGATATTTGAGGCCAGGTGACAGGAATTCCAATCCAACGGTCACGGGTACCCCAACGGCCAGGCCCGATCAGGATGCACTTCCTATTCAATTCAATCAGCTTGTTATTAATAAAGGTAACCTCATTGGCCATCTCCGGAGTAGCAGTTTTGTCGAATGTCTCTTTTCGAATATAAACAATATCTGCAATTGAGTTGATATAACCGTTACCCATTCCATGGCGTGATAATAAAATAACTTTGCTCATATCGAGGCCATCAATGCTCACCTTATAGTCCTGGGTATTGCCCATCATGGGTTTAATCTGAAGCAGGAAGAACGACGATTTATAATTTGTATCTCTATTAAGGTCAACTGCAAATTCAATTTCACAGGCAGCACCCAGTGCCTCTTTCACAATATCCAGCACCACCTGAATGGTTTGTGCCAATGGGATGTAGTTGTATTTGAGAATATTTGCAAAATTAACTACTCTTGGTCCACTTTGGCTCAACCCGGGGGATAAGGAGTTGTTCTCGGGGTTAAACACTGATACACAATGTTTAAGTGTACCTTGCCTCTCCGACTCAAACAGATCCAGCCTTGCCAAACCTGCTTCATCGCCTTCGAGCAAATTTATGTCGTGCTTAAGCAGATCTACTCCAAAAAATTCGACCTGCGAATTTTTTACCAGATCATTGGTTGAGTAGTTTATCAGTGTTGGGTATTTTGGGCAAAAACGGTAAGATCGCTCCCCTTCAACAACATATTTACCAAGGCCAAGGGCAATGTTGGCAAAACCATCATCGGGTTGAATATGGCCAAAGGGGTAGAAATTATAGGACTGAGCCACCCCGCTGATATGAGGATAGTAGTAGTTGCCAAATGTATTGCCTACCACTTCCTGTATAATAACAGCCATTCGTTCATCTTCTATTTTGTAATTTATGGCACGGATATACCCACGGGCTGTATCAGAAAAAACCGATGCATAAACCAGCTTAATTGCGTCCATTGTCTGCTTAAGCCTGATCCGTTTATCAGGGTGATTGTTTGGTACAATATACGTTTCAAAAATCCCTGCGAATGGCTGCATGATTGAATCCTCAAGCAAACCCGATGATCGTACGGCAAGTGGTCGGTGGTAAATCTGAAGCAATCTGTCCAACCTTATTTTAAGCTGATCGGATAGCTCGGCTTCAAGGAAGTATTTTTGAATCTGAAGATAACTTGATGCAGCAAAAACTTTCTCGTACAGCCCGTTACGCTCCATAAAACACTCATATTCATTGGTCCCGATAATAGAGGTACGAGGTGTCCGAAGGTTGATATTCGGGGTGTACTGAGAAATATCAAAGGTGTAAATAAGGTTATTAATAAATGAAAGGCCTCTCCCTTTACCCCCAAATGATCCATCGGCTAAACTCACAATATTGCTCTCATCAACTTCCCATGCAGTATCAAACCCTACAATTTTCCCTCTCCGTTTCTCCTGCCGGTACTTTTTCAGGGTGCTTAATAGGTAATCCCTGATCTCCTGGGGACCGGAAAAATCATCAATGGTAGATGGGTGAATGATTCGGGCCACCTGTATTTCACCACGTGCGGAAAGCCACATGGAGAAGTGATTTTTCTGGGCATGGTATAGCAAACTGTCATCGGGGATTATTCGCAAAGCTTTTTCGAATTCTTCCATTGATGAGGCTATGGCAATTGGGTTCCCGGCAGAATCCTTAAAAACAAAATCACCAAAACCAAGAAAATTGCTGAGAAAATTCTTAATCTCCAGCAGCAGGCTTTCAGAATTTTTATTGATAAATGAAACTTTCAGGTTGAATGCCATTTCCTCTTTTGTAGGTTCATAGGACTGGATTATGATGGGCAGGTTTGGCAACTCTTTTCTAACATGGGTAACCAGCTGCATGCCTGCATTCTCATCTAATACCCCACCTTTATAGAATTTAACGTCAGAAATAAGGCAAAGCATGAAGTTCTTATAGCGGGTAAAAATTTCAATGGCTTCCTCGTAAGTTCCGGCTAAAATAATTTTAGGTCTAATTCTGATTCTTAGAACTTTATACAGATCATCGGTGCTAACATCTTCAATTACACGTTTGGTTTGCTCAAGCACGCTGCTATAAAGCAATGGCAGGTAACGGGAATAGTATTTAGGTGAATCTTCTACTAGTAAGATTAATCTGGTAAGCGCAACTCGGGTATCATTCTCAATATTAACCTTATCCTCAAGAAGTTTAATCATAGTGAAAAAAACCTTTGGATCGCCGTTCCATACATAAACCTTATCAATACTAGCAATTGTGACAGGATTCTTCTCCATTTCGTTAACAATAGTGCTATTATTTACAAGCAAGTAAAGAGGTATATGCGCATACTCTGACTTAATCCGCTTACTGGTTTCAAGAGGGGTAATGGTATCGGCACCCATCATGATAATAATCATGTTGTAGTACTTCTCCTCCAACTTCTCAAGGGCTTCTTCCAGGTTTGATACGCCAGTAATCCGGGGAACACTTGATAAACTAAGTTTAGAATATTCGCCCAGGATGTTATCTGTTAATCTATCTTCCTTTTCTATGCTATACGCATCATAAAGTGTCGAAATCAAAAGAATCTCCTGAACTTTGAATGGCATGAGGTCATGATAGATATCCCTGTCGAGGTTGTGTTGGTTGATAAACCTTTGCAGCAGCTTCTTGCTGGTTGCCGTTTCTGTTTCGGATTTTTTGCGCTGGCTTACTTTAACCTCCCTGATTATTTTTTTCCCTTTAATGCTATTCAAATAACCAGAAATTATATTGGCCAAATTATCTATTAAATCCCGTTCCTCCTTTAAAAAAGGCCCTTCGTATTCGGTAGGGAACTCACGGGTATAAAATATCTCAATCGAACCATACTCCCCATCAATGGTTTCGAATCCCTGACGTTGGCACCAGGGTGTTTCCTTAAACCCTGAAGTTTGAAATTCGAAACTACTAAATTTAACTCTTGCAACAGTGTTCTCGGGGTATTGCCAGGCATCAGGTAAAATCATGCAGAACTGGTGCAATGTATCCGCAATGGGTTTCCCTTCTTTTACAATGTCAATTGCATGATTAATAGCTGCTAATTCTTTCAACCGTTCCTTGTTCTGGGCAAGTAGCTTAAAAAAGTCCTCGGGGTTTGAATGCGATTGCTGTGACATAGTAATATTTTTAGGATAGTTCGGATTAACCCGCAAATTGCTTCAAGATAAAAGAATTTTCACAAAATTATATCATCAATCAGGAAAATACGTGTTACACTTAGAAGGGTTAAGTAAAGTGCGTATGATTTGCATAGGTATATAACTGTATTTAAACATGTTCTGTTGATTGGTAATTTTTTAAAAGGTAATTTCAGCATCAAATTTTACATAATATTCATTTTATAAACCCATTCATTAACCAAAAATAAATAACATGAAAAATCAAGCTGTCAACGAGAAAGTTAACAAGTTTATGGCCAACCTGGTTGCTAAAAACCCAGCAGAACTGGAATTCCATCAAGCTGTAAAAGAGGTGGTTGAAAGTATCATTCCATATATGGAAGAGCATCCTATTTATTACAGTGAAAAAATTCTTGAGAGAATCACCGAACCTGAAAGGGTAATTATGTTCAAGGTTCCCTGGATTGATGACAAAGGCGAAATACAGGTGAACAGGGGCTTCCGGATTGAGATGAATAGCGCCATTGGTCCATATAAGGGTGGCTTACGTTTTCACCCAACGGTAAATTTGGGCATCCTTAAGTTCCTTGCTTTCGAACAGGTTTTTAAAAATAGCCTTACAACCCTACCTATGGGCGGTGGTAAAGGGGGATCCGATTTTGATCCAAAAGGAAAATCAGATAAAGAGGTAATGCGATTCTGTCAGAGTTTCATGACTGAGCTGAGCCGTCATATAGGACCAGATACCGATGTTCCGGCTGGTGATATAGGTGTTGGTGGTCGTGAAATTGGGTATATGTTTGGCCAATACAAAAGGATTCGGAATGAGTTTACAGGTGTATTAACCGGCAAAGGTCGTTTATGGGGTGGTTCATTAATTCGCCCTGAAGCAACAGGTTACGGCAACGTGTACTTTGCACAGGAAATGCTTAAAACCCGCGGTGAATCGTTCAAGGGTAAAGTTGTAACGGTATCCGGATCAGGCAACGTTGCCCAATATACCGTTGAAAAAGTTAATGAGTTTGGCGGAAAGTGCGTTACACTATCCGATTCCGAAGGATTCATATATGATCCCAAAGGAATAGATACCGAAAAACTCAACTTCGTTATGTGGCTAAAAAACGAGAAACGTGGCCGAATTAAAGAATATGCTGAAAAATACGGTTGCGATTTCTTCCCGGGTGAACGCCCATGGGGTATTAAGTGCGATGTTGCCCTTCCAAGTGCAACTCAAAACGAAATAAATGGCGAAGAGGCCAAAACCCTTGTAAAGAATGGTTGTATCTGTGTATCAGAAGGTGCCAATATGCCATCAACACCAGAAGCCATTGAGGTTTACTTAAATGCCAAAATACTTTTTGGCCCCGGCAAAGCTGCCAATGCAGGTGGTGTAGCAACTTCAGGTTTGGAAATGTCTCAGAATTCACTTCGTCTGTCATGGACCCGTGAAGAGGTTGATCAAAGATTGCATCGCATTATGATTGATATCCACGAAACCTGCCGTAAGTATGGTACAAAAGAGGATGGGTTCATCAACTATGTTGATGGAGCCAACATTGGAGGTTTCGTAAAAGTTGCTGATTCAATGATTGCTCAAGGAGCTGTTTAGTTCGTTGCTTTTAATACACTGGTCAGGCCGGTTCACCACCTACCTGGCCAGTTCTTTTTGATCCTTCAATAAAATATTTCACTATCGTTTTTATATTTAAACGATCTGTTTACTTTTACCGCCTCCAAGCTATAAATGCTACTATTAATCTAATAAATTAATTCTATGCGAATTCAAAGAATCCCGGTTAACCAAATACAAGGTAAAAATGGAGCTGAGGAGATTAATTTGAGTGTAATTGATCCGTTGATAAAAAAGTATAAAGGCAAAAAAGGGAACATGATCCCAATTTTGCAAGGAGCTCAAGAAGCGTATGGGTATATCCCCAGAAAAGTTTTCGAAAAAATATCAAAAGAATTGGGGTTGAGTTTAAGCGATATGTATGGTGTAGCCACGTTTTATGCCCAGTTTCGTTTACACCCGGTTGGGAAAAATATCATAAAAGTATGCCATGGTACTGCCTGTCATGTTCAGAATGCAGATGCCATATCCGATGCAATAAAAGAAGCCTTGAATATTAAAGACGGTGAAACCACGGAGGACAAGCTCTTCACCCTGGAATCAGTTGCCTGCCTGGGCTGTTGCTCATTAGCTCCTGTAATGATGATTGGCGATGAAGCATACGGGAAATTAACCGGGAATGCCGCTGTTAAAATAATTAAAGAAATCCGGATAAAAGAGAACCAACCTGCTGGCAGCCATTGATCAGCCACCTAAAATAAATTAATAAGATGACAAAGACTAAGGTTATTGTAGGTTTAGGCAGCTGTGGAATAGCCGCAGGTGCCAACAAGGTGTATAATAAAATAAAAGCTCTGCAAGAGGTAGAAAAACTTGATTTTGAACTTAAGAAAACCAGCTGTATCGGAATGTGCTACCGCGAACCTTTGGTAGAGGTAGTAGATGATAGCGGTTCATATATATACGGGGATGTGAACGAGGATAAAGCAATTGAAATCCTCCAGCAACACGTTCTTGGGTTTAACCCGATAAGGGATTATATTGTTAAAACCGATCTGTTTGACACCCCTGATAATGCATATTTCGAAGGTCAGGTAAAGATAGCCCTTCGCAATTGTGGCTATATAGACCCTGAGAGTATCAGGGAGTATGAAGAGCGAAATGGTTATATGGCATTAAAAAATATTGCCCTTAAAAAAGTTACACAAGAACAGGTAATTCAAACCGTTCTCGATTCAGGATTACGTGGCAGGGGTGGCGGTGGCTTTTCAACCGGGCTAAAATGGCGCTTTGCCCGTAATAGCAAATCGGATGAAAAATACATCATTTGCAATGCTGATGAAGGCGATCCGGGTGCTTTTATGGATCGTTCACTCCTTGAAGGCGATCCCCACTCGGTCATCGAAGGAATGATAATCGGAGGATATGCGATTGGTGCAACAGGTGGCATTATTTACTGCCGGGCGGAGTATCCCCTCGCTATAAAACGCCTGAATATTGCACTGGAACAAGCCCGAAACAAGGGATATTTAGGCGAGAATATCTGTGGTGTTGATGGGTTTAACCTTGATATTTTTGTCAAGGAAGGGGCCGGTGCATTTGTTTGCGGAGAAGAAACTGCATTAATGGCATCAATAGAAGGTAAACGTGGGATGCCTGCCAAACGTCCACCCTTCCCTGCCGAATCGGGCCTATGGAAAAAACCCTCTAACATCAATAATGTTGAGACCTTTGCCAACATACCTTACATTATCCTTAACGGGGCTGAATCATTCAACAAGTATGGTACCGAGAAAAGCAAAGGAACCAAAGTTTTTGCCTTAACCGGTAAAATAAATCATGGTGGTTTGGTGGAAGTCCCAATGGGAATCACCCTGAAGGATATAATTTATAAACTAGGTGGTGGAATACAGAACAACAAAGAGTTTAAAGCTGTTCAAATGGGCGGTCCTTCAGGTGGTTGCATCCCAAAACACCTCGCCGATCTGCAAATTGACTATGACCAGGTAAACGCCACAGGTGCAATTATGGGATCAGGGGGAATGGTGGTTATGGACGAAACAACCTGTATGGTTGATGTGGCAAGATTCTTCCTGGATTTTACCCAAAAGGAATCGTGCGGCAAGTGCACTTTCTGCAGGATCGGAACAAAACGAATGCTGGAAATTCTCACCAGAATTACCGAAGGAAACGGAGTGGAGGGAGATATCGAAAAGTTGGAAGAGTTGGCGCATCAGATTAAAGACAGCTCATTATGCGGGCTTGGACAGACAGCCCCAAACCCGGTACTCACTACAATAAAATACTTCAGACATGAGTATGAGGCACATATAAGGGATAAGAAATGCCCAGCATTAAACTGTAAGAAATTGTTAACCTACGAAATAATTCCCGACAAGTGCACGGGATGCATGGTCTGTGGGTTAAAATGCCCAGTTCATGCCATCGAAGGGGAAAAGAAAAAGGTGCATTTTATTCATCAGGATAAATGTACAAAGTGCGGTGAGTGCTATTCCAGATGCAAGTTTGAAGCCATAAAACTTTCCTAAAAATATTCAGATAAATCGATAAAAGCTAACTGATTAAGTATGAGCGATCAAATCAATATAATTCTAAACGGTAAAAATGTAACCGGCAATAAAGGGGATTACATACTCGATATAGCTAAACGCAACGGCATTGAAATACCAACTTTATGCCACGACCCACGGCTTGAACCATTCTCAGCTTGCTACTTGTGTGTTGTAGAAATCGGCGGACAACGTAACCTCCAGCCATCCTGTTCTACCAGAATTGCAGAGGGAATGGTGATAAACACGGAAAATGACAGGGTTAAAAAAGCCCGTAAAACCGCTCTGGACCTGATTATGAGTAACCACTATGCCGATTGTGTTGCTCCATGCCGTGAGCGTTGCCCTGCCGGGGTTGATGTTCAGGGTTATATCTCCTTAATTGAGAAAGGGCTATACAGCGAAGCTGTTAAAGTGATCAAGGAAACCAACCCGTTACCGGCAATTTGTGGCAGGGTTTGTGTTCGACCATGCGAAGCAGCCTGTCGCAGAAACCTTTTGGATGAAGGCACCGGTGTTGGTATTGATTACATGAAACGTTTTGCAGCAGATTTTGATCTTGCTTCATCATCAAAATATAAACCTGAAATAGCGCCAACCACCGGGAAAAAAGTGGCTATAATAGGTGCCGGTCCGGGCGGTTTATCATCTGCCTATTTTTTACAACAAAAAGGGCATCAATGCGATATATTTGAAGCACAACCCCACGCCGGGGGTTGGTTGCGGTATGGAATTCCGGAATACCGGTTACCAAATGATCTCCTTCAAAAAGAGGTGGACAATATCACAGAACTTGGTGTAAACATTTTCTACAATAAAAAACTAGGCGATAACCTTAGCTACAAAGAATTATCGGAAAAATACGATGCGGTAATATTAACCATTGGTTCACAAAGGGGCACCCTGCTTGGTTGTGAAGGAGAAGACGCTGATGGTGTTTTTTCAGGCATCGATTTTCTAAGAAATATGGAGGTAACCGGCCAGAAATATGATCTCGCTGGCAAACGGGTTGCAGTGGTTGGAGGTGGGAATACAGCGATGGACTGCTGCCGGACTTCGATAAGATGCGGAAGTACGGATGTAAAGGTTGTTTACCGTAGAACAGAAGCCGAGATGCCTGCAAATCCTATTGAAATCCATGAATCGAAACTGGAAGGGGTAGAATACATGTTTCTTACCGCACCAGTAAAGGTGAATAAGGATGAAAATGGCAAACTGAAGTCAATGACTTTAATCAGGATGGAACTCGGTGAACCTGATGCTTCCGGAAGAAGAAGGCCAGTTCCAAAAGAGGGATCGGAGTTTGAACTTGAATTTGATTATATCCTTGCTGCAATTGGCCAAAAAACTGAGATAAACTTTCTGGATGATATTAATAAGTACTCCCTAAACGGGCAGCTGAAAGCCACTAAATGGGGCGATATTGAAGCCGATAAAAGCACACTGCAAACCGGCATTCCATCAGTTTTTGCCGCAGGTGATGGTGTAACTGGCCCTGCAACGTTAATTGAAGCCATTGCACAGGCAAAAATTGCCTCAAACAGCTGCCATCAGTACCTTATGGGAGAGAAAGTGGAGGCTCAGGCGAAAGAATTCCTTAGCAAAAAGGACAACTTTAAGAAACAGGAGAAAAAAGATTACATCACCAGGTATCAGAAACAATTCCGACAGGAAATGCCTGTTCTTGAGCCCGTTGAAAGAAATAATTTTCTCGAGGTAGAACTTGGTTACAACGAGGAGCAAGCGCTCCAGGAGACAAAACGATGCCTTGAGTGTGGCTGTGTTGCCTATTTCGACTGTGATCTTAAAAAACATGCCGATAAATACAATGCCGATCAGTCAAAATTTGCCGGAGAGCATAAGGAACACCTGGTTAACTTTGCACATCCTTATATTGAAATTGACAACAACAAGTGTATTCTTTGCTCACGCTGTGTAAGAATTTGCAAAGAAGTGGTTGGGGCAAATGCTTTAACCCTGGTGAAGCGAGGTTTTGAGACCTATGTTGCTCCTGCATTTGGAGACAGATTGCAGGATACAAAATGTGAATCGTGCGGTATGTGTATTTCAGCATGCCCAACCGGGGCAATTACAGAAAATGTTCCGTTTAAACCAGGCCCGGTAAAGATGGAAACATTTGAAACCATTTGTGGCTACTGTTCAGTGGGATGCAAATTAACTTTCCATCATCGGGCTGGATTTTTAATGAGGGTTACAGGTGCCAACGGCATGGTGAATAAGGATGGTAATCTATGTATGTATGGAAAATTTGGTTACCGTTTCTATAACGATCCAACCAGAATTACCAAACCATTGCAAAAAGTGAATGGTTCTTTTGTAGAGATTACTTTTGAAATGGCTTATGATATCATTAATCAGAAAATAAAAGCTGTTGAACCTGATCAAAATGCATTTTTTGCAGGTGCGGGGTTAACTAATGAGGAGCAGTACCTGGTCCAAAAGCTTGCCCGGAGAGGGGCAAAAACCAATAATATCAACAGTTTCCATTACCTTGGCGGAGCTAAAGGCTACTCAACCGATTCGATAGGAAATGTACCCTTTGCAGACCTCAAAGGGGCATCCAGATTTTTCCTGTTGGGGTCAGAAATTAGCCGCGACAACCCGGTTGTAGGTTACATGATCAACTCAACCAATAAACCGGTGGAAGTTATTTCAACTAACCCCAAGAGCCCATTAAAACAAAAAGCAGCTAAGTTTAATACCGTAAAATCTTACTATCATTTTATCAAAGCTGTAAACTACTATTTAGTATCAAACGGCAAGCAAAACAGCATGTTTATTAAGGATAACTGCTCTGGGTACTCCGAATACAAAAAAGAACTCCTTAAAGAAGACTTTAAGAAATTATGCTCAGAGGCTTGCTTTAGCGAATGTGACTGCGATTGCGTATGTGTAAGCGATTTTGCAGAATTGTATAATAACGAGTTGAATGCCATTCTGATTTTCAGTGAGAAAGAGATAAATTCCGATACGGCCAGGGAGATTATCAACCTGGCGCTAATAACCGGCAAACTTGGAAAAACATCAACAGGTATTATAGCCTTAAAGCAAAAAAACAACTCTCAGGGTTTATTCGACATGGGTATTAGGCCAAAAACAGGAGTTGGGTTGCAGGATTTAAACAACAATGAATTTATTTCAAGAATGGAGAAAAGTTGGGGATTAAATAATTTCCCGGGAGTTGCTGATGAGTGCTTTACCGAACGATTTGAGAAGGGCGAATTCAAAAACCTGTTTATTTTTGGTGAAGACCCACTGGGTTGTGCAAAAGACAAGGAATCAATCCGGGAAATTTTCAGCAAAGCCGATTTTAAGGTTGTTCAGGATGTATTTATGAGCGAAACCGCATTGCAGGCAGATTTAATACTCCCAGCCTCATTTTGGTTTGAATCCGGAGGATCGTTTACCAACACCCAAAGGATGATTCAGGTATTTGACCCGGCACTAAAACCCAAAGTTGAAAAAACCTCAGCCGGGCAGCTGATCGAGCTGTTGAAATCATTCGGGTCAAATGGTATAAACGATATTGAAGATGTTAGAACCGAAGCGTTATCGCTGCTTCCAGTTAACGGTAAAATGATAACTCACGAATTTGTTTCTACCCAGAACAATGGCAGTAGTTTATTGTTTAAACATGGATGCAATCATTTAATGAAGAGATTTGATGAGGAGTTTGAAAATAACCTAAGTAAATAATAACAACTTTGTCAAGCTGAGCATTACAAAGGATCATTTACTGAAACTTTAAGATTTTTTCTCTGTTCAGCGTGACAAAACAAATTTTTTAAACCATGAATGACTTTACCAACATCAATGACATCCTGGACTTTGCTATCCAGAATGAGCAGAATGCCGTTAATTTCTACACTGAACTGGCTAAAACAGCCCGGACCGATGACATGAAAAAAACCTTTGAGCAATTTGCCAGCGAAGAGATCGGGCATAAAGCCCGTTTAATAAAAATAAAAGATGAAGGGGTTTACAACTTGCCAACCGCAAAAGTTCAGGATTTACGTATTGCAGATTTTGTAGTTCGATCTGAGGCAACTGCCGATATGACCTATGAGCAGGCCCTTGTTCTCGCCATGAAGCGTGAAAAAGCTGCTTTCAAGCTTTACATGAAACTTTCAGAAAAGGCTCCCAGCAGCGATCTCCGTACACTATTCCTATCACTAGCCCAGGAAGAATCAAGGCATAAGCTGAAATTTGAGCTGGAATACGATGAGTTTGTGCTGAGAGAAAACTAAATTTATGTGTTATGCTGGTTTGATCTTAATCTATATTGGTTTTTGCTTTAAACAATTATATTCTCAAATCTATCGTAAAAAGTTCCATTTTAAATCAGAAATCACAATCAACACTAATACTTCAAATCCCTAAAATTATCTTTTCATTAATTCCAACGATTTAATAAATTTGGGTTGGATTAGGGATTAGAATTGTTGTGAAAATCAGACTTCTATTTTCTTTTATTACCCTGGTGTTATTTTGCTCTTGCACAAAACCAGAACGAAATAATACGCGGGAACGGTATGTAGTTACATCCCGCAATTTAAACATTCGGTCCGATCCTTCAAAGCTTTCACGTGCCATAGGATCCCTTTCGCGCGGTGATACAATTGTGGCACTTGCATCTGACAAATACTGGATTATGATCAGGAATGGCAATCAAACCGGGTTTATTTCCAACGAATTCATGAAAAAAATTGAACCTTACCCCACCCCATTCCCCTTTAGCTTCATTGATCACAATTCCGATTGGCATTCATGGAGATTCTGGGCCATTACGATGCTGTTCCTGGCCCTTTGGACATTGAGTGCCATTGGGATAAGCCGGTATGAAAATTACCTAAGGAAGGAAAATGGTATAAAAATCAAAAATTTGTCTATATCTCCCATTGTCTTCTTTGTAGCGGGTATTTTAACCGGTGTGCTATACCTGTTTTGGAAAGACCAATTGATTGAATCAATTTACCATAAATTCTCTTTTAACCCAATTGGGAAAGAGGCAATACTTATGGTTCTGTTAGGTCAAGGCATTTTTGTTTTAACAGGTTTGATTATTGACCTTATTGGCAACCTCATCAAAAGTGGAAGATATTACGGGTCAATCCTTTTTTTGCTTTATCTCCTGGAAAATATGATCATATTTTTCACAACCCTTTACTTCACAATATCGGTCTTTTTGCTGGCAATCATAGTTTTAACTATTTTCTTTGCCATTCAATACATTGCTCTGGCATCTCAAAAGGATAGCTCTTTAACAGATATTTTGCAATAAAATTAATACCTACAATTTTGCATTCTCTGCTATTTACCTATAGATCTACAATATCTTAGGTATAAACCTCAGTGAATTCGCTTTAATCGAAACCCATACCTCCTTACCTATAGAAATGCCAAGTCTATCTATCGATTCCCAGGTAACCATTGCAGCAAAAGGGACTCCAACATCTACCCAAACCTCAAGTCCATGTTTTTGTTGAAAGATATCCGTTACTTTGCCATGGTATGTATTTATGGCACTATTATCAGGTAAGTTGATAGATAGTATAACTGCATTTTCAGGAAAGCAGACAAATCCTTCCGTTTGAGGATCATCAGCATATAACCATAAACTGATATTTGAAGTGCTGAAACACCTTAAGCCATGCTCAGAATTTTGTACAAATGAACCTTTAAAAAAATTTTTAATCCCGCCAAAACTAGCCACAAACTCCGATGACGGATTTTGAAAAACCTCAACCGGGCTACCGGTTTGAATTATTTTACCATTATTTACCACTGCTACATTGGTGCCTAATGATATTGCCTCATCATAATCGTGCGTAACATGAACGATGGTTTGTCCCCCGTTATTTAACCCTTTTAATAAACCTTTAAGGTTAGACTTAAGCTGAATATCAATGGAAGATAAGGGTTCATCGAGTAAAAGCACTTTTGGTTCAAGGGCTAAAGTTCTTGCCAGTGCCACTCTTTGTAGCTCCCCACCGGAAAGCGAAGCCGGGTTTCTTTTTAAAAGATGAGAAATGGAGAGTTCTTCGGCTAATTTGTAAACTTTTTTATTCACCTCAGTAGCGGAATACCTTTTTCGGCGAATGGCATATCCAATATTTTGGGCTACTGTCATATTAGGGAAAACTGCCAGATCCTGAAACACCAGCCCTATTCCACGCTTCCCAATCCCTAAACCAGTAACCTCTTTATTTTTTACATAGATTTCCCCGGAATCCTGTTTTATTAACCCGGCAAGTAATTCGAGAATTATGGTTTTTCCTGCGCCGGATGGTCCAAGCAGCATGAAATACTCGCCTTCCTGAACATGAAAGTTGATATCGGTTAATTCAAATTGTTTTAATTTTTTGGAAACTCCTTCAACCCTAAGCATTTTTATTCTCCTTTCGGGCAATTAATCGGACTAAAATAAAAACGGCCAAACAAACCCCAATGAAAATGACTGCCACTGGACGGGCATATTTTAACCCGAATGCACCAAACCGCTCAAAAATCAGAACGGGTGTAATCATTGGGTGATATGCCACAATTACAACGGCTCCGAACTCACTCATCCCGCGGGCAAACATCATAATCAGACCAGAAACAATGCTCTTCCAGGCAAGTGGCATAGATATCGTAAAAAACACCCTTGAAGGCGATGCGCCAAGACTTAATGCCGCCTTCTCAAGCCTTATAGGTACTGCTGCAAAACCCTCACGGGCATAGTTAATCAGAAATGGAACACTGACAAATGCCATTGCCATGGCAATTCCGGCAGGAGTTCCTATAAAACTAAATCCCAGGGCAGATGAAGTTTTCCCAAGTATGCTTTCACGAGCCATAAATCCCAGCAAAGCTATCCCTGCAGCCGAATGTGGAATTACCACCGGTAGATCAACTATGCCAGAGACTAATCTTTTAAACGGGAAATCGTATCGTGCTAACATGTAGGCAAGTGGTATTGATAATATTGAAAATACAGTGGTGGCAAATATTGCAATCCAAATAGTCAGCCAGATACTTTCTTTAACTTCGGGTTCAACTGCAGTTGCAACAACACTTTCCAGCGGTGTTGCAAGAACCATCCCAAGTATTGGTGCTATTATAAACAGTAGCAATACACCACCTAAGAATGTAAGTATCAGCCTAAACCAGGAGAAATTCGCTGTGATGCTGTTTATGGGGTGCTTTAAATTCAAACCTTTAGTTTTATCAAATTCAATTAACTTTATTTCTTCAATGCAAATTCTTTTAAAAGTTCAGGAATACTATCATAAGTCAAAGTGACTGAAGGGACAACGGGTGTTTGACCCATTTCCGAGATAATAGCCTGTCCACCGCTTTCCGATAGCAGGAACCGGACAAACTCCAATGCTAATTTGGTATTTGGCGTGTTTCTAGGTATTGTCACCCCGTAAACCACCGGTTCCCCATAAACGGTAATTGCCGATTGTGGGGTTTCCCCTTTTACCTCCACCGAAACGCTTTTATAAATTGAATCCATCCCGGTTTCTGAAAGGTTAATTTCGGTGGGTAGTTCCAGATACCTTAACCCATGCTGCAAAGCCACCGATTTATAGGAAAAAATGTAATCAACCGTATTTGTCTCAAGCAAAGCGAGCAGATCAACCTCCTTAGGTCTTATGAAACTGTTATCCTTTCGGAGTATAATTTCTGCGATATCAATTCTTTTGTAATATTTTTCTGCCAGCTTAAGGGTTATTACCGTTCTGTAACCGCAAGGATCGGAGTAAGGATCGCTCCTGCCAAAAGCTACATCTTTGTTTACAAGAATATCAAACCAGTTATTAATGTTGATTTTATCGGCTAATCTTGATTTATCCTGATAAACAATTACCATTTCATTACCTGCAAAAGGGATATTCCACGAGGCAAACTGAGGAATAAGGAGATTGTCAATCACCTTATAATCGGCAGAAATTAAAACATCGCATGATCTTCCAAGTTCTGTAATCTTACGGATAGACTCAATACTACCCGCTGCTTCGAGTTTGAAAGTCACATCCGGGTTCGTTTTCCTAAAACTATCAGCCAAAGCTTTTATGGGTAATGAAAAACTCCCGGCATGAAAAACGATCAATTCTCCCCTTAAATTCTCGTCCGAGTGCCTTTCAGCTAAGTTGCATCCGACCAAAAAAAATATAAGACAGACTAGAATTATAACCCGTTTTATTAACCTCGTTATCATTACCTATTGATGGTTTGGAAAAAGTCTTTTACAATCCTTTTGGTCGAACTATCAAACTCCATTCGAAGCTCTTTGTACGCGTCAATAAGCTTTTGCCCCTCCTTTGTCAGGACAGATTTGCCACCATCCTTTCCCCCACGGTGCTTTTCAATCAGCTGAAAGTTTAAAGTCTTTTCCGACTGACGAACCAGCTCCCAGGCTTTCCGGTAGCTGATTTTCATCTTTTCAGCCGATGCAACCAAAGAGCCCAATTCCAATATTTTAATCAATAGTTCAAAATGCTCCTCAGTTAAAATGGGGTGCCCATCCTCCTTATGCTTTAAGGCGATAGAAAAATCGAGAAAAATATCATAGTATTTAGATCCTTTTGAACCTGCCATTTTGTATGATTTTAAATCTAACTTTCAACTCTTCATCATTTCTAGTTACATCCCTAAACCGAACTTTCTTAACCAATTAATGTTATTATTGATGAATCAGCATTTTAATTAAAACAGTTTAAATAAAACCAATTTCGTTATGTATTAAAATACATATTGCAAATATCTTAGAAAAAAATGAGAAACGTATGAATAACGCTATTTTTAAATTTGAACGGCCGGAAAACGAAACGATTTTATCGTACAAACCATGTTCAAAGGAACGGTTAGAGCTGGAGGATGAGCTGAAAAGATTATCGGGTACAATTATGGAAATCCCGTTGATTATTGGCGGCAAGGAGGTGGTAACCGGCATCACCGGGAAGGTTGTGATGCCACATGACCACACCCATGTACTGGCAAACTACCAGATGGCCGGTGAAAAAGAGGTTAGAATGGCCATTGATGCCTCATTGGAAGCACATAAGTACTGGTCGAATGTATCGTGGGTTGAGCGGTTAAGCATCACCCTTAAGATCGCCGAGTTGATCTCGAAAAAATATAGGGCATTGTTAAACGCTGCAACCATGCTTGGCCAGGGTAAAAGTGCCTATCAGGCAGAGATAGATGCTGCCTGTGAAACCGTTGATTTTTTAAGGTTTAACGCACACTACATTTCCGAAATTTATAACCAGCAGCCAGTTTCAGAAACAGGGGTAATTAACCGGGTTGAGTATCGTCCGCTGGAGGGTTTCATATTTTCAGTTACCCCGTTTAATTTCACGGCAATAGCCTCAAATCTGAACATGGCACCAGTATTAATGGGAAATGTAATGGTATGGAAGCCAGCCACAACTTCGCTTCTATCAAATTATACACTGATGAAAATTTACAAAGAGGCTGGTTTACCTGACGGGGTCATTAATTTTATACCCGGCAAGGGATCGACAGTTGGTAATACTGTTTTTTCCCATCCAATGCTTGCTGGGATTCATTTTACCGGATCAACTTCAACTTTCAACCATTTCTGGAAAAAGGTAGCCGAGAACCTGCAGGGTTATCGCTCCTATCCTAAGCTGATTGGCGAAACCGGTGGAAAAGATTTTATTTTTGTACATCCAAGCGCTAACGTAGAGGAGGTTGCAGTGGCATCGGTGAGAGGCGCTTTCGAGTACCAGGGACAAAAATGCTCCGCTGCTTCTAGGGCTTATATTCCAGAATCACTTTGGTCGGACTTAAAGAATAGAATGGTTGAATTCCTGAAGGAAATTAAAGTTGGCAACCCTTCCGATTTCAGTAATTTTATGAATGCAGTGATTGATGAGGCTTCTTTTGATAACATTATGATGTACATTCAGAAAGCGAAAGAGGCCGGAGGCGAGATAATTTATGGCGGTAAAGGTGATAAAACCAAGGGTTTTTTTATAGAACCTACTGTCATACAAACACATGATCCTCATTCCATTACGATGGAAGAAGAAATATTTGGTCCGGTGCTAACTGTGTATGTTTATGACGATAAAGATTTTGAGGACACCCTCAGAATTTGTGACAGCACTTCACCTTATGCCTTAACAGGATCTATATTTTCTAACGACAGGAACGCTCTCAATAACGCTTGCAGAGTTCTTCGTTATTCGGCTGGAAATTTCTACTTTAACGATAAACCAACCGGAGCAGTAGTTGGACAACAGCCTTTTGGCGGCTCAAGGGCAAGTGGCACTAACGATAAATCCGGTGGACCTTTAAACCTGATGCGGTGGACCAACCCACGTACCATTAAGGAGAACCTTTACCCACCAACTGATTATAAATATCCTTTTATGAAGGAAGCCCTTTGCGAATGATTGTTTTCTTCAAATTAACCTGTGTAACAATTCCGGGAATCTTCAAGCATGGAGTTCCCGGTTTTTTTCAGGGTTCTATTCTTTGAAAGATATTAACCTCATAATCCCACTTATTCATCACCCTTACAGGTTCTGCCGGCTTGAAATTACCCAGATACTTAAAATTTGGGTTAACCATCAAAGAATCGAGACTTACGCCTGCAAGGATTGAATAACGCCCTTCATGGACTAAAATATCACCAGGATTAGTTCCCTGCTGAGGATTTGAAGGGTTGGGCAGTTTTAAGCTGATTTTTGCTGTATCGAAGGGGTTGATATTGAGGTAATAGTAAAAAAACGGGTCGTAGGATACAATCTTGTTTTGTGCATTTTTGACTGATGAAATCTGGTCGGCCGCCTTAATCATTACACTGCAATACTTATCGTAACCCACAGGGTACTTATTAACAACAAAAGGAACGTAAATAACAAAAAAAACGCCTACTGCACCGCTAAGTGTGAGGAACCAAACCTTTTTGCTGATAATTACAAAAACCAATGCAATCAGATTCATCCCCCTTAAAGCCAATACCGCAACAAAAGGAACAACAGCCGCCATATAACGGTTTAGCCCCTGGGAATTCCCAATACCAGTCCACCACTCAAAAGAGTGAATAACAAAATACACCAGGAAGGGTAAAACTATCAGCAAAAACTCATCCTTGTTTTCGTTGAGTCCTCTTAATGCAACCGTAATACTTGCCACTAATCCGGTAACCATCATTATTTCGTTTGGTATCCCGAAATAGCCCGGGCTACGAACTAAAAACTGAAAGAAACTCCCGGTTTCTTTCACTTCGGCTATTCCAACCTGTGAAGTATGTGAAAAAAGCCATGAGAAATTTTTAAAATAGATTAAACCGATAACACTGTAAATGGCAAAACCAAATAACAGCCATGGGATGTACCTGAACTTTTTAAGGAAAATGTAATAGCCGCCAAACAATACAATCAGATAGTAACCCTCAGGTCTTATAAGTGGAAGCAATGAGATGAAAAGGGATGCAAGAAGGAACCTCTTTTTAATAAGAAAATACACTGAAATGATAGATGTTGTGGCAAATAAAATTTCGGTCAGACCGGAGTAGAGGTTTAGCATGAAAACAGGAGTAAAACAACATAGTATAATTGTAAGTACCGGGTTTTTGTAGTTCAATTCTTTTGATACCAGGAACGCAAAATACCCGGCAGTAACCCCAAGCAGAATATTAAAAAACTGAATCCCCTTGAGGCCGAATAATGCAAAAGGAGCGCTTAATATCGTAAAAACAGGTTTCGCCCATTGATCCAGAAAAAACTCAGGGTTTGAAAAGGCATATCTGGAGATTTTCAAATGCAAAAGGGTATCTGTACCTCCGGTGTAGCCTTCGGACATGAAAAGAATAGCAGTTAGCAGTACAAGAATCAGGAAACTGGTAATTAAGCCTATCCTATTATCGGCCAGGTGTTTCCTCAACATGTCCTGAGTAAGGTTTAATTTTATCATAGTTCTAATTTAAAACAATTTTATCCCACTAAATCAGTATTCAAAATATTGACTTACATACCCTTACAACCCTTAATTTTGCAAATAGAGCATCGATAATCCCGGTTTCAAAAGTACAATATTTAGTATATTATTATCACCTTTCGGTGTAAAATTCTGATCCTTTGTACCACTTAGGGAAAATTCTTTCGTTTGCCAGGATAAATCCAAGGTCATAGAAAAGGTTAACATCATCAGCAAGGCCATCCAGCTTGTCACGATCAGGCTTAAATTCATCTGCAGGTTTATGGTAAATGGTTTTCCAGTATTCATTGATTCTTTCCTGAGTTTTCTCCTTTCCCAGTTCAAGCTGATCGCTGTATCCCTTTGCAAAAATGGATGGCACACCGGCTTTCAGAAATGGAAGCTGATCGGAGCGGAAAAACATCCCGTTCTCGGGGTTGGGATCGGCTGTAACATAACGATTATACTTGGTCGCAACCTGTTTAATCAGCTCATCGAGGTCTGAATGGCCCAACCCGGTAACAGTTACATCTCTGAATCTCCCTAGGAATAGGATAACATCATTATTTATGCAGGCAACTATGTTGCTTAATTTGAACGGTGAATTCTTTACAAAAAAATCAGAACCAAGCAGTCCCGATTCCTCCCCTGTTGGGGAGAGGAACAAAACTGATCTTTCAGGGGTTTCCGGTTGATTTTTAAATGCTTTTGCAATTGAAAACATCCAGGCAATGGCTGCGGCATTATCAGATGCTCCGTTATAAATGGAATCGCCATTTAAAGGTTGACCAATCCCCAGGTGATCCCAATGCGCCGTGTAAACAACCACCTCTTCAGGATAAACCGAACCTTTAATAAAACCTGCCACATTGCTGGAAAAAGATTTGCTCCAGCTATTCTTGATCTCAATATTGAGATATGATTTCAAAAGCACTGGCTTAAACTCGCTCGATGATGCTTTTGCCCTTAGAACAAAGAAATTAAGCCCCGACGCTTTAAATAGTTTAACCGCAGCTTCCTGACTGATCCATCCATTTAGCTTGCATTTCCGGTTTGCCAGCTCGTTATCATCCAGGTAAAAATCAGGGGTATTCGTTTTAATGCTTACAATTGACCAGGGGTAACCTGCAGCTCCATCCTCATGGATTACAAGGCATCCGAGTGCTCCCTGCCGTTCTGCTTCCTCAAATTTATATCGCCAACGACCATAGTAAGTCATCGTTTTCCCTTTAAAATAGGTTGAATCGCCAGTATAGTAATCGGGGTCGTTGACCAGTACAACCAATATTTTACCCTTTAGATCAACCCCCTGAAAACTGTTCCAACCAGCCTCGGGTGCATTAATCCCATAACCAGCAAAAACCAACTCCGCTTTTGTAATCGTGATTTTTTCGTCTAAAACAGGACACCAGGCAGTGTAATCGTCAACAGATTTAAGGGTTACAGCACTACCGGGTGTAGTAATTTTAATTACATCCGGCACGCGGCTAATCAGCCTTACAAAGGGAACCTGTTGCCTGTAACTGCCATTAAAAGCTGGTTCCAGCCCAATCTCTGCCATTCTTTTTTCCAGATAGTTTACCGTTCGGGTTTCACCGATCGATAGCGGTTCCCTGCCTTGTAAACTATCATCCGAAAGGGTTAAAATATCCTTGGTCAAATCTGAAATTACATCAACCTTATCAGTATTTTTACAGGAGTAAAAGATAAACAGTAGAGAACCAGATATTAAGAAAATATAGGGTTTTAGGATGGTTTTATGTAACATGGCTAAACAATTTTATGATTTAAGAGTCAAAAAATATTATTAAATTTTCTCTAAAACTATAAATTTATTTTTCACAATCTAATTAATATCATAAATCTATTCTGATGTTGATAGAAACATTTGTTCGAACTTCCATGATTACCACGATTTCGGACCTACTCACCTTCCAGAGAAATGATAATAGAACAGGAATAATTAATAAAGTCAGTAAAGTACCAAATACATGTTATTTTTTGCACATCAATTTGATCGAAACAATCCCAAAACTAAACTTAGCTTAAACAAACTGCTAAACCCTTTCAAAGAATTAGTAATTTTACATCTAATTAAAATCTGAATCATTATCACAAAACCAAAATGAAAAAGTCAAACATAATTAAAATGCTGGCTATGACTTTAGCAATAGCAACTTTTTCCTGCAACACAGGAGAAAAAGAGCAAACCAAGGAACCTCTAAAGATTGATGTCTCATTGACCCAGGATGAAATTTCCAAAGGGTTACTTACACCGGAACTCCTATGGAAATTTGGCCGTGTTGGGAACCCTGTGCTATCTCCCTGCGGAAAATTGCTGGCCTATACCATTACCTATTACAACCTTCAGGAGAACAAGGGTGTAACGAACCTTTACATTGTACCAACTGACGGTGGAGAGCCCAAAAAAATCACCGATGAAACCGGGTCCGATTCAAACCCACAGTGGATTACCGATGCAAAGGTAATTCGATTCCTATCAACCCGAAGTGGCAGCTCCCAGATTTGGGAAGCTAAACCCGACGGCTCTGATCTTCATCAGGTTAGCAGCGTAGATGGAGATATTAACGGGTTCTGGTTTTCTCCTGATGGCTCTAAGGTGCTTTATGCCATGGATGTAAAACTTGAGGATCAGGCAAAAGATATTTACCCTGATATGCCCAAGGCTAAAGTCAGAATTATCAATGATTTGATGTACCGCCATTGGAACTATTGGGAGGATGGACAGTTTAGCCATTTATTTGTTGCAGATTTTAAAGATGGAATTATCCAGAACCCAAAGGATATCAACCAGGATGAGAAATGGGATACCCCCATGGCAACCGATTTTGATATTGCCGAAGTTCAATGGAGCCCCGATAACCGTTTCATTGCATATTGTTCCAAGAAACTTTACGGAAAGGAATATGCCATTAGTACAAACTCCGACATCTACCTCTATAACCTCGAAACCGGTGAAACACAAAACATAACCCCGGAAAACCCAGGGTATGACCGCTACCCTTCATTCTCACCGAATGGTCAGTTTCTCACCTGGTGGAGCATGGCAACCCCAAGCTACGAGGCCGATCTGAAAAGATTATATTTGCTCGATCTGAACACAAAAACTAAATCCCTCCTCACCCAGGGGTTTGACCAGAATGTTGATCAATATGTTTGGGGAGAAGATAATCAGACAGTTTACTTCTCGAGTGGCTTGAAGGGAACAAAACAAATCTTCAAGCTGAATATTCTAAATAAAGAAATTACTCAGATTACCAGAGGAATTCATGATTACGTGCTTTGCCAGAGACAAGGTGGTGTTTTAATTGGCGAAAAAATGAGCATGAGCATGGCGCCTGAATTGTTTAAGGTTGATGATGTTAGTGGTATAGAAACCCAGCTGACTTTCACCAACAAGAATATCTACCAAAACATTAAAATGGGCGAAGTTCGCGAACGTTGGGTTAAAACAACTGATGGCAAGCAAATGCTTTTTTGGGTGGTTCTTCCTCCCAATTTTGATGAGAAAAATCAGTACCCTGCCCTGCTTTACTGCCAGGGAGGTCCACAAAGCACTGTAAGCCAGTTTTGGAGTTTCCGTTGGAACCTACAGATAATGGCAGCAAACGGTTACATAGTTGTTGCGCCCAACCGCAGGGGTGTTCCATCATTCGGTCAGGCTTGGAACCTCCAAATTTCAGGGGATTACAGCGGACAAAATATTAAAGACTACCTTAGTGCCATTGATGATGTGAAAAAAGAGCCCTGGGTGGATGCCAACCGCTTGGGATGTGTTGGCGCCAGCTATGGCGGTTACTCCGTTTTCTACCTTGCAGGTCATCATGAGAAACGATTTAAGGCATTTATTGCGCATTGCGGGATGTATAACCTTGAGTCGTTCTATGCTCAAACTGAAGAAACATTTTTCCCAAACTTTGATTTAGGAGGTGCTCCCTGGGATAAAAACAATAAGCTTGCTCAGAAAAGCTATGCAAATTCTCCCCATAAATTCATTGATAAATGGGATGCGCCAATAATGATTGTTGTTGGGGAACACGATTACCGGATTCCATACACCCAAAGCCTGGAGGCTTTCAACTCGGCTCAACTGAGAGGAATACCCAGTAAATTGCTATTCTTTCCAGAGGAGACACATTTTGTTACCAAACCCCAGAATGCTGTTATCTGGCAACGTGAATTCTTCGGTTGGCTGGACAAATGGCTTAAGAAATAATACTTATTAGTTTATTCCAGATTTCAATTAAAATTAATAATAAATCCCGGGTTACCCCGGGATTTATTATTGATCCATCAAATACTGTTCTTCTACCGGTTGATATTCACCCAATGCACAATTCTATCCGTAGTAAAATTGAGACTTTTAATGAGGTTAAATGACGGGCAGTTTTCCGGTTCAACGTAGGTAAAAGGGATAAGCCCTAACGCTTGGACCCGTTTGATTATTTCAAGCACCAGTTTTCTGGCAATCCCCTTTCTCCTGTAATCATCTAGCACGTGAAGCATTCCAAGCGCACCATCATCATGCGTGAGCACCCATCCTGCCAAAACTCCATTTTCCCAGTACCCAATGGCAGGGCCCTGGTTAATTTGCTCTTTGACATAATCCAAACTCAGGTAATCCTTATAGTTAGAATTATTAAATATATGCTCCGCATCAGCTGTTGTGAGGTTTTTGATGTTTAAATCACAAGGTGAATCACCTAGCTCCTTATCTAAAAAAAAGCGATACACAGAAAGTTTCCACCTGAATGTAAACCTCAACCTTAAATCCTCCAGCAAATCATCCTCAATTACAGCGAGATATCTATCCTCAGTTCCGGTGTGATCCAGGAACCATGCAAAATCGTAAGGTTTTTTAATAGCTACGTACCACCAAGGCTGATCACTTATCCCCATTGCCATAATGGATTTATTGTGCTTCAGAATCTTCACAGGGTCACGTTTACTGAAAAAGCCAAGCATGCTGATGTTTTTCAGCTTGTCTTTTAGCAGTGTTTTTTCAATATCGCGAGGAAGCATAAGCTTGTTTCAAATCCGGGGTCAAATTTAGAACATCTGAAGGATTAATTCAAGTTTTTGTGGCATCGGGAGTTCTGCATCAATCCAGCTGATTTTGATCCCGTATCGTTCCATCCTCCGGAACCAGGTCATTTGCCGTTTGGCAAACTGGCGAATGGCTATATTCAACCCGTTAAACATTTCGTCCCAGGATATTTCCCCTAAATAGAATTGAGTTACAAATTTGTACTCCAGCCCGTAATATAAAAGGTCATGGGGTTTAATCCCCGAATCAATTAACCCTTTGATCTCCTCAACCATTCCGGCATCCAGTCGTTGTTTCAGGCGTTCAGTAATTCGTCTTTTTTCAGTAGCCCTATCGTACTTAACTCCGATAACCAGGCTGTTGATTTTTGGGAACGAGTTCTCGTCCAGCTTAACATCCTTCTGGTACTCCTCAATTTCAATTGCCCGGATGATCCGTTTACGGGTATCAATATCCGTTTGGTTATGGAGTTTTTTGTAGGATGCAAGGATCTTAATCAAATCCTCGTCGCTTTTACCTGAAAGGTCTTTTCTTAGCTCATTATTTTCCGGAACCGGGATCATCTTGTAGCCCTTTAAAACCGATTCAAGGTATAATCCACTTCCACCGCAGAAAACAGGAAGTTTCTCCCGGTTTTTAATTGACTTAAAAGCTTTCAGAAAATCAGACTGGAATTGAAAAACGTTGTACTTATAACCAGCATCCACAATATCAATCAGGTGATAAGGTATTTTCACCCCATCAACCATATAATCGTCATAATCTTTACCTGTTCCCAGGTTCATTCCACGGTAAACCTGCCGGGAATCAGCGCTGATAATTTCACCATTCAACACCTTTGCAACATGTGCAGCAAGTCGGGTTTTCCCACTGGCAGTAGGGCCCAGAATTGTAATCAAATCATATTTTCTCTTGTCTTTATGCATTATATCATCTTTCAAATGCAGTAAATTTAGCTAATTTTGCAAACTATCCTATTTCACTTAGGATCACAGTAGGTAAAACATACTATAGATAAAATTGTTTGTGATGAAGATCAAGGAAACCATATCGCGACTTTACCAGATTACCATTTACCCGGGTGATGCCTGGCCAGAAGAAAAAGTGCTTGACGATAATGTAGGTGAACTTCTGAATAATTTTTTAACCCCTGTTTTAATAGCATCTGCTTTTACGGCTTTTATTGGAATATCCATGCATACCTCGGATAATATGTGGCTGGCATTCCGGCATTTTCTGGCCATTATTGTTACAGGGAACTTAGGGGTTTTAACTATTGCCTTGGCCGTTAATAAACTCGCCCCTTCCTTTGGTGGAGAAAGCGATTTCACAAATTCATTTAAGCTGGTAATCTTCTCATCGTTCATTTACCTACTAGCCATCTCATTAAGTAAAATTTTCCCCTCTATCAGGTATCTTTTCCTGGCCATCAGCTTGTATGGTATGTTCATATACTTTGTGGGCTGTGAGTTTATGCTGAAGATTAAAGATGAAAGGAAGGTCGGTTTTACCCTGATATCATTCCTGATATTTGTCCTTGTATTCTTTCTCCTTGATCTTTTTAGCGGGATATTATTTGCCCTCAAATTCTGATAAGGAATGAATAATAATGTCAATATAAAGAATAAAAAAGCGTATTTCCAGTTTGAGGTAATTGAAAAATTCACTGCCGGACTTGTGCTCAGCGGGACAGAAATTAAGTCTATCAGGATGGGAAAAGCCAGTTTTGTTGACTCGTACTGCCATTTCGAAAATAATGAGCTTTGGGTAAAAGGGTTACATATTGCAGAGTACGATTGGGGAACTTACAACAATCATGATCCCAAACAGGAACGTAAACTTTTGCTGAACCGGAAGGAGCTGAATAAACTTCAGAGACGCTCGCAGGAAAAAGGGCTCACCATTGTTGCACTCCGGCTTTTTACCAACGAAAAAGGGTTGGCCAAGCTTGAGATAGCGTTGGCTAAAGGCAAACAAACCCATGATAAGCGCGAAGATCTTAAGCACAAGGATGCAAAAAGGGAGATGGACCGTGCAAGAAAGAGGTAAATTCTTATTCTGTTTGTTCTCATTCAGACTCCAAACCCAACTTCAAACGCAAAATATCAGCCTCCAGCTTTGCAGTTTCAGCCGTGTTGGTTTTCATGATTGGCATAATTGGCTTTTTGTGAGCATCGTAAAGAACGATCCTGTAATCCCTGTCTGAAATATCCAGGGACCTGCTTCCCCTGCTGTAAACCCGCCATGTTCTGTTAGATTTTTCAACCCCAATCCTGAAAGCCGAATCGATATTAACCCAACGACCAACAGGGATAATCCCAAACAGGTTATTGCAAAACTTAACTCTTTTCCCCTCCACGTCAACCAGTGTGCTGGTGGAAGTGAAACCCACAAATGCCCCAAACACAATTAGAATTAGGCCAGCAATAGTAAAATATATCAACACAAGCCCTGCCAGGAATATAGTTACCCCTGCTATTGTTCCTACTGGACCAAAGGACTTATCGAGCGGGTAGTTTGTTCTCATAAATTCAATCAACTTGCAATTAAATGTTAAATGTATAAAAAATAAATTTTAGATTTTTTTTCGAATAAAAAATCAACTTTTGTATTTTCAACCAATGCTTTTGTTTTTTAAAATAAAAGCACTATACTTGATAAATATCTCTTTCGCATAAATCGCCTCAAATCTCAACTGTTATGAAAAATTCCCCTCTACTTTCCATCAGTGCAAGGATTCTTCTTTTCCTGGCAGCATTGATTTTCATGCTGATTAACTTTTCAGTTCTAAATGCAGCTGAAGAGAATACAATTAAAAGGTTCATTGTTGGTAACGGGCAACTTTTCAGCGAGAGTTCAAGCTATGATGAAACTTTTCTGGATAAAAATAACAATAAAATAGTAAAACCCACTGGAATAATCGGACAGGTAACAAAAGGGCAAGGAATTCAGACTATCCATCGGATCAGGTTTTCCCGTATGCAGGTAACCCTTGACGATGGCCGGAAGGGTTGGGTTGATATTCAATTGGTTTCGCCCTCCCCGGAAAAGGATGCCTTTTTGCTGCACGGGGTTAAGTTGGGTGAGCTGATGAAAAGCCCCGGAAGCGCTGATCCGGCAGTAACAATAAACAGCACTAATAAAAACACCAAGTTCAAAAGGAGAACACCCCTAAGGGTACTGGAATGGCAGCATCAGGAGGAAAAGAATAAGAACCGGGTTTTTCAATCCGGTAAATGGTGGGCCAAGGTAGAGATAGAAGGTTACTCTGGCTGGATTGAGGGTTCGCGTTTCAGGTTTAAAAACCAGATGTTTGACAGTGCAATTCCCGCTATCTGGTATCCAATTCATTGGATATCCAACCTCCTTGGTGATGGTTTTTTTGCCGGTCTGTTTATTTTATTCCTGATGGTTGTTCCCATGACATTCGGGTATTTCATTGCAAGAGCAATCTCAACTAAGCTGAAATTTCTGCCCAATTTTATCCTCTACTTAATAATCCTTATCATAGCTTTGCCCATTTATCTATATACCTTCATGAGCGTTTACGATGCTTCCACTTTTAACCGGGGTGATATTCTAATGCTGAACCTATACGGGTTACTGGTTTTTTTTACTGCTGCTGGTAGCTTTGCGTATATAAGAAAAAATGTTTACTACAGAAGGTGCCCCGGCTGCAGGCTATGGAAAGGGAAACAATACGATAGTAAGAAGTTGAGCGAATCCATTACCACAACTAAAACCACCTGGCACTATTCTGATGGAAGCCAGAAGAGTGAAGTAAACACAACCACAATTGAAAGCTGGAAGGATTCCTGCTGCTGCGAAAACTGCGGGTATTGCTGGGCAATACACCGAATAGAAACGAACAAGACCTAAAACTCCAAAAAACCAGCCTTAGAGCTGGTTTTTTATTGTGATACTTATTTTCATTTTGATTTTAAATTATTCTCTACAACCCTAAATGCTACAATCCTCCTAATTAAATCGAATGGAATAGGCTTATTGAGCGGAAACTGCACAGAACCCTTACCTTGCTTAAAACTTGACAATTCCACCGAAAACTGCCTGTGCCCTGAGGGTGTTGCATAAAAGCCAATATGATTTTTGAAAGCAGCAAAATAGACCAAAGGTCTGCCGTTTGTCTTGTATGCAGGCATTCCATAGGCAATACTTTCAACTGCTTCAGGTGCAACCTGCTTAATTGTACCACGGATCTGTTTCAGAATTGCCTGAACCTCCACTGGGAAATCCGATATATAATGGTCAACATTAACCGAATTCATTGGTTTCTTAATTTAAGAAAATATCGTATCAAAACAATATTGATTCAATTCCCTCGCCGTTTAAATTCAACAATAACTTGCTTATCTATCAATGGTTTATATAATCATCATTTTTGGGTAATGAAAACGAAAAAGTTGAACCGCTTCCAGCTTTACTCTCCACCCAAATCCTCCCTTTATTCTTTTCAATAAATTCTTTGCAGAGAATTAAACCCAGCCCGGTTCCTTTTTCATCCTGGGTATCAGGGGTTGAATAATTTTCTGTGATATTGAACAATTTACTAATCCGTTCATTTGAAATCCCAACTCCATCATCCTTAATGCTCACAGTTAACATACTTGTCGTGTTCTCCTCAACTGAGATTGTAATTTTTCCGTTTGGGTTAGTAAATTTTAGAGCATTTGAAATTAAATTACGTAAGACTGTACTTATCATTTCTTTATCGGCAAAAACCTTGCTTTGAGCAGTAATCATGTTTTCAATAACGATTGATTTTTGAACAGCAACACCACTTAATAAATCCAAGGCTTCTTTCACAATGGGTGATAGGTCCAAATATTCAGGTTTGAATTCCATTCTACCCGTTTGAGATTTTGCCCACGTTATAAGATTGGTAAGAAGATCCATTGCCCTGTTGGACGAGCTTAATATCATTCCTGCAATATCCTCAATTTTTTCAACGTTGTTTTCCTTAACCGCGTCAACCAGAAGTTCACTAAACCCGATAATTGAACTGAAAGGGGATTTTAAGTCATGGGCAATTATGGAAAAGAATTTATCTTTTGTAGCATTTAATTCTGTTAACCTTAACTCATTGTCTTTGATTTCAGTGATATCGTAGCACGAACCGATATAACCCAGAAAGGAATTATCCAGATCGTAAAAAGGTCTTCCGAAATCACGGATCCAACGATACTCGCCAGATTTATTTTTCATCCGGTATTCCATTAAAAACGCTTCTCTTTTATCAAAGGCTGTAACATAGGTTTGTAAACAAAAATCAAAGTCATCGGGGTGGACCCCTTCCGCCCAACCATTTCCAAATTCTTGCTCCATGGTTCTCCCGGTAAATTCAAGCCAGGTTTTATTAAAATAGTCGCATTGTTTGTCTAATCGGGAGCGCCAGATCAGGGCAGGGAATTCCTCAAAAATTTTTATATACAATTCTTTTGCTTTCGAAATCTCAATTTGCGATTTTTTAAGAGTTGAAATTTCATGCTCAAGCTCTTGAATTCTTTCTTC
>CAZKHG010000006.1:0-108890 GCA_964552655.1 uncultured Rikenellaceae bacterium
AACCACATGTAGTTCGTGGTAACGTAATTTATGCTGGTGTTGATTATGAAGCAATTCTTCGTCAGGCCGAAAAAGATCCCAGCGGATGCGATGTAATTCTTTGGGATGGTGGTAACAACGATTTTGCATTCTATAAACCTGATTTAACAATCACGGTGGCCGATCCACACCGAGCAGGAAACGAAGTTTCTTACTATCCGGGTGAAGTTAATATGCGCTTAGCTGATGTTATCGTGATTAACAAGATGGATTCTGCTTCACCAGAAGGAATTCAAATTGTACGCGAAAACATTCGTAAAACAAACCCTAAAGCAATTGTTGTTGATGGAGCTTCTCCAATAAAGGTTGATAAACCTGAACTTATCAACGGCAAACGTTGCTTAATCGTTGAGGATGGTCCAACCTTAACTCACGGGGAAATGAAGATTGGTGCTGGTACTATTGCTGCCCGCAAATTCGGGGCTACCGAAGAGGTTGATGCTCGTCCATACTTAGTTGGAAAACTTAAAGAAACATACGAGATCTATCCTAATATTGGTAAGATTCTTCCTGCAATGGGTTATGGCGCTCAACAATTAAAAGACCTTGAAACTACTATCAATAACACCAAGTGCGATACAGTTATTATTGGCACTCCAATTGATCTGAACCGTATTATCAAGATCAAAAAGCCCACAACACGCGTATTCTATGATTTAGCAGAAATAGGTTTACCAGATCTGAAAGGGGTTCTTGAAGGTTTTGTAAAAAAACACAACTTAGGTAAAAAACAGGTTGCTGCTAAACCCGCTGCAAAAAAACCTGTAGCTAAGAAACCAGTAGCAAAGAAGAAATAATTCTTTCAAATACTTAATGAGAACGGGGAGTTTTGCTCCCCGTTTTTTATACTCACCATTGAAGCATAATCTCCATAAGGGTTTTTCAAAATAAATGAAAAAGGTTTTGTGGAACAGAAAATAAACTTTAACTTTGCGTCTCAAAGAACTTTTTATTTCAAGTATATGGGAACACAAGATGATCATTTAAAGGATCTTAAGGAGATCAGGTCGATCATGGAAAGATCTTCCCGATTTATCTCTTTAAGCGGGTTATCCGGAATATTAGCCGGTGTTGTTGCTTTGATCAGTGCGCTAACAGTTTTCTTATATAAACCCGATTTCTTTTGGGGTCGATATTATAATAGCGGGATCTACTTTAAAGGAGAATTATTGGGAGGAACAGAATTAAAACAGTTTATCACGTTTATATTAATTACTGGATCGATAACATTACTTTTAGCAATTGGTTTTGGTGTGATTTTCACCTATAGAAATGCAAGAAAAAAAGGTCTTTCCGTTTGGGACAAATCCTCAAAAAGAATGCTTGCAAATATTTTCATTCCACTTATTGCAGGAGGATTATTTTGTTTGGCCCTACTGCATCACAAACAGATTTATTTATTGGCTCCTGCAACATTGATATTCTATGGCTTAGCCTTGATCAATGTTAGTAAATATACTTTCGACGAACTTCGATATCTTGGAATTTGTGAGGTGGTTCTTGGTTTGCTTGCATCAGTAATTATTGGGTATGGCCTTATTTTCTGGGCAATCGGATTTGGCGTTTTACACATTATTTATGGTTCTTTAATGTATTACAGGTATGAAAGATTTGATAGCAAATCTTAATAAGCATTTCGAGAACCGTATTCGTTTAGGCATTATGTCGATGCTGATGGTTAACGACTGGGTTGATTTTAACACCATAAAAGAAACATTAAATATAACCGATGGAAACCTGGCTAGTCATGTAAAAGCACTTGAAAACGAAAAATACATTGAGGTTAAAAAACAATTTGTTAATAAAAAGCCTAATACAAGCTATAGAGCCACCATCGAAGGGCAAAAAGCATTTAAGGATCATCTCGATCTTTTGGAACAGCTTATAAAGCAACACTAAATTTTTTTATATATTAACTTTGTTTTTCAAAGTACTTTTTATAACTTAAATCAATAGATATGACAACAATTAATTCTTTTTTTGAAAGAAATGCCGTGATGATAAAAGTTGGGATTATTGGCTTTCTGGCATTGGTCCTTTTAATTCCAACAGCAATGATCAGCTCATTGGTGAATGAACGACAAAATCGTCAAAATGAAACTATCGCAGAGATCAGCTCAAAATGGGGTACACAGCAACTTGTAACCGGACCCATACTTGCAGTTCCTTATCAGACTTGGCTGCTAGATAAGGATAGAAATAGAATCAATATAGAAAAGCATATTGCCTATTTCCTTCCGGAAAATCTGAATATCACATCAAAAATGCTACCTGAGACGAGAAAAAGGGGAATTTTCAGAGCAGCAGTTTATACATCAAATATGATTCTTAGCGGAAATTTTTCTGATCCCTCATTTGATTTAAATGAACAGAACAATGAAATTGATTGGAAGGGAGCTTTTATTTCAATTGGCATTACTGATCTGAAAGGAATAAATGACAATATTAAATTTGTTTGGAATAACCTGGAAATTCAATGTCAGCCTGGTGTGCGTATCAATAAAATTGTAGCATCAGGAGTAACGGTATCAACCATTAAATTGAATACCACTGAAAATAAAAACAACACATTTAGCATAGAAATATCGCTAAATGGCACCAAGAGTTTGAGTTTTACACCAATTGGAAAAGAAACTAATGCAAAAATCGAATCGAGTTGGGTAAATCCAAGTTTCGATGGTGCGTTCCTACCAAAAGAGAGATCGGTAAATAAAAGTGGGTTTAACGCCGAATGGAAGGTTTTGGAACTCAACAGAAATTTCCCTCAGAGCTGGATTGATAATGATATCAATTTCGATAATTCTGCATTTGGTGTAAGTTTGCTGTTACCAATTGAAACCTACCAGGTAACCGAGCGCTCAATTAAATATGCAATCCTGTTTATTTCATTAACTTTTATGCTTTTCTTCTTTATCGAGGTGATGAAAAAACACAGGGTTCATCCAATACAATATGTTTTGGTAGGATTTAGTCTAAGTCTTTTTTACCTTTTGCTTTTATCTTTATCGGAACACATCGGATTTGATTTTGCTTACCTGGTGGCTAGTATCGGAATAATAAGTATGATTTCAGGATACGGAAGAGCAATTTTCAAGAGCAATAAACTAACCATTATACTAGCTGCGGTAATCACTCTACTTTATGGTTTCTTATACATTTTGCTACAATTACAAGATTACGCCCTGCTAGTTGGTAGTTTAGGACTATTTATAGTACTTGGAACTGTTATGTATTTTTCCAGAAAAATTGATTGGTACTCTATAGGAGCCAAAGATCATGAGAATGCTTAAAAAATTTTTTGACTTTGGGCATTACTGACTTTGAGATATGAAATAGAAACGGGGAGCACTTCTCCCCGTTTTTGTTATTCAACGATAATCTCATCCACAAAAACCCATGAAGGATTACCTGAACCCAGGTGCCATTCAGGTATTGTCCCATATCCCTTTGCAAAAACCTTGATATACCTTGTACTTATATCAACCTTGGCTTCGATATCTTTAAGTATAACCTTGTAATCATTATCGGGTATTTCATGGGTTACTGTGGTAATTTTGTTAAATCTTTCTCCATCGTCTGATGCCCAGAACTCAACATATTTGGGCAACCAAATCCAGGGACCAATATCCTGAAGGAAACCGGCTGAAAGTTTATGAACTGGTTTAACCTGTCCTAAATCAATTACACATTCAAAATCCTGGTTATTATAGCCCTGCCATCCGCCCAAACGGAAATTGCTTTCTCCTCTGATTCCATCAATCAGGCATTCCGGACCACCTCCGTTATACAAATTGCTGTATTTACTTTTTATGCTGATCTTTTTGTTGGTTGCCACCTTAAAGAATTTTCCTTCAATCGTGTGGCTTTTATTACCATCTGCTGATAAAGCGTAGGCTTTAACTCTGGAGTTGCTGGTTATTAAAACAGCCGTTCCTTTTATCCAGACAGGCTCAACCTCTCCTTCAACTGGAAGCACAGAGTAATAAACCGTTGCATTTGGAATAATGGTTTTTATCTGTAGCGCCAAGCTGTCAGTGAATGATTTTGGTGCTTTATCAAAATAAGGTACTTGTAATAAAGGATAATCATCAATTGAAGTTGAAGGGCAGTCCGCTTGTTCTGTGGCCCAGTTAAAATCTGGAGTTGAACTCATAACTAGTTTAAGTTCGCCACCAGCCATTATTTCTTGGTGACTTATCCAGCTTCTTTTAATTGGGTTACCATTCAAATATGCTTCCTTGATGTAAATATTCTCTTTTGAATTATTCTCTGCAGATATTATGAATTTACTTCCATTTTCGAGGTTGATTTGAGCCTTACCAAACAAAGGTGAACCGATTACATACTGATTGCTACCAGGACAAACCTGATATAATCCCATTGCACTTAACACGTACCATGCGCTCATTTGGCCACAATCCTCGTTTCCGCAAAGTCCATCAGGTTTATGGGAGTACATTTCATCCAATATTTTGCGAACCAACTTTTGAGTTTTTTGCGGCTTCCCCACATAATTATACAAATATGCCATGTGATGGCTGGGCTCATTCCCATGGGCATACTGGCCAATCAAACCGGTGATATCAGATTGCTGACGACCGGAAAGGGAAGAAGATGTACTGAAAAGTTCATCCAGCTTTGCTTCAAATTGCTCGGCTCCGCCATGCAGCTTGATCAGTCCTTTTAGATCATGCGGTACGTAAAAACTATACTGCCAGCTGTTTGCCTCGGTGAAGTTGTTATCAACCTCGGTGGGATCAAAGGAGATTTTCCAGCCACCATTCAACTTTGGCCGCATAAACTTAGTTTCGGGATCGAAAAGGTTCTTATAGTATTGAGCGCGCGTGATATACTCCTTGTAATCATCTTCATTCCCCTGCTGCTTTGCAAACTGAGCAATGCACCAATCATCATATGAATACTCAAGCGTTCGGGAAACTGATTCAGCATCCTTGTCGCCGGGGATATAGCCGTATTTTCTATATGATGCCAACCCGTGATGATCAAGGTTGGAGCTATGCTTCATTGCCTCAAATGCATATTTTGCATCAAAGTTTCTGATGTTTTTCATCCATGCGTCCACTATTACAGGTACTGAATGGTAGCCAATCATACAATAGGTTTCATTGGCGCTAAGCTCCCAAACCGGGAGTAACCCGCCATACCTGTAATGCGAAAGAAAAGTGTTAATATAATCGTTTGTTCGCTTTGTATCAATGATAGTCATTAAAGGGTGCCAGGCTCGATAAGTATCCCAAAGCGAGAAGACTGTATATGGATTAAAACCTTCGGCTTTATAAACCTTTTTATCCATAGCCCTGTACATGCCATCCACATCTGAGTAAACATTTGGAACCACCATACAATGGTAAAGTGAGGTATAGAAAGTAGTTAATTGATTTACTGTTCCGCCTTCAACACCAATTTTTGTAAGCTCTTTATTCCAAAGATGATATGCATCTTCCCTCACTTTCTCAAAATCCCAACCAGGGTTTTCAGACTCCAGGTTTTTTATCGCCCCTTCAACGCTAACAGCAGATAGTCCAACTTTTACCTGCAACTGGTTGTTTTTTAGTTTCCTGAAATTGAATGAACCTTTAAGGTTGATTCCTTTAATTAAACCAGGTTTGTCATTTCCCATGTCAACAATCATCTGACTTTCATCACCTGTGCGAATCTGGCTAAATTCGAAAGGAGTTGAAAACCGGATAACAAAATAGAGCTGTTGATCTTCAGCCCACTCTTTCGAACGTCTAAAACCTCTAATTTCATTTTTACCAATAACCTGAATCCACGATTCAATCACTTTGTCGCGATGCTCAAGATCCAGAATCACATTTGCCTCTTTGGTTTTAGGAAAAGTATATTTATGAAACCCGGTTCTGGTTGTTGCGGTTAACTCAACCCTGGTTTTGTATTTATCGAGAAAAACGGAATAATATCCAGGCTTTGCAATCTCCGTTTTTTTGCTGAATGGAGATGAATAGTTTTTATTGTCATATTCAGGTTTGCCAGTTACAGGAATTAATAGAATATCACCATAATCTGAGCATCCGGTTCCACTTAGGTGCGTATGAGAAAATCCATAAACAATAGAATCGCTGTAATGGTAAGCGGAGCATCCGTCCCAGCCGGTAAGCCGGGTATCAGGGCTTAGCTGAACCATACCAAAAGGAACAGTTGCACCCGGGTAAGTATGGCCATGAAAATCGGTACCAATAAAAGGGTTTACAAAGGAAGCCGGGTCTTTTACCTGAGCGGATGTTGAGTCAACAAGCAGTACAATTGAAAATATTAAAAAGTATAATTTTTTCATAATATGTATTTTTTAAAGTTCTAGCGATGCGGCGAGATAAAAAATATTTCTCGCAATGACGCAGAGTCACTAAGGCTAATATAAATAATTCCAAAGGGATTTTATTTCTATTTCATTAGAATTTCCCGCAAAAATATTTACTCTGTACTCATGCCCGGGGAGCATATTAAAATAATTTCTATCTGCCTTTACATAACCATTTTTATCAGCTATTTGAACATAAAACGCTGGTTTTTCACAACTTAAAATTAAAGTATTCTCCTTTCTCTCAAACTTAATCTTGGGGTTTTCAAGTTTTACATTCCCTGTTTTTGAATAAAAACTAAATGCATCTACTTGCAACTCCTTGCTATTAAACAATGTCGCATGCAGGAAGTACCTGGATGTATCGGGTAGGAAAACCTCATATCCTTCATTGAAAATTTCCTTTGGAGTATTCATTGTCAGGCTTACCTTTTTGCTCCACCCTTCAATAATACTTCCATCGGTTTTATAAAGTGTAACGATTAAATTTCCTTCAACATTATTCTCATACTCACTTAAAGCTTTAACTATTATGTGGTTTTTGTCAATTTCAGTTGATATAATAACGGGGTAATACAGATCTTTTATTGCATACTGAACAGCTTTCCATCTTCCCAAATAATCAATCCCCGACCAGGAAACAACAGGCCAGCAATCGTTCAGCTGCCAGTATAGAGAACCCATGCATCTAGGCATCGCCAAGCGTTGCGCTTCAAGTGCTGTTTTATATCCTTGAAGTTGTGTAATTTGGCTTAAGTAAACCCATTCTTCAAGAGTTTTAGGATAAAACCCCTCCCTTTTCATGTACGTTTCTATGGTTTCATAACCGGTTGGGTGTTTTTGATGGCATTTCATTTCAATAAAATCAGGTACTGATTCGCCATTCAGGCTAAACCGCTTAACCGTTTCCATAACCGGTGATCCCTGATACCCATATTCGCTCATAAATCTGGGTATTTTCTCCTTATACTTATCAAATGGTTCTTTACCCCACCATACACCCCAGTAGTGGGAATCGCCATGTGTCATGCTTTCCTTTCGACCCCACCCATTTTGAGGCGAAGAAGGCCAGTAAAATATATCCGGATCATACTTTTTAACAATACCAGGAAGTAGCTGATGAAATATTTTTTTATAGCCATTCCAAACTGAATCCGAAGCTCCTGGAACATTCTTGTTTTGCTTGTCCCAGCCCCAGTTATGCCAGGCCTCATCAATCTCATTATTTCCGCACCACATAGCAAGGCAGGGGAATTGCCTTATTCTTTTTACCTGCTGGGTTGCCTCTTCTTTAATTGATTCCAAGTAATCATTATCCCAACGGGTCATAGAGCAGGCAAACATAAAATCCTGCCAGATGAGAATCCCTTTTTCGCTACAGGCATTCAAAAAAACATCTGGCGGATAAGCCCCTCCGCCCCAAACCCTAAGCATATTGATATTGCTAATTCGCGCTTGTTCGGCAAGTGCAATCCACGTTGAATCTGTAACCGAAGGCAAAAAACTGTGTGGGGGGACAATATTTGCCCCTTTGGCAAAAAAAGGTTTGCCGTTTACCTTGAAATAGAAAGATGTACCAATGCTGTCCGGTTCATTTACAACTTCAACGGTTCGTATGCCAAATTTCTGTTGCTTTATTAAATTATTACTCCACCCATTTGCTATTCGTATTTCGTAGTTGTACATGTGTTGTTCGCCAAGATTGTTTGGCCACCAAAGCTTGGGACGAGCAACCTGAAATGTTTTTGAATATTGGTTTACCCCCTTTTTTAGCTGAAGCTTTTCTTTAAAAATACTTTTGTTTGATTCTTTGTCTATTAGATTAATCTTAACAATTTTATCAATGATTGATGATATCTCAACCACAAACTCAACTTCGGCTTTGTTTTTGTCAATAGCTTTTGTAGTAAACCACGATGATTGAATAAACACTTCCGGTCTTTGTGCCAAATAAACCGGCTTCCAAATTCCACAGGTCACAAACCTTGGAGCCCAATCCCAACCAAAATGGTATGGCGATTTACGTGTATATGCATGTTCTTCGCCAGGTATTATAAAGGGTAATTTTGCTTTTTGTTTCCCGATAAACTTTAACGCTGAAGTAAACCGAACTGTCAGCTGATTGTTTGTTTCCTTAAGATATTTACTACACTCAACTACCCATTCCCTAAACATATTGTCGGTTATAAGGATTGTTGTCCCATTAAGTATCACCTCTGAATAGGTGTCAATTCCATCGAAAATCAGGTCAACTGGTTTTTTTAGATCTATTCTTTTGTTAAGATTAAAATATGATGTGTACTCCCAATCAGATTCATCTACCCAACCAAGTTCTTTGTGGTTACAACCAGCAAAAGGATCGGGTATTAAACCGTTTGAAAACAGATCGGTGTGGACTGTACCGGGAACCTTTGCAGGGAACCAATTATCGTTTGTATTGGCTTTCCGGAATTTCCAATTATCAATGGCATAACTATTCTCCTGACCAAATGCTAGCTGACTGGTTAACAAAAAAACAAGTATCAATATTTTATTTCTCATAATATTTTTTTAGCACAGGGAAGCATAAGTACAGAGAAAAACGGCCATCAATTTTTGATCAGCTTTTCAGAGTTTGGTTTATTTCAATTTATTCAAGGCAAAGGCATAAGCACCAACTGAAACTGCATGGCTTGTGCCAAGTCTGGAAAGTCCTATCCCGATTCTTTTCATAGGATCGTAATCCACCATTTTTTCGCTGAATGGTACCTTGACCTTAGTAGAGCCACCTTTGGCAAATGCCAACTTTTGGTTTTCATCTTCAAGGCTGAATGCTTTTATTTCCAGCCGGTTGATTTTATCGCCTGACAAGGTTGAAATGGATCCGTTTATTAATTCAAACAATGAGGGTGAAAAATACTTCCAGGCATTAGCCAATCCTCCTCCGATAACAACTATCGAATCGGTGAGTGTAACTGTATTGGCAAGGGCATCACCAACAACTTTTCCTAGGGTTTCAAATGATTTGATTGCAGCTTGTTCGTTCCCTGATTTTTTTCCCTCTGCAATTTCAAAAATTTCTAATGGGGTTAGCTCTCTATCTTTTGTATTACCAGTATATTCAGCATAAACTCTTTGAATTGCCCTAATGCTTGCACCCTCTTCTGCAAAAGAATGGTTATTCTGGTAATTACGCATTACCCAAATTTCAGCAGCGGCTGAATTATCGCCAAGGTATAATTCACCATTGTAAACTAAACCACCGCCAAATCCGGTTCCCAGCGTTATGCCAAATAGATTTTTGTATCGCTTGGGATTTCCCGATTTCTCCATAAGCTGGTTTACCTCTGGCAGGAGCCCTGCTATGGCTTCGCCGTATGCAAATAAATCACCATCATTATTAATGAAAACAGGAATTCCAAAGAATTCTTCAAGCATTGGTCCAAGAGCAACACCTCCTCTGAATGCAGGTAGGTTTCCAAGATCGCCAATGATACCATTGGGGTAGTCTGCCGGACCAGGAAAAGCAAAACTTATGGCAACCGGTTTTTCCGGCAACCTGCCCTGTACCTCCCGAAATCCGTCAATAATCGTGTTCAGGCATTTGTCAAGGTTTTCTGCATTACTTGGTAAGGTAATAGGATCAATGACCCTATTCATCCCTCGGATGGCTGAAAAAACAAAGTTTGTCCCTCCGGCATCCAATGTCATAACAATTCTTGAATCGGTTTTGTAATTCATTTTGATTTTGTAATCATTAGTGTTTAAAAAAATAATACCTCTCTTTAAGATTTGAAAAGTAAAAAATATCAGAAACTAAAAAAAGAACAAATCAACATCATTACAAAACTTCTGTCTATTAATTTTTTCTTCTTGGGTTCCCTTTTCGGTTTTGTTTATGGCTTTTTCTTAGATTTGACTTATCTGTGCTTCCGTTCCCTGCAATCCTGAAATCCAGCTGTTTTTTAACCAGGTTAGCGCGGTAAACTTCAACTTCAATTTCGTCGCCAAGCCTGAACATACGACCCGTTTGCTTCCCGATTAAGCTGTACGAATCCTCATCGAACTCATAGAAATCATCCTCAAGATCACGCACGGCGACAAGCCCCTCGCATTTTGAATCAACAAGTTCTACAAACAGCCCAAAATTGGTAACGCCAGAAATGACCCCTGCAAATGATTCCCCGATTTTATCCTGCATAAACTCCACCTGTTTGTATTTAATCGAGGCCCGCTCTGCATCGGAAGCCCTTTGCTCCATATCAGAGGAGTGTTTGCAAAGTTTTTCCAGCTCCTGTTCGTCTTTTGGGTAGCCCCCTTTGAGGTAATTAGCTAAAAGCCTGTGAACCATCATGTCGGGGTAGCGGCGGATTGGTGAAGTGAAATGAGTGTAATGCGGAAATGCCAGACCGTAATGCCCGATGTTTGCTGTGGAATACTTTGCTTTTGCCATAGCACGGAGAGCCAGCGTTTCAATAAGATTTTGCTCTTTCTTCCCGCGAACCTGTTGAATTAGCTTATTGATTGATCTCCCTATTTGCTTATCGGAATTCCCCTCAACCGAGTAACCAAACTTTGTGATAAAATTTCTGAACGAATCGAATTTTTCTGTATTGGGTTTATCATGGATTCGGTAAACAAACGGGTGAATTTTCTTCTTATCTTTTGGCTTGCCAATTAGCTCAGCAACCTTGCGGTTTGCCAAAAGCATAAACTCCTCAATAAGCTGGTTTGATGCTTTATTCTCCTTGAAGTAAACCCCAAGCGGTTTCCCATTATCGTCCAAATCAAATTTTACCTCAACCCGGTCAAAGTTAATTGCTCCCTGCTTAAACCGGGTATCTCGTAATTTTTGAGCGAGTTCATTGAGCTTAAGAATTTCCTCTTTCATATCACCGTTGCCGGTTTCAATTACCTCCTGTGCCTCTTCGTATGTAAATCTCCTTTTGGAGAGGATTATTGTTCTGCCAAACCACTGGCTGATAAGATCGGCATTATCATTCATCTCAAAAACAGCAGAAAAGCAAAGTTTCTCCTCGTTTGGATGCAATGAGCATACAAAGTTTGATAGTCGTTCAGGGAGCATTGGCACGCACCTATCTACCAGATAAACCGATGTTGCCCTTTCAATGGCCTCATCATCTATAGGAGTGTTAAAGTGCACATAATGGGTAACATCTGCAATATGAACCCCGATTTCAAAGTTTCCATTATTAAGTATTCTGAACGATAATGCATCATCAAAATCTTTTGCATCAACGGGGTCAATAGTGAACGTGGGCACATCCCTAAAATCCCTGCGATTGTGAACATCTGCATCTGATACCTTATCGCTTATTCTGTTAGCAATCTGATCCAGCTCTTTGGGAAAATGGTACGGGAGTTCAAACTCTGCAAGAATTGCATGCATTTCCACCTCATGAACACCAGGATCACCAATCACTTCAACCACTTCCCCGTTGGGGTTTTTCATTTTGGCCGGCCAATCGGTGATTCTTGCTATAACTTTTTGTCCATTCCTGGCGTTCTTCAAGCCATGCTTTGGAATGAAGATATCGGTGTACATCAATTTGTTATCCGGGATGAGGAAGGCGTAATTTTTCTCAAGGCTTATGGTCCCCACAAAATTTCGTTTAGCCCGTTCAAGTACTTTTATCACCTCGCCTTCAACCAGATTTCTTCGTTTGTTTGGTGAGATCATTACCTGAACCTTGTCGCCATGCAGGGCATGGTTAAGCTTATACTCCGGAATGAATATTTCCCGATTATCGTTGGTGCTCACTATGGCCGTTCTGTCGGGATTCATTTCAACAACGCCTTCAATATATGCCACGCTGATACGTAGTTTGAACTTCCCCGGGTAAATTTCATCCAGGATATCGGCAAAAGTTAACTCGTATAAGATCTCGCTGATAATTCTCCGGTTATGTTCGTCCTTAATTTCTAGCAGTTTTGATAGCTGCTTATAGTTAAAGTTTTGAAGTGGTGATGAGGTGAAAATCCCCATGATTTCCTTGGTCATCGATTTCTTGGTAAGCGCCCTTGTCGCCTTTTTGTTTTGTTTCTTCTTTTTGTGTTTCATATAGGGATTTTTTGGAATACAAATATCACTGTGTTAAGAAATTTTCTCTAATCAATCAGTGAATATTAGTATCATTTGTGTAATCCGTAATTACTAATAATTCTCAACAAAGCTACTCTAATTTCAGTTCAATTCCCAAATATTTATACATTTGCAAATCAGTTTTCAATAATGATAAAAGATATTATTATTTCAGTAACCCCTCGATGTTGTTGCTAAAATCAAAATCGTATTTTAGGCACTTATAGCACTCTCTACTTTAGGCACTTTTTTCTAACTTTACAAAAAAATCTGATATGGACAATAAACTATATATATACAACACTTTAACACGAAAAAAAGAAGAGTTTATTCCACTTAATTCACCAAATGTTGGTTTATACGTTTGCGGGCCGACTGTTTACAGCGATACCCATCTTGGTCATTCAAGACCTGCCATTACCTTCGATGTTCTGTATCGTTATCTCAAATATTTAGGTTATAAGGTTCGGTATGTCAGAAATATTACTGATGTTGGGCATTTGGAAAATGAGGTAACCGAAGAGGGCGAGGATAAAATCCAGAAAAAAGCCCGGATAGAACAGCTGGAACCTATGGAGGTGGTTCAGTTTTACCTAAACCGGTTCAGGGAAAGCATGAAATCTTTAAATGTTCTTTCACCAAGCATTGAACCACTTGCTTCGGGGCATATCATTGAACAGCAGCAGATGATTGATAAGATTCTCCAGAATGGTTTTGCTTACGAGAAGAATGGAAGCATTTACTTTGATGTAGAGAAATATAACAAGAAGTATAACTATGGGAAGTTGTCCGGCCGGGTGCTAGATGAGCTGATGGAGAACACCCGTGAACTCGAAGGTTCACAGGAGAAGCAGAATGGTTTCGATTTTGCGCTCTGGAAAAAAGCGGCTCCCGAGCATATCATGCGTTGGCCGTCGAAATGGGGAGAAGGCTTCCCGGGATGGCACCTCGAATGCTCAGTTATGAGCACTAAATACCTGGGCGAAGTTTTTGATATTCATGGCGGCGGAATGGATCTGCTCTTTCCCCATCACGAGTGCGAAATTGCCCAAAGCGTTGCGGTAAGCGGGAAAGATGCAGTACGATATTGGATGCATAATAATATGATCACCATTAACGGGCAAAAAATGGCCCGTTCGCTTGGTAATTTTATCACCCTTGAAGAGCTTTTTACCGGGAAACATAAAATGCTTGAGCGGGCATACAGCCCAATGACTATCAGGTTTTTTATTCTCCAGGCGCATTATCGCTCAACCCTCGATTTCTCAAATGAAGCCCTGCAGGCTTCTGAAAAAGGGTTACAAAGAATGATGGCCGCTTATCGTCTTTTAAATAAAATAAAAACATCACCAACCTCAACTGTAAATGTTGCTGAATTGTCAGAAAAGGCATTTACTGCGCTTAACGATGACATAAACACCCCAATTGCCATTGCCATAATGTTCGATTGGGTAAGAATTATCAACCTTTTAGCAGAAGAGAAAGAGCAAATTACCTATTCGGATCTGGTTGAACTCACTAAAATATTTAAAACTCTTCTTTTCGATATTTTAGGCTTGCTCGATGAGCAAAGTGATGGGTCAAAACATGCGGCGCTTACCGGAAAGCTAATCGAAATGCTCCTGGGTATGCGTCTTGAAGCCAAGGCCAAAAAGGATTTTGTCACATCTGATAAAATCAGAGAAGAGTTAACCAAGCTTGGCGTAGTTGTTCGGGATAGAAAGGATGGGGTTGACTGGGAGATAGACTGATGCAGATATCAGATTTCAGATATCGGATTATTGAATTTTGAATTAGCTAATTGAATTTGGGTAATTTTAAGGTATAACCTACGCTTTCTGGCATCAAATATCTAAAAGCTGAGCTTGTTCATTAAAATTCCTTAAACCCTATAATTCGTCTAACATCGCCCAGGGTTTTTGAAGCGCTTTCCCTTGCCTTCTCTGCTCCTATCTTAGCAACTTTTCGGAGATAATCATTATCTGCTAAAATACTTTCAATCTTCTCGCGAATTGGGGTTGTAAATTTTATAACATCCTCGGCCAGCTGTTTCTTCATATCGCCATAGCGAATCTGGCAGGAATTATATTTTTCATCGAAAAATGAGTAAGTATCGGGTGTTGACAACACTTTCATTAAGGCAAAAAGATTCTGAATCGCCTCGGGTTTTTCCTGATTAGGAGTTGCTGGTCCACTATCAGTAACGGCTTTCATTACTTTTTTACGAATGGTTTCCGGATCATCAGCCAGGAAAATGGCATTGCCCTCGGATTTCCCCATTTTGCCGGTTCCGTCCAAGCCAGGGATTTTCACCAATTCTTTCCCAAAATTGTATGCAACTGGCTCAGGGAAATAATCAACATTGTACAACCGGTTAAACCGGTTGGCAAAAGTGCGGGTCATCTCCAGGTGTTGCTCCTGATCTTTTCCCACGGGAACCTTATGGGCTTTATGAATCAAAATATCTGCAGCCATAAGGGTTGGGTAGGTAAGCAATCCGGCATTAATGTTATCGGGTTGTTTACGGATTTTTTCTTTAAAAGATGTACAACGCTCCAGCTCCCCAACATAGGCATTCATGTTCAACAATAAGTAGAGCTGTGGGATTTCCGGTACATCACTTTGTACATAAAGGGTTGCAATCTCAGGGTCGAGGCCACACGCCAGATACTCTGCCAGCACTTGTTTTACAGAACCATGCAAATCGGCCGGGGTTGGGTGTGTGGTTAAAGAGTGAAAATCGGCAATAAAAAAGTAGCATTTATTCTCGTGCTGCATCTTCACAAAATTCTTTAACGCTCCAAAATAGTTCCCCAAATGAAGCTTTCCCGTTGATCGTATTCCGCTTAAAACAATGTCCATCGTTATTAAAATTTAGTCAACAAAAATACAATTAAACTGATTAGTGACAAGTATTAAGCTGCTAAGTTAACCTTGAAAAAAGTATCTTTGTACAAAATCGTGAATATGGAAGGGACAAGGTTAAATAAAGTTGCAAGACTTCTGCAAAAAGATCTGGGCGATATTTTTCAGAAGGAGGGAACGACCATCTTCCGGGGGAAAATGATAACGGTGACATCAGTCAGGGTTAGCCCCGATCTTGGTGTTGCCAGGGTTTACATCAGCATTTTCCCAACTGAAAAGAAAGAGGATGTTTTATTGGCGGTGAAAGAGCATACCCGTCAAATCCGGCATGAGCTGGCCCAACGGGTAAGGCATCAGCTGAGAATTATCCCTGAATTAACCTTCTTTCTGGACGATTCCCTAGATTATATTGAGAATATTGATAAGCTGTTAAAAAGTTAAGCCGGATGAATTGATAAAGCAATGGGAAACAATCATTAATCAATATTCTATAATCAAGCCCGAAAAATGTTAAAACTATTCATCTCCTTTGCTTCCCGGTTTATCCCTCGTCATTACCAGCAGGTTGTTGCATCGTTTTTGCTCCGGATTATAGCAATCTTTCTGAAAGGTAATCGCTTCGAAGATCCGATAACCGGGAAAAAGTACCGAAAAATGTTGCCTTATGGAAGAATTGAATCCAGGCCAAATGCACTTGCCCCGCATTCGTTATCACTTGAGCGCCATCGTTTAATCTGGCTATACCTGAAAGAGAAAACCGATTTTTTTACAACCAATAAACGAGTTTTACATATAGCGCCTGAATACTGCTTTTTAAAACCCTTTAAAAATCTTAACAATCTCGATTATGTAACCGGTGATCTCATCTCCCCATGGGCCGACGTAAGGATGGATGTTCAAAACATCCCTTTCCCTGAAAATAGTTTTGATGTTGTAATTTGCAACCATGTATTGGAACATGTTGACAACGATCGTAAGGCTATGGGTGAACTTTTCCGGGTGATGAAATTTGGTGGTTATGGGATATTTCAGGTTCCGATAGATAATTCGGTTCAGGAAACGATTGAGGATAAAACGATTAATACACCCGCACTAAGGGAAAAGCATTATAAGCAGCGCGATCATTACCGCTTATATGGTAGGGATTACCCGGAAAGATTAAGAAAAATCGGATTTATGGTTATAGAGGATCACTACGTTAAATCACTTCACCCCAATCTTGTTGAAAGGTATAGCCTTCCGAAAGATGAGATTCTTTATATTTGCAAAAAGATTTACTAATCAAACCCGGCAGAATTCATCAACCGGACAGGTTAAACGCTAACACATGAATTTCCCATTCTTTATAGCCAGACGATACCTGCTTGCAAGAAAATCGCATAATATAATTAATATAATCTCTGTTATCTCCTTAATAGGTGTGGCAACAGGTGTTTCGGCATTGGTAATTGTCCTTTCCGTTTTCAATGGGTTTGATAGCCTAATCAGCAAATTATACTCAACCTTTGATGCTGAGGTTCAGGTTAAGGTGGTGGAGGGGAAAACATTTAGTGCAACCCTGCCAGAAATTGGGGCGTTAAAAAAGCTTGATGGTATTGCAGTTTTTACAGAGGTTTTAGAGGAGAATGCCCTTTTTTCGTACCGGGAGAAAAAACATATTGGCCTGATAAAAGGTGTAAGCCGTAACTACGCTGAACTTACGGGTGTTGATTCCATGATGGTTGATGGATCTTTTCAGCTATGGCGAGGCAGTCAGCCCCTGGCAATAATGGGACAAGGAGTGGCTTACTACCTAAATGCCAACCTGGCTCAATTCGATCCGTTAATGATATATATGCCAAAACGGGGAAAGGCTTCGCTGCTTTCGCCTGAAAATGCATTTGCAAAAAAAATAATCATGCCCTCAGGCGTTTTTGCTATTCAGCTGGAGTTCGATTCACAGTATGTAATTGTACCAATTGAGTTTGCCCGTAACCTGCTCGATTACAACAACAACGAAGTTACGGCTGTTGAAATTAAGCTCAAAGACGGGGTGAGCAATGAAAGGTTTATTGAGAAAGCCCAAAAACTCCTGGGAAACAGGTATAAGGTGCTAAACCGGTTCCAACAGAATGAGGCTCTTTATAAAACCATGAAATCTGAGAAATTTGCCATTGGGTTGATACTTACGTTCATACTCATCATTGCCTCTTTTGGTATTATTGGTTCCCTCTCAATGCTGATTATTGATAAACGAAAAGATGTTGAAACACTACGGAGCATGGGCGCCGACAATGACCTGATTCAAAAAATATTTATGGCCGAAGGGATGCTTATCTCGCTTGGGGGAACAATCATTGGTACCCTTTTGGGCCTTTTTATTTGCTGGTTGCAAATAGCCTTTAAGCCAGTAAAACTTCATGGATCAGGTAATTTTATTATTGATGCCTATCCTGTGGATATTCAGTTTCATGACATCTCAATCATTCTGATGACTGTTTTTGTAATTGGTTTTCTGGCCGCACGCTTTCCGGTAAGAATTATTACAAAAAGAATCCTAAAAACAGAAGACAGGGGTATTCTTTAATCTGTTATTGGCTATGGATAAAATTCTGATAATTGGAGTTTTTGAAGGAGTTTTTCTCACTTTGCTACTGGTTACAAAAAAGAAACGAACAATCAGCGATACTATTCTGGCTTCTTTCTTTCTGCTTTTTTCTATCAATATTTTTCTAAGTTTCCTAGAGGCATATAACCGAAAGAATGGATTCCCCTTTCCATTCTTTATTTTCACTGCAGCCCCTTTTCTACTACTTTATGGACCAATAATGTGGTTATATATAAAATCGCTAACCGATCAGTATTTTAGGATAAAACCGATTTATTTTCTTAACCTGATTCCCTTTATCCTGATGTTGCTGCAACACAGCATAGAGATTTATAGCCTGCCAACAGCTCAAAGGATTGAGTACGTTCAAGCAGAAACATTCAAGTTATCCTTCTTCTACCCGTTCTTTCTCTTATTAATTGCCTTCCTTCCGGTTATCTATTTTTATTTTGGGATAAGATTAATAGCGGCTTACAAAAGGAAAATAGAAGGGTATTTTTCACAAACCATGGGGATTGACCTTAAGTGGCTTAATACCATTTTGTTTTCCTGGATTTCTGTTTCCATCTTTATTAATGTTTTTTTTATTGTTGATCTGGTGCACCCCATTGCCCCATTTGGGTTGATGCAATTTCTCAGCTTTGTAATTGCTGCAATTTACATTGTATTTATTGGGTTTTATGGACTGAAACAGGACAATATTTTTCTCTCACGAACTATTGAAGTTAACCTGTCGGGTACCATACAGGTGCCTGATAATAACTTTTCAAAACCATTAAAAGAGGAAGAAAAAAAATTTATTGAGGAGTTAATTTCCTACATGAACAACCGGAAGCCTTATCTTCAACCTGAAATAACTCTAAAAAATTTAAGCGATGAACTTAAGGTAACACCTGAATATCTTTCTGAAATAATTAATACTGACCTTAATAAAAATTTTTTTGATTTTATTAATCATTACCGAATTGAAGAGTTTAAGAAAGAGTGCAAGGATACAAAAAACAAAAATTTGAATATTATCGGTTTGGCCTTTAATTGTGGGTTTAACTCAAAAGCCACATTTAATCGTGTATTTAAAAAGGCTACTGGTCTAACTCCAAGTGAGTATATCGGAAAGTCTCAATAACCTGAGACCACTCTCACATCCTGTTGAGACCTCAAAATTGTAAAGTGAGACCTCCCACTCCTGAATATCTTTTTCATTTGCTTCATAATTCAAAAATTATTAAAAATGAAAAAAATAGTTTGTTGTTTAGCTATTGCAGTTTTATCGGGTTGCACAGTTACCAAAGATGGTGGAACCTGGCATCCGGCATATAGAGTTCAGGGTGGGCTTAACAAAGGGGGAATTACCGAAAATACTGATTTTACTAAAACTCCCGAAATTCAACCTGATGCATTTTCCGGGGCAACCAAAACAGGAGTTCATACAAGCGGTCATATTGTAATACCCTTTAAAAGGAATTCGATTGAAACCGGGGTTGATTTTATGCATAATAACCAGAAGTTTGCTTTTAACGATAATACCAATGGTTTTAACGGGAAAAGGGATATAGGTTTGTCCCAGTTTATGCTACCTATTACTTACAATTTCGGACTATTTAGAAAGAATAATTCTTTGGGTAACCTTCAAATAAAAATCGGGTACCTTTTGCAATTCAACTTTTTCTCTGTATCCGATCATGGGGCTAATTTACCCGGCTTCACCGTTAAACATTTTTCAAATGGTTTTACTGTTGGCTTGTCCGCAACTCCCTTTCAATTTAACAATGGCAATCGTTTGGGTTTTTATCTTGATGGCTACAGGGGGACAAAAGTTTACGACGATTTCTACAACAGCAGCATTTATGAAATGCCCGGATCAAGTTTTGTTAAGTTTGGGGTATTTTACCAATTCGGAAAGCATTAAACCTCAGCTATTATGAAAAATTTTTTAATTCTTATTATCCCGCTAATTTGTTTAGGGTGCCAATCTAAATCACAGGAATTAATAAACAATACTAACATGAAAACTGCAATTATTTACGCGTCAAAACATGGGACAACTGAGAAGGTTGCAAATATTATTAATGAGAAACTCGATGGTTCAAACGTCCAAATCATCAATCTAAAGAACAAGCAAAAAATTGATCTGTCGAATTACGAAACTGTAATCATTGGTGGGTCCATACATGCCGGGAGTATTCAGGGTGAGGTTAAATATTTCATAAAAGAGAACACAATCGCTCTTATGCAAAAAAAGATTGCCCTGTTCCTTTGCTGCATGGATGAGGCCCGCGAGAAAGAAGAGTTTGACAACAACTACCCTGAACTTATCCGAAATCATTCAGCGTATAATGCCATTGTTGGTGGTGAATTCCTGTTTGAAAAGATGAATTTCATTGAAAAATTTCTGGTTCGGAAAATCTCAGGGGTAAACTCAACGGTCTCGAAACTAAGGTATGATCAAATTGACAACCTGGTAAGCGCAGTTAAAAACCAATCAAAATGAAAAAGGTAATTGTTGTTTCGGCTATTCTGATGATGTCGTTTGTTGTTATTATAGCCCTTTCACAGAAAATGAAAAAAATATTCAAATCTGAGGTAAGTACCGCTTTGGAAAGAACAAAGGGCATCACGCCCGAGCTGCTTACCGAAAATGATATTCTCCATTTACCGGCAGTGGTACAAAAGTATCTTCGCTATGCTGGAGTGGTAGGCAAAGAAAAGGTTGTTAACTTCAGGGTGGAGTTTGACGGTGGGATTCGGTCAAACCCTGGCGATCCTTTCATGAAATTGAGGTCAGTTCAATATAATTTCATTGATAATCTTACTCGCATCTTTTATATCACCGCAAAAAAAACGGGCATTCCTGCTTATGGCATTCATCTATATAAAAAGGAAACAGCAATTATGGTAATCAAAATGCTGGGATTGTTTACCGTTGCCGATGCTAAAGGGCAGGAAATGAATCAGGGAGAAACAGTAACCGTATTCAACGACATGTGCTTTATGGCACCAGCCACATTAATTGATAAAAACATTCAATGGGAAACCATTGACCCATTAACTGTAAAAGCAAGATTTACCAATGGCGGAATAACAATAAGTGCTACCCTGTTTTTCAATGATTGTGGGGAACTGGTTAATTTTGTCAGCAACGACCGTTTTGAAACCAAGGATGGGAAAAACTACTATAACTATCCATGGGAAACTCCGGTTTTTGGAGGGTATCAGGAGATAAATGGTTATCGGTTAGCCAGAGGGGCAAAAGCAATCTATAAGCATCCCGAAGGGGATTTTTGCTACGGGGAATTTAAGATTAAGAATATTGAATATAATTGTAAAGAATTTGAATAGGTCAATAGCTTTGTTTTGCGGTGACATCGAGATAAATACTGGGTTTCTCCGGTTCCGAGGGTTTATTTCCTCTCAGGCCAAATCAAACTAGCCAACACTGCCATTGCAAAAGCAAAAACAAAACTTCCAAAACGCTCCGATATCCCAGTGGGTCCTATTAATAATGTTTTCCAAACAATAGCACCAATCGTCCCGCAGATCAGTGAGGCAAAAAGGCCTGCGCGTGAAAACCTCTTCCAGAACAGCAGAAGAAGTAAAGCTGGCCCAAACGATGAACCTATACCCGCCCAGGCATAGGATACCAGGCTATATACGGTATCCTTCATAAAAATCACCAGGAGCATTGCCACAACTCCAACACCAAGAGTTAAAATTTTATTGAGAAGCAGCATATTTAAACCCTTGTAAGGTTTTCTGGAAATATTTGCATACAAATCCTCGCTCATTGAAGAAGAGCAAACAATCAACTCGGATGATGCCGTGGACATCATTGCAGATACAGCACCGGAAAGCAATATGCCAGCAAGAATGGGCTGCATTAAACCGACAACAAGCGATGGCATAATCTGCTCTGCATCCTTAGCAACTCTTGCAGTTTCAATACCTGCCACGCCACCTTTAATAAGAGCATAGCCTGCAATGCCAATAATTATAGCACCCGTATATGCAATTATTGTCCAAATTGTAGCCACCCATTGAGCCGTGTTACCATCCTTGGCATTTCTCAGCGCCATCATTCTTGCCAGCAACTGGGGTTGCCCGGTATATCCGAATGCCCAGCTTAAACCGTTCAATACTAAAATAAGAGCTGCTGCTCCACTGGCTCCACCTGTAAGCGAAGTCATGTGAGGTCCGGCTTCTGTGAGTTTTTCGGCTAGGCTTATATTATTTGAAGCTAATATTAACAGCAGAATTATTGGCATTACAATCAGCGTAAAAATCATCAGAACTGCCTGAACCACATCAGTTGCCACAACGGTGATGAACCCCCCAAGAACGGTATAAAGCGTTACAATGCCAGCCCCAATAACCATTCCCCAGAATGGCGTTAAGCCAAAAGTATCGTGGAATACTTTACCTGCCCCGCTGAACTGGGCCGCAATATAGAAAACAAAGAAAAAAACTACAATCAGCGAGGAAATTATGCCCACAGATTTTTCAGTTCCCGGAAATCTCCTTGCCAATAAACCAGGAATGGTCATTGCCCCTGTTTTTTCTGTGGCAATTCTCAGGGGGTTTGCCATTACCAACCAGATAAAAATAATACCAATAACGCATCCCAGAGCAACCCAGATAGTACTTACCCCTTCGGCAAAAGCATGACCAGTTAAACCGAGAATAAGCCACGCTGACTCCCCTGTTGACCTTTCAGAAAGAGCCAGTGCAACTCCCCCAATCTTTTTCCCGCCAATAACATAATCTTCATGGGTTTTTGCCTTAAGTGCCGACCAAATTGCGACACCCACAACAAAGGCAAGGTAAAGTACAAAAACAGCAATCATATCTTTTATATTATACTTTTAATAAGGCTAAGATATAAAAGTCTGTGATTATTTTGATTACTTTTTGATGACACATTCCAGGCTAGGAAGGAATCAGAATCTTTATCTCTTTTCAATCCTGATAGTGGTAATAAGTTCTTTTATGGCGTCATCTAAAAGATTCAGGTGCTGTGAAAATGTAATATTCCTTGCCAGTGATTCAGAAAGATCAATATTCATCAAATCATCCTGTTGGCATGTTTTGAATAGCTCCTTGTTAGATAAATAACTTGCAATATACTCCTGTTCTGTTTGACCTGGAGTGGGTACAATTAATCCCCCTTTCCCTACTGCCACCAGATCCATAATTGTACTGTACCCAGCCCTTGTAATCAGGTATTTGGATGAGTTTACTGCCTTAATGAAATCATTATCTTTTAAATGACCGGTATAAAAAATACCTTCATTTTCAAAAATTGTTGTTCCATTTTTCAGATTCCCCATTACAACCAGAGTCTTAAGTTTTTGTTTCTTAGAGTAATTGGTTATTGATTCAATCAGCAATTCCCTTTGAGGCGATGGCCCTGAAACAATTCCCACCAAATCCCATTCCAGGGGTATGTGTTCTATGCTTTTCCCCTGAAAACGTGATAGTAAACCAATATACCTTGCATTTGCGGGAGTTTTTTTGGGGTGGGATAAATCCCCCGCAAGGTTATTTTTATCAGCATAATCGGGAAGCCAGCAAAAAGTGAAACGGTTCGCCATTACCCGAACTAAATATTCTCCAACAGGTTTCAAAAACCGGAATGGCATAGGGAAAACAATGCTAAGCTGATGAGTTATTAAAACAGATTTTATTTTTTTGCCCCAAAGCCCGTACCTGTTATCGGAGATAACAATACCTATATTGTAATCCTTTACAATTCTTTTTAAAACAAAATGTTCCTTAATTAATAGGTAAGGAATTTTGATTGCAATTCCTATAAGTGGTAATAATTGGGTTGACCTTTTAACAAGCTTAACTTTAAGCGAAGGGAAAATTATTGTTTTGATATCAGGGAAATGGGATTTTAAAAAATTCATCTGTGGTTCGTCTCCAGCCGCTAGAACTTCAAACCCATATTTATTAAGCCCCAAAATAACCGGAATAAGCCTGCTTGCATGTCCTAGCCCCCAGCCAAGAGGACAAACAAGAACTCTGTTATTAGGGATCGTTTCCATTAAGCTGAAACCTGAACCGGAATTCCCATTGCCTCAACCTTTGCAGCAATTATTTTTAATTCTTTTAATGGCACCTTTTCAAGATCGTTGGCAGGTGTGTCGCGAGCAATGGTGTAAACCATTACCTCTTTGGGTTTGATTTCCTTTATGATATCTAACCAGTTTTTTACCTCTTCATTGGTTGTGTTATCAACAACCTTCCCCTCGAAAGTTCCTCTCAGGAATAATGTTTGAATAATCAGGTTTCCTTCAAATAATTTCAGGTTTTCAACTAAACTTTTAACAGAAATTTTTACCCTCGGTTGATTCAACAATTGAATTGTTGAATTGAATGCAGAATCCAGCTTAAGTATATTCTGATCAACCTTTTTAAGAGCTGCGACCACTTGTGGTTTGTCAAGCATTGTAGAGTTAGATAATACAGCAATTCTGGCCCAGGGAAAGTATTTGTTCCGTAATTCGATGGAATCATCAATAATCCCCGCAAAATCGGGGTGAAGCGTGGGTTCTCCGTTCCCTGCATAGGTTATTACATCAAGGGTATCGCCTTTAAATTGCATACTCTGCAACTTCTCTTCCAGAAAAGTTCTTACCTCTTTGCGCGAGGGTAATCGCCCTTTTTCCTTTCTATCAGTCCAGCCACACTCGCAATAAATACAATCAAAGGAGCATATCTTTGAATTCACCGGCAGCAGATTAATTCCCAATGAAACACCAAGCCTACGACTACGTACGGGCCCAAAAACTATGCTATCAAAAAGAAATGTGGTCATAGAATAGTAAAATGAAGTTGATTTCTTAGAAACCCAGGGGTAAATTTAGAAAATTAGTCCAAGAAACTTATAAAATCTTTTTTATCTGGCTCCTGGAAGTTGGTCTCATTTTGCGAAAATCGAAGTTGGTTATCAGGTTGATCCCTGGTTTTTTACCAACCTCAAAAGATCCCAGTTCGCCCTCAAAATTCAGGGCTTTGGCGCCGTTAAGGGTGCCCCATTTTAAAACATCCTCAAACCTGAGCGATGGAAATTCTTCAAGGAGAATCATGATTTGATCAAAAACCGAAATGGTATAGGTGCTTGCATAGCTATCAGTGCCAAGTGCAATGGGAACCCCTGAGTTGAAAAGCATGGGAACATCAGGTAAAACGCCTTCGATAAACAAGTTGGAGGAGGGACATAAAACAAAATATGGGTCCCTAAATTTTCCGAATATCAATTCAGTTTCTTTTTGAGAAACATAAGTATTATGGACAAACAAGATTTTATTTTCAGCAGGGATATAATTACTAACTATTTCCAGAGGGCCTGCTATGGCTGGCAAATCTATTCTTATGCCATCATGTATAAAGGAATTAGCCAGTTTTCCACTCCTTTTTTCCAAGAACTCATATTCTTCTTTGCTTTCACCATAATGAATGCTAATTGGGCCGTTTTGGTTTATAAATTCGTGCGAAAGCAAATTCCACAATTTTTCTGATAAGGAGTAGGTTGCATGCGGGGCAAGTGTATTAAACCCTTCATATGTCTTCTCAAATTGATCTTTAATTTCAAACCCCTTTATTAGAATTTGTTTTGCATGATCTGAGTTCAACCCGAAAATTTCAATAAAATTATGAAACCTGATTTTTGAGCTGTACTTTAATTCTATTGTATCTGTCGTATTACAAATATCGCCAACCGCTACAACGCCCTGGGTAAACAATGTCGATAATGCCCTTTTTATGCTAATCTCTATCTCATCAGCACTTGCAGTGCGTTGATCTTTTACCTGCGATATAAATCCGGCAATTCCGGTTTTCTGTTGAAATTTGCCTTTTAAATGCGAAAGTTCCAGGTGACAATGGGCATTGATGAAACCGGGGACCAATACTCCGTTGTAATATGCCATTGACGCTCGTTCAGGGTGCTGATCATCAAACTGGGAAATATCAACAACCTGGCCATTTTCATCAACAGTTATTACTCCGTTTTTAACGGGATCGCTATTTACGGGGTAAACATAATTTGCTGAAAATTTTTTCACCAGTTAGATTACTTACTATTCAGGTTTTAAATTTTCTTTTATGTGGGGCATTTTTGGTGTTTTGGGAATAGTGTTTTGGTTTGAAGGAAACGGCTTATATTTTACCATAAGATTAGAGATCAACACATGTTTTTTTACCTTCCCGTTATCGTTACCATTATCCAGCAGTACACCTTTCAGGTGAGTTACCTTGGGGTCATTTAACTCGAAAGAAAGTGACACCTTTCTTGAAATGCCATCCTGCTGAAATACATGTTCTTTTGCCTGAGTGAGCTTTCCTGATTCAGATTTATCATCATAGTAAAAATAAGCAATAACTCTTGGTTTGACAGATTTGTCATCTTCAAACACCTGAAAATCGCCGCTGAGCGTATATGTTCCAAAACCCTTAACCGGAATATTAAAGTAGATGTGATTATCAATTCCATCCTCCGGGATTGACCATAATGTTTTTTGATTCCAAAGATTTGCCGCGGTGTCAATAGCTGTAGAATCTTTTAAACTATTAGCCTGATTGGTCTCTTCGGTTAGCTTGGTTTCCATTTTGGATAATTCTATGATCACCTTATCAAAAAGCAGATCAAACTCTTTGGGGTTTCTTGAGTAGTAGCTGATTGAACTATCAAACTGTGCCTTTGTGTATCCCATTGCCTCATAAGCTGATGAATAATAGTCAATGGTATCCTTATAGTACAGGGTGTTCCTGGAATCTGTTGTAATAATAGTTGCATCAATAAGTGATATTTTAACAAGTATTTGAACCATATCCTTTTGGGGAATAAGCATATCACTATGACAGGCAAAAAGTAGGATCGGCAGAAGAAAAAGATAATTTTTCAAATTTCGCATCGATTTGTTTTTAATAGTAATGGTTACAAAAATAATACGCTGCCGGATGGCAGCGTTCTATTTTTTGAACTTAAATTATTTATTTTATCTTATCAAACATATACCCGATCATAATTTCATAAGTGCCAACCTGATAATGTCCAAGGCTGGTAAAACTATAATCGTAGGAAAGGCCAAAGAGGTACCTGTTTTTATAGTTATAGCCAATAAGAATAGCCATGCCATCATTATACCTGTAAGACAAACCACCCCACATTTGTTTTCTATAAGTTACCTTCCCGTTGAGTTCAACCTGCAATGGGCTATTAAACATATATTTTATTAAAATGGCAGGCTCAATCCTGTAGTAACGATTCAGGTTCCAGATGTAGCCACCGCTTGCAAGAATATGTTGCTTCAGCTTATTAATGCCAATAGGATCCGGGTAAAGTTTGAGTCGTTGGCCAAAGAGCTGATGAGCCGATAATCCGGCAAAAAAGTCGCTGGCATATAAGTAGAAACCAATTGATGCATCGGGGGTAAAAACAGATTTAGTTGAACCCAGTATTGCCGGATCAATAGGGAGTGAACTATCAAGATTTTCCCCAAGTGTTAATTTGGAGCCATCCACTTTGTACTGCATCAACCCAAAGGAAATACCCCCTGATATTCTCATATTTCTGTTTATCTGCATGTTATATGCATAGGAACCCATCAATCCAAGTTTGCTGGTTGGTCCGGTAATATCCATATAAATTGAGGCACCAAATCCCATATCTTTTTTTGAATGAGGGCCAAAAACACTTGTACTAACGGTCTGTGGAGCATCATTTATCCCAACCCATTGATAGCGATTATTTAGCTGAATCTGGTAAAAATTGTTGGTGCCTGCAACAGCAGGGTTGGAAATAAAGTTGTTAAACATATACTGTGTGTATTGCGGAATCTGCTGTGCATAAGCCCCTTTTAGCAGAAATATCCCTAAAACACCCAGCAAAGCAAATTTAACTTTCTTCATATTATTAAATAATTTTCTCATTATCTTACCCTCCTAGCTATCGAACAATAGTAACAGATCCGGTAATTGGTTTCCAGTTCTTATCTTTTGACTTGGCGTTGAAAGTAACTACATAATAGTATGTACCTACTGGCAGATCGTTTCCGCCGCTGGTTTTACCATCCCACCCTTCGGCAGCTTTGGTTCCACTTGCTGACCAAACCAGAGAACCCCAGCGATTATAAATTTTGATTTCCAAATCTGGGAACAAGTAATCTTTTGGTACTACCCATCGGTCATTTAGGCCATCATCGTTAGGTGAGAAGACATTCCCGAAATATAGGTTGTTGACCAATCTCGCATATAACTTGAGTGAATCGGTACAACCCACTTCGGTAACAGCATATACCTTAACAACTATAAATTCAGCATTCCGTTTAGAATCGGGATCTTTCATGGTAATCTTTGGCAGAGCCTCCCAGGTTGCCTTATCCATGGATATTGAAGAGTTCCAACTATCGGCAGGGGTAAACAGCACAGGTGGAGTCCAGCTAAATATTGTATTGTACTCAGTACTTGTTGTGTTTACATCAATATTATAAGTCTCTCCTGGCAGAACAGAGATGATTGAGTCCTTAATAGCTGAAACGTACATTGGAACATGAACGTCTATGTCAGGATAAACATTAACAGTTACTGTATCGCGACTATAACACCCACCTTCATTCTCAATTTCAAGAAAATAACTGGTGGAGGTAAGCGGGCTTACTATCTGGTTGGGGGCTGAGCCTAAAAGTAATAAATCGGGATTAAGAATTTCAGACCATTTATAGGTGTATGTTCTTTCCACCGGTCCATTTGATATCGCTTCAAGAACCAGGTTGTTTCCATAGCATATCGCTGTATCCTTTTTGGCATAAGCATCAACAAAATAATCGGGGTTGAATGGAACATAGTATGTAAAATCATAAATACATCCGGCTTCATCTGTAATTGTAACCTTATAATTACCTGACGAAATATTGGATAACAGTAATTTTGCTGTGGGGAAGTTAAGCCAATTATAGGTAAAATTATTATAATCACCGGTACCACCAGTAACTGAGAGTATTTCAACCCCACCGGTTTCCTGCCCCTTCACCATCCTGTCATTACAAATTGCCGTATAAATTTGAACATCAGGTACAAGCATGGGCGGTCCGGGAATTACAATATCTTTTACCTGAATACAACCATGAGCGTCTGTAATTTTTACAGTATAGGTTCCGCTTACTACTGCATCCAGATTCGGTGTATTGTTAAGGTTGGACCATAAATACGTGTAATCTGGTGTACCTCCGGATACCTCAAGATGTGCAAAACCCTCAGGTACATTGGGACACGTTAATGGTGTCTCCGGAATCAATGCAGAAATAACAATTGGCGTAGGTTCTGTCATAATTACCCTTAAAGGCTCGTCGGGTACAGCAAAGCACCCATTGTCATCGCTAATGGCAATGTCATAAACCCCGGCAGTGAGATTTTCGAACAACCCGGTTGTATTGGTTTCGGCAACAGGACCAGTTAAATCGTAAACCAGTGTACCCGTACCCCCCTCGGCAGTTACAATGATTTTCCCGGTTGCATCGCCATTACATAAAGGATCAAATTGCGTTAGCTGTGTAACGTTGATCTTTGCAGGATCAAAAAGTTCAATCGGGGTGGGGTAATCATAGGTACAACCCTTGCTGTCTGATATTGTAAAGTTATGAATACCTGAATTTACACCAACTGCAACTGTACCAACTGACGATCCGCTTTCCCAGGTAATTGTGTAAAAAGGATTCCCGCCGGTAATATCAAAAGTAACACTTCCTGAAGCATCACCGAAACAAGCAGGATCCTGCTGACCGATGAGCGATGCAGTTAAAACCTCGGGTTCAACCACTGTGGTTTGAGAAATAACCACGTTGCCGGCTGAATTTGTAACCACAACCCGATAATCACCAGCAGGCAAATCTGTTAACCCTGGCATTAGTATATCCCCAGAAACCAGCAACCTGGTACATGTAATATTAAACGGGGCTAATCCTCCATCAATAGCTACATCAATGTATCCATCAGTTCCACCATTACAACTTACAGGGAATGGGGTTACGGTAATGGTCATTCCACTTAGAACTATCTCTGGGGTTGATGTGGAGCAATTATTTGCATCAATTGCACTAATATAATAGCTACCTGATGCCAGGTTGATGAATGTACCATTATCCACCTGGGTTGAAAGTAAGTTATTGGCTCCATCGTATAAGTTATAAGTTATTGAACCGGTTCCTCCTGTTACAGAAACGGTTATAATCCCATCAGAGGTTGTGGCCAGTGATGGATGAACAACTCCGTTAACTGAAATAACCAATGGTGCTGGTTCATCTACAAAAACATCATTAATATTTGCCGTACAACCCTTGGAGTCGGTAATGATAAAATTATATGTTCCGGTAGAGAGAGGAGTTGCAATAATACCAGGTATGCTATTGCTCAACCAGCTTACTGTATAACCAAGATTACCACCGGCAACATTAAATGAAACAGAACCATTGGTGCCACCGGCACAAGTAGGTTGTGTTATTACATCCACTGATGCTGTAAGAACTGGAGGTTCTGTTACTACGGTAGTTTGACTGATTAAATTCCCTGAACCATCGGAAACGTTGACCCGGTAAGTACCTGCAACAAGATCGTTATAACTTGGTACTACTATATCTCCACCGGCAGTTACCCAAATTACTTGAATTGTAAGCGGGGGAATGAAATCATTTACAATAACATCGATATAACCATCATTTCCACCATTACAACTTACCGGGTAAGGTTGCAGGTTAACACTCATAGCACTTAGGATAATTACACCGGAGGTTGTTGAACAAAGGTTTGCATCTACAACCTGAACAGTATAACTTCCTGCGGTAAGCCCGTTAAAAATACCGGTACCATTAGACGCAACAATTGCCGGTACTGAGTTAAATAAAGTATAGGTTAGTAATCCGGTTCCACCGGAAGCATTTATTGTAATTGTCCCGTCAGCAGATGATGCGGAGCTCGGGTGCGTTACGTTTGTTCCCGAAATAACTATTGGTAATGGATCTAATACACTTGCAGAGGTTAAGTAAGTACAACTATTTACATCTGTTACTCGAATATTGTAATTTGCAGGTATCAGGCCCGGGAAAGTCCCAGTTAAATTCTGCGCCAGCTGATTCATTAATGCATCATACAATGTGTAGGTGTAAGGAGCGGTTCCTCCATTACCTGAAACTGTGATTACACCATTATTGCTGCCGGTACAGGTTGGATTTGATATAACCAGTGATGAAGTACCAACCAGGTTAGGTTCTGTGATGTTCACAAAACTTGAGCCTGTTGCACCGAGGGCATCAGTTACATTAGCCGTATAAGTACCTGCGGCTAGTCCGTTTATTACCAGCTGATCGTTAAATGCAGGCAAAGCTCCAGAAGGGCCAGTCCATGTAATGGTATAAGGAGCTGTACCACCATTGATTACTAATGAAATAGCACCATTATTTGAGCCATTACAGGTTAAATTAGTGGGGGTTAAAACCAGTTCGATCTGACTTAACTGGATCGGGGACGTTGATATAAAACAGTTGTTAATATCTATAACATCAACCCAATAGGTACCGGGAGCAAGACCCTGAAACTCTCCGGTTAGATTAGATACATTATTGGGTTGCAATGTATAGGTTAACGCACCTGTTCCCCCGGTTGCAATAACAATAATGGATGCATCGTTTGCACCAGGTGCAGTAACATGAGTTGAAAAGATATTTGTTATTACAATCTCTGCGGGTTGGTTTATAGAAACAGGTTGACCCTGCGGGCAGTTTGCATCATCATTAACAACAACCTGATAGTTGCCAGCTAATAATACGGTAAAGGTGTTTGAAAGTTGGGTTGTTGTTCCGCCATCAATAGAATAGGTTAAAGTACCTGTACCACCTGATGCACTTATTGTTATGTCTCCATTATTTCCCCCAAAACATCCAGTAACATCGCTAATAGTGATATTATTAATGGTAATGGGAGATGGTGAAACCAACGATATTGTGCCTGAAGTTATTGGTCCGCAATTATTATTATCGGTAACCGAGACAGTATAATCCCCTGCACCAAGGCCTGTAAAAATACCTGTGGTATTATTTGCTCCACCAGGGTTTAAAGTATATTTAAGTGTGCCTGTTCCACCAGAAGCAGAAACTGTGATTGTCCCAAGTACCACACAGGTTGGATTGGTTGATGAAATCGAATTAATAGTTATTACTTGAGGTTCATTAATTGTAACAGTACTTGAAGTAATACACCCTTTAGCATCTATTACCTCAACGGTGTGTAACCCAGCACTAACCAGGTTAAAAATTCCCGATGTATGCCATGATCCGCCATCAAGTCTGTATAGCTTTGGTGTAAATGCCGATGATGTCCCACCAGTCGAGGTGGCAACAATTCTACCATCGCCAGGTATAACTCCGGCACAACTCACATCAAATCCGGTGAGGGAAAGGGTTAGTACTTCGGGTTCGGCTAACGTAACCAATGCAGAAACTTCACAACCTCGTGAGTCTTTAGTTATTACAGAATAATCACCGCCGTCAAGGCCAGTGGCGTGGTTATTCACATCGAAAGTTGTACCTCCGTCAAATGAGTATTGATAGGCCGGAGTTCCACCTGAAGCAGAAACAAGTATCTCTCCTGTCAGATCCCCATTACAACTTAAATCATTTTTAAATGTAACCATCGATAGAACAGTCGGTTCATTTATGGTTAACACACCGGTTGTAAGGGCTCCGCAAGAATTGCCATCATCAACAGAAACGGTGTAGTTCCCTGCTGATAATCCGTTAAAAATACCTGTATTATTTGTTGATACAACCACCATTGCACCATTGTAAAGCGTAAAGGTATAAGGTAGATTGCCACCGGAAGCAACAACGGTAATTTTACCATCGTTGAACCCATTGCAGCTAATATCAGTTGCCGTTGCAGAGGTAATAGATAGAGAGGTTGGCGAAATAATTGTTAAAACACTGGAAATTAACTTCGGGCAACTTAACGCATCGGTTACTTCAACTGTGTAATCATCGGCAGATAATCCCATGAACAACCCTGAAGCATTGCTGGAAAGCAATATATGCGATGAGTTATATAGGTCATAAGTATAAGGTGCATTACCGCCTTGTGCTTTTACAGTAATAGTTCCATCATTTAGGCCGCTACATGTTATATCTGTTTTGTTTTGTGATTGGAAGATAAAAGGTGCTGGCTGGTTAACTGTTACTGGTTGGTTAAGAACACAGACGTTTATATCCCTGACATACAATGTATAATTTTTGCCGATTAATCCTGTAAAATCGCCCGTTACCTGATAAGAAAGACCATCAAGAGAGTATTCCAGCGGTGGAGTACCTCCAGATGCTGTGGCATGAATTTCCCCATTTGAACCTCCAAAACATGTAACATCAACTGTAGTTAAAGTTGAAATTACAATTGGGGGTGGACCGTTTATTGTAGCAGGTTTCTGTGCTATGCAATTATTTGCATCTTTTACATAAACAGTATAAGAGCCAACCCCAACGGTGAAGACTTTCGTGGTTGGGAAATAGCTAATTCCATCGATTGAAACCATTTTGCTACCAGTACCACCTGATACTGAATTAATTCGTATCGTTCCATTGTTATTATACCAGCAGGTAGTAACATCAGTTGTTAAAACGTTAAAATTGATGGGCGATGGTTGATTAATTGTAATAGGGTTGCCGTTGTTTCCAACTTTCACACACCCGTGTGAATCCCGAACTTTAATGTAATATTGATTTAAGGCACCACCAGGAAGATTGGTAAAAATCGGGTTTGATCCCCATACTTCGGGCTCGTAAATCGTGTATTCATATCCGGTTCCTGAACCTCCAGACACATTGCTAATTGCTATCTTCCCGGAATTATCACCATTGCAGGTAGTTATATTTGTAATTTCATAGTTAAATGAAATCTCGGAGGGTTCAACCAATACAATTTGGGTTAGCCAATAGGTTACACAACCATTTGCATCCCTAACTGAAATGTCATAATAACCCTCACCAACTGTGAATACATTACCTGCCTGGTAAGTGATATCATCAATTGAATACTCCAATGCTCCTGTTCCACCCGTTGCATTTATAGTAATGGTTCCATCTGTTGAACCGCTGCATGATATTGGTGTGGTTGACACATCATTAATAACCAGCTGGGCAGGTTGGGTAACAGGTAATGCCCCTGAGGAAAAGGGACCGCAACCATTTGCATCGGTCACTCTCACTTCATAATCAGGGCTGGCAATTAAATTTATAAAGTTTGCTGATATTCCAGCAGCTTTTATTTGAGAAGATAAAAATGATCCGCTTCTATATAAACTATATGTATATGAAGGTGTACCGCCAGTTGCCAGGATGGAAATTGATCCGTTGGTATTGCCATAGCAACCTGTAACATTAACAATCACAGCGGGATTAAAAACAACGGCACTGGAAATATTTATTGTTACAGTATTTGAATATACGGTACCACATGTTGACGTTGCCACTCGGCGAAAACACCTTGATTCGGTTTGAGCAGGCGGATCGTAGGTTAAACCAGATTCACCAGGAATTACAATCCATCCCCCGGCACAATTTGATTGGTATTCCCATGAATAGGTCCAGGTACCGGGTCCACCACTTGGATCCAATGTGCTGGTTATTGGAGCCGGATCGCTGTTGTAGCATAGATTCTGATTACCAGCAATTGTACCACCTGATTGATCAGCATAAACTGTAAGGGTAATGTCATTTGAAGTGGCTGTTCCGCAATCATTTGTAGCAATTCGATGATAGCTGGTTGTCTGTGTTATACCGGCAGGAACATCGTAAGTTAACCCATTGGCACCAACTATTAATGTCCAAGCGCCAGCGCCCATTTTTGATTCCCAAGTATAAATCCATGCGCCAGAACCACCAGTTGGGGAAACATCGTTGGTAAAAGCTACCGGGTCACTATTATAACATAATGATGCACTGGATCCAATTGTACCTCCGTTTATGGCACTACTTACTGTTACTGTTATATCATTTGAAGTTTTTGTTCCACATGTATTGGTTGCAACTCTATGATACTGCGTAGTTTGAGTAATTCCTGCTGGTACATTATAGGTTAAACCAGTAGCCCCGGCTATTAATGTCCATGCACCAGCACCAACTTTTGACTCCCAGGTGTAAGTCCAGCCACCGCTTCCACCTGATGCAGGAGCAATACTTGTAAATGCTGCCGGGTCTCCACCGCTGCAAACAGTTTGATCGGCTGCTATTGCTCCCCCGTCTAAATCGGCATAAATAGTTATTGTGATAGTATTTGAGTAAACTACTCCGCAAGAATTGGTGGCAACCCTGCGATAACACCTTGATTCAGTTTGATTTGCCGGTGGATCATAGGTCAAACCTGTTTGACCCGGAATTAAAATCCAGCCTCCTGCGCAGTTAGATTGGTACTCCCAGGTATAGGTCCAGGGACCATTCCCGCCCGAAGCAGGCGTAGTACTTGTTATTGCCGCTGGATCTGAGTTATAGCAGAGTGATTGATCCCCTGCAATAGTCCCAGCTACCATTTGGGGATATACAGTAACTGTAATATCATTAGAAATACTGCTTCCACAGGAGTTTGAAGCAATTCGATGATACATTGTTGTAGCGGTTAATCCAGCAGGAACATCATAAGTCAAACCTGATTCGCCAACAATTATTGTCCATAATCCGGCACCAACTTTTGACTCCCAGGAATAGGTCCAGGCTCCAGTTCCTCCTGAGGGAGAAACAACATCTGTAAAAGGAGCCGGATCACCGGAATAACAAATACTCTGATCGGAACCAATAGTTCCTCCATTAACAGCAGGTGTAACAGTTACCACCAGTGTGTTGGATTCTTTAATGCCACATAAATTGCTGCCAACGCGCTGGTAACTCGTTGTTTGTGTCACACCAGCGGGTACATCATAGGTTAAACCCGTTGCACCTGCAATGGTAGTCCAGCTGCCAGCGCCAACTTTTGATTGCCATGTATATGTCCAAGCGCCACTACCACCGGTAGCCGGGGAGGTGCTTGTAAATGCAGCAGGGTTACCATTAAAACATATATCCTGATCTGCTGCAATTATTCCTCCGTCTAATGCAGCACCTACTGTAACGGTAACTGTGTTTGAATAAGCAGTACCACATCCGTTTGTTGCCACACGCTGATAACTTGTAGTTTGTGTTAAACCGGCAGGAATATCATAGGTAAGTCCGGTTTCGCCGGGAATTGTGGTCCATGCACCCGCACCCACTTTTGATTCCCATGAATAACTCCAGGCGCCATCACCACCGGAAGGAGATGTTGTACTGGTAAAGGCTACAGGATCTCCATTGTAACAAATGTCCTGATTTGATCCAATTGTTCCTCCGTTGAGATCGGCATAAACAACTACAGCGGTTGTAGCACTATTCGAACAGCTGTTTCCGTCTGTAACAGTAACAGTATAATCACCTGAATTATTCGGTGTAGCATTGGCAATGGAAGGATTTTGAGCAGAAGATGTAAAAGGAGTTACTGAATTACTTGTCCAGCTGTACGAAACCATTCCGTCAGGGCCCGATGTAAGGTTGACTGTTCCATGATAACACTTAGGTCCGTCGTTCCCCGCAGTAGCAGCAGGTAATGCGTAAGCAGTAACACTTATGTAATCTGACAGATTGGAGCACCCGTTGGAATTAGAAACCAAAACATTGTACAAACCTGTTTCTGTAGCATTGTATTTTGATGCGGTGGCACCACCAATATCAATATCGTTATTTCTCCACTGAAAATTGTAGCCAACGTCATTAAATGCCTCAAGTTCAACTGAACCACCATAACAAAATGTTGTTGGGCCATTATTTGTTGCAGTAGCGGTGGCTGCTTGAAATACTGTTATAACAATACTACCTTCAGCCTCATTGTTAAGCTGATCTTTTACCTTACAGGTTATTGTATAATCGCCAGGCAGGGTTGTTAGGTCCGGAGCCAAAACTGCGATATTGCCGGCCGGAATGATAAAAGACGCTCCGCTCCATGTATATGACTTATAGGGAGTTACGCCACCTACCGGATATGCTTTCAGCACCAATGTTGATGTTTGGCAAACCGTGGGCGGGTCTGTAACAGGATTTGTTTTTACTGTTACAGAAAACTGCGAGAAAGCATTCCCATTCGAAATAAGAACAAACCCCGCAACAAAGCCAAGCAGGTATTTGATTATAGATAATTTACCAAAAAAAGTTTTCATCTGTTTAGATGTATTATTTGTTCAGATGATGAAAAAAGACTTAAAAAGCCAGCTTCTGCTTGCATTTTCAATATTTCACTATTACGAGGCCGAAAATAGAGCTTTTTTCCAAACATCCAAAATATTGTCCTTAAAATAAGATACTTACAATAATTTATTTTAATAATAGAACTCAAGAAACTCTTTATTGCGCTGAATATGAAACTCTTCTGCAAATTCATGTCATAAGTAACTGTTTGTACGGAAAAAAGAGGGTTTAAGTTCCCTTAATTTTCATCAATTCATATGAGGCAACCGATGTAATAGCTAGTTTTATCATCATTAATTGAATAACTACCTAAGAAAAGGGTACTGCTGCAAAAAAAACACTTAGTTGATTAATGCAGGATATTTAAAGTTCAACAACCCTGCCAAATATTGGATTTTTCTGTATCCCTGATTTTTAAAATAACGGATAATAGCAGAAAGACCGAAAATGGGCAGAATCACAACTAAAAATAATACACAGTTAAAAACATCAGGGTAAAACCAAGCAGAAAACCCGTATATATTTGTGAGGGTTTGTGTGTTGAAAGAACCAATCTAGCAGCCGCAACTATACCCGATAAAAGAAAAACAAGAATTAATGGGATTAAAATATCGGTTTGAAATTTCAACGAGAAAGATAAAAGAAACCCGGCAATGCCTCCCCCTGCAATAAGATGTAAGCTGATTTTCCATCTCGTTGTAATCAACAGGGCAGCAAATAAAATTAGGGTTGCGCCAAGAATAAAACTGCCAATGATTGACGCTATGGGTATCCTGTAAATAAAATAGACCGAAAACATATAAGGGATAAGTGTGAAGGCAAGGGGCAGGATACGCTCTCTGTGAGTTTCCATTGAATAGCTCCTGATAACTCCAAAATGATAAAAAAGTGGTATTATCAATAGCGGTAAACCAAGCGTATTGGCAGATATAACAAGCAGAATTATTTTTTTTACATCGCCCGGCATCATGGAAATGTAGGAACCGTTGTAGAAAAGGTAAATGATGCCCAGGGAGGGCATCATCAAAGGGTGAAACAGATATGAAACTATTTTAGCCAGGGTTTTGCTCATCTTTTTTTTGAGTGAATGATGGGTGAATGTTTCTTTTGATATGTGTGTTTATTTCAGCTCTTTACGTAACCGTGCCACAGGTATATCCAACTGTTCCCTGTATTTTGCTACGGTTCTTCGGGCAATGGGGTAACCCTTCTGCTGCAATATCTTCATCAGCTTTTCATCGGTAAGGGGTCGTTTCTTTTCTTCAACTTCAATACATTCCTGCAAAATCTTTTTGATTTCTTTTGTTGACACCTCTTCCCCGGAATCGGTTTGCATTCCCTCGCTAAAAAAATATTTCAGGGAGTAGATGCCAAAATGGGTTTGGATGTATTTACTATTAGCAACCCTGGATATTGTAGATATGTCCAGACCTGTTTGTTCTGCAATATCTTTAAGTATCATGGGTCTAAGCTTAGTGTCATCGCCTTCCTTGAAAAACTCGCGTTGATACTCAATTATCGCCTTCATTGTAACCATCAGGGTATTTTGCCTTTGTCTGATCGCATCAATGAACCAACGGGCAGAATCTATTTTTTGTTTTACAAAAACCATTGCATCCTTATCCTGTCTGGTAACATTTTTGCGGTTTTGCGCATAGGTTTCGAGCATATTTGAGTACTCCCTGCTGATCCGAAGCTCTGGAACGTTCCTTGAATTAAGGTTTAGCTGAAATTCACCATCCACCAGATCAAGTGTAAAATCGGGAATAATATGTTGGGCTGTTCTGTTTAACGGATCGGCAAAAGAGCCACCGGGTTTAGGGTTTAACCTTAGTATCTCATCAATGCCCTTTTTAAGTTCAGAATCATTAAGGGACAACCTTGCGGCAATTTTATCGTAGTGTTTGCGGGTAAACTCATCGAAATGATATTTCAAGATTTTTCGGGCCAGGGCAATCTCGGGAATATTCTGATCTTTGCTTTGAATCTGGATCAACAAGCACTCCTGAAGGTCTCTTGCCCCAACGCCCAAGGGCTCAAAATCCTGAATGATATAGAGCAAATGCTCCAGCTCTTCTTCGTTGGTCTCCACGCCCAGGGCAAACGCGATATCATCGGCAATGGCGGTTAGCTTGCGGCGCAAGTAACCATCATCATCAATATTTCCAATAAGGTATTTTGCGAGTTCAAACTGGCGTTCGCTTAACGTTCTTAAACCCAGCTGACTTTCGAGGTGTTCATGAAAGGTTAACCCAACAGAGAAAGGTATTTCCTCCCTTTTATCATCCCTGGATGTGTTGTTTGCATTTAATCGATATGACGGGATATCCTCATCGTTTAGGTAATCTTCCAGGGTGAATTCGTCTTCATCTTTGCTAACCTCTTCTTCAGTGAGTTCTTCTTCCTGATCCTGTTTTTCTTCCTGCGCTTCCCCCTCCTCAAGTATGGGGTTTTCCTCAAGCTCTTTTTTTATTCTTTGCTCAAGCATCATAGTGGGCAACTCCAACATTTTTATCACCTGAATTTGCTGAGGTGATAACTTCTGTAACAGCTTTTGTTGTAATCGTTGCTTGAGCATAAAGAAATTTAATTGTTTTCTATCTGTTTTACAGGATTAATGATTGGTTATTAAACGCAAAGAAAAATTAATGATAACAGTGTTTATTATCTCCAAAAATCTGTTTAATTAAAACTCGCAGTTTTTAGGGGTACGTGGGAATGGAATTACATCCCGAATGTTGCTCATGCCCGTGATAAACAGCACAAGTCGTTCAAAGCCCAGCCCAAATCCGCTATGTGGGGCGCTTCCGAATTTACGGGTTTCAAGGTACCACCACACATCCTTTTCCGGGATTTGCATTTCGGTGATACGTTGAAACAGCTTTTCGTAAACCTCTTCCCTCTGTGAGCCTCCTATTATTTCACCAATCTTGGGGAAAAGTACATCCATCGCCCTAACCGTTTTCCCATCGTCATTCTGCTTCATGTAAAAAGCCTTAATTTGCCTGGGATAGTCTGTAAGAATAACAGGTTTCTTGAAATGCTTCTCCACCAGGTATCGTTCATGCTCCGACTGCAAATCGGCGCCCCAGAATACCGGGAACTCCCATTTCTGATCGGCTTTTTCGAGAATCTCAATTGCCCGGGAATAGCTTAACCGCTCAAATTTATTGTCCACCACAAATTTTAATCGTTCAACCAGCTCGTTGTCGTACATCTTGTTGAGGAATTGCAGATCATCCAAGCAGTTGTTAAGCGCATAGGTTATAAGATATTTGAGAAAATCCTCCGCCAGATCCATGTTATCTGAGATGTCATAGAATGCCATTTCGGGTTCAATCATCCAAAACTCTGCCAGATGACGAGGTGTGTTGGAGTTTTCTGCTCTGAATGTGGGCCCGAATGTATAAACCTCGGATAAAGCCAGTGCAGCAAGTTCAGCCTCCAGCTGACCGGAAACAGTGAGTTTTGCCTCTTTGCCAAAAAAATCTTCGGTCCAGTTAATTTTTCCCTCTTCTGTGCGTGGAAGCTCATTGGGATCAAGAGTTGATACCCTGAACATTGCCCCAGCCCCTTCGGCATCAGAACCAGTGATGATTGGAGCATGGATGTAATAAAACCCTTTGTCGTTGAAATATTTATGAATGGCAAAAGCCATGGCATGCCTAATCCTTAACACTGCCCCAAAAGTATTTGTACGTGGGCGTAAGTGGGCAATTTCACGGAGAAACTCCATGCTGTGCCCTTTCTTCTGCAATGGGTAGGTGTTGGCATCGGCGGGTCCAAAAAGTTCTATGGTTTCTGCCTGAATCTCAACTCTTTGTCCAGAACCAGGGGAATCCACTAATTTCCCCTTAACCCCAATACACGCACCGGTGTTAATATCTTTTAAAGATTCTTCACTAAAATTTGTGGTATCGGCAACAATTTGGATGCTATTAATAGTTGAACCATCGTTAAGTGCAATGAATGCAACATTCTTATTTCCACGTTTAGTTCTAACCCAACCCAAGGCCGTAACCTCAGCACCTACCTGACCGCTAATCAGCAAATCTTTAACTTTTGTTCTATCCTTTAATTTCATGTGAATAAAAAATCAACCGTTACTAAATTTAACACACAAAAATAACATTTTTTACAGCAAATTCTTAAATTTATCGAGTTTTGGTATTATATAGCTATTTATGAAATATTCAATTTATCAATTAAATTACCCGTAATATATGAAAAAAATTCTGTTGGTCGGATTATTGTTTTCATTAGGGGTAAAATCCTATTCGCAGGATTACACCCAGTTAAGGTTAATTTCTGATGAGATCTTTAAGTTAGGGCTGTCCCCTTATGAAGTTAAAAACTATAGCGAAATTGAGGGCTCTCCTTATCTTTACCCGGATCTGATGGATGGGAAGATAATCACTAAAACTGACAAAGTGCTGGTGGGTAAGCTACGTTACAATATTTATACTGACGAGATCGAATTTCAGTATAAAAACAGTATGATGAGTTTTGCTCAACCAGATAATTTCAAGGAGTTTTATATCGACTCCCAGAAAATTCTTTATTGCACCTATCACGATGGAGCCAAAGCGAAAAATGGATTTATGCTTGTTGTTGCCGATGGTGATTATTCTTTGCTGGTAAAGAAAAGTGTTATTTATATAGCCAAAGAAAAGCCCCAGCCTTATACATTCCCCAAACCTGACCGGTTTGAAACTAAAGACGATACTTATTATTTATCTTATCAAAATCAAAATCCCGTAAAAATTGTTTCCTCAAAAAAGCTGGTCAAATCATTTCCGGAACTCGATGCGTTAATCAGGAATTATCCTGAAAAAAATGTTAATTATGGCAAGCAGGACGACCTGAAAAGGCTGGTGGAGTATATAAATTCACAGTCAAAGTAATTCACTAATTCCTTTGATAGTACTTTTCAAGGCGGGATTGAAATACCCGGTCGTTTGCCTTATTGATAGTTTGAATAAGCGTTTTTATCGTGTTTATTCTATGAGTTCGTTCCTCGGGGCTAAGCATTTCCTGATCGCGAAATACCATGTACTCGGCCTTATAGCCTGTTTTGTCAAGGCTTAGGGCTACAGCAGCATTATAATCATCAAAAATAATTACCGAAGGCAGAGTGTTAAGCGAATACCGGAGAACTGAGGAAATAACTTTGCTCCTGATAAACTGAATTTGGTTATCGCCAAGGTATTTTGCGCCAAGTAAAAGTCGAACCAGATCAATCTGGGCCACCAGGTTACGTTTTTGTTCTTTTTTCAGCTCATTATATTCCCTTTGAGATGTGCTATTAAACAGTTGAATAAATGACCCCGGAACACCCTGCAAATCCCTTAAATCATTTTCGCGTTTCCTTGAACGGAACTCCTTTTGGGCCTGCTTTTGATTAAAAGGAATGTAATAATCCCATTTTTGGGTTCTCCTGTAAGACTCGGTCATCGGTTTTGGTCTCCACCGGGATACCGGTCTTTTCATTATTGGATCGATAAGTGAAAGCTGTTGCGATTCAAGCGAATAAATCAGGCAATTGATAAAATGAATATACCCACCTCCCAAATCAGCATGTAAAGCAGACCATAATGTTTTAACAGGTGATACCGCCAAGGAATCTGAACCTTTTTTTGGATCAAAAACCAACTTGTTGTTTTTTACATAGTTTATAAATTCCTGATCCAGTGCAACGGGGTAATAGGTTGAGGCCTGATCGGATGTATCCACAAAAATTCCACCTGTATGGTACAGCCCCTTCACGTCCATCACGTAGTTAGAATCATTAGATAATTTGATATGGAGTTTAAAATCTAACCCCCATTTCATATCTGAGATGGATTTCTGGGCATATAAACAGCCTGAAGTAAAAAGAAGAATAAATGGTAAGATTAACTTTTTCATACTTGTTATTCTATCGAAAGTTAGCTGAAAAAAATTAAATCATTCCCTCTAATAAAAAATAATGCAACTATTCTTCCCGATGAACAGTATCAGGTGAAAATGCTGGTAGGCAAACCGCGATATACTCTGCACCTCCATCAACGGGAGAACTGTACTGTACCCATTCGTGTTTGGAAATCAGGATACCCTGTCCTTCTCTAAGGTCAAATGTTGAATTTGTTGTTTTAACCCTCAACGTACCCTTTATTACCACTGTGTATTCATCAAATTCAGGGCGTTGTGGTGGTTCTGTCCAACCCGCCGGGCTTTTCATTCTTGCAATGCTGACCTCGGGTGTATTGCTGCGAACCCTGCCAAAATATTCTTCAATTATCTTGGGCAAATTTCCAGCAGCCTCAATAATCTTAGGTTGTTCAATAAATTTTATCATACTACTCTACAATTATTTTTTATTTTTCAAGTTTAAAGCAAGCTATAGGCAACAAGAAACCAATAAATTGTGTTTAATAGATTTATATTTGTTTTAAAAAATAAAAAAATGTCAACCAAACTTATTGTTGCAATTACCGGTGCCAGTGGTGCAATTTACGGACAAAAATTTTTGGAAAAAATTATATCCTTATCTAAAAACACCTCAAAAATTGCCTTGGTTTTCTCCGATAGCGGTCGAAAGGTATGGAATTTTGAGTTAGGAGAGCAAAAAATTGTTTCTGAAATAATTACCGAGTATTCCAATAACGATTTCTTTTCACCTATCGCATCTGGTTCATCGGGCTATGATGCAATGGTTGTAATCCCTTGCAGCATGGGAACCTTAGGACGAATCGCATCCGGAACAAGTGATGATCTGATATGCCGGGCAGCAGATGTAATGCTTAAAGAAAGAAAAAAACTGATATTGGTTACCCGGGAAGCTCCATTGAACCTGATCCATATTGAAAATATGAAAACCATTACTCTGGCTGGGGGCATTATTTATCCTGCTAGTCCATCGTTTTATAGCAAACCACAAAACCAAAATGAGGCTGTTTTTACAGTAGTGAACAGGGTAATTGAGATGCTTGGTTTTGAAACCGGTAGTTATAAGTGGGGGGATTAGAAGATAATTATCCACTCGCGTATGCAAGGGTTACTATACTAACCTTTACATTATCCGCTTCCAGGAGTTTGGATGCACAAACCTCCAGGGTAGCGCCCGTTGTAATCACATCATCAACCAACAGGATGTGCTTTTTAAACAACTCCTCAGGATGATTTAACGAAAATGCCCTTGAAACATTTGCCATACGTTCTGCCCTTGTTTTTTTGGTTTGGGTTTCAGTATATTCCGATCTAACAAGAATATTTGTAAGCAAAGGTTTTTCTAACGCTTCCTGAAGACCTTTCGCAATACACTCGGCCTGGTTATAACCTCGTTGCTTAAGGCGTTTGGCATGAAGGGGAACCGGGATTATTACATCAACCGAAGAGTATTCAGGCACCTTTTTCAGCTCAAAGCCAAACTCACGGCCAAGCGCAATTCCAATTTCCTGTTTCCCTAAATATTTTAGATAGTGCAATAATTTCCTGTATTTACTGCCTTTGGCAAAAAAGAAAAAAGAGCAGGCGTTTTGAATCAACACCCGCCCCCAGAATATTTGTGCAACAGGATTATCTTTTTCCAACCAGTATTTTGTTCGGGGGATATGGTACAAACACCTGGAACAAATTACTTTTTCTGCCTCGGCCAGATCGTTATGGCAAACCTGGCAGATATTGGGGTAGAAAAGGTGGAAAAAATCGGCAACAACGCGCCTTAATCCCATTTATACCTAGTTTTCTCTTGTCCAAACAACTTGTTTGCCAATAAAGGAAAATCCAATATAACCCTTAACATGCAATTTTGCAGGATCATCTTCAAACCACATATAACATTTATAGGTTTTCCCTTCCTTGGGATCGTAAATCTGCCCGTTAACCCATTCCTTATCCTCTTTGTTATAGGTAAACCCTGTAAGGATCTTAAGGCCTAATGTTGGGCGGGATTGAAGTTTCACATCAGGATTTTTATCATCAACTTTGGGTTTCCCGTTTTTTAGGGGTTCCTTTAACCAGGATATTTCCCCATAGAATTTTCCATCGGTATCCTTTTTGATGGTAACCTTTGAATCGCCATACTGGGTAAGCCATGTACCAACTACGCGATTTTCGTCCTGAGCAAATGCCCAAAAACAGAAAAGTAAGCTAATGGTTAGCAATGCAAGTTTCTTCATATAGTTTTGTTTTTATTGGTTGACCAAGATAAGTTTTTTAAATGAATCGGGAAAAAAATGATAAAAAATCGTGGCCTGTTATTCTACTTTTTAAGTTCGACAATAAAACTGCCCGGGAAAAGTTTAGCTACTTTCTCCTTCTCCTTTTCGGCTTCAATTTTTGAGGGAAACCGGCCTATGTATAATTTATAAACCTTTTCATTATTAATACTTGAAACCTGGACAAATACCTCTGTTTTAAGGTTTGATTTTGCATCGCCGGATATTTTTAAGAGGTTGGCCAGCTCTTTGAAGCTGCCAATTTGAATGGTGAATCCTGTTAGGTCAAATTTTGATATGTCCAACTTGTAGAATTCATTGGGTGATTCCACTGGCTTTATCACCGGTTTAACGGAGGAATCGGGCTTAACAGATTCCTTTACAAGGGTTTCGTTCCCGTTTGGATTGGTAACAGCAATAGGCATAACCACCGCCTTGCCATCCTCTTCAACCACTTCAATTTTCACTTTTGCCACCCCGCTATTTCCAAAAGCCAGCTTTTCAGCAGCCGATTTGCTAACCTGAACGATCCTGTCGGGCACAAAAGGGCCGCGATCATTAACCCGAAGGACAACCGAAAGGTTGTTTTCAAGGTTGATAACCTTTACCAAAGTTCCAAAGGGAAGGTTTAAATGCGCACAGGTAGCTTTTCTGAAACTGTATTTTTCCCCCGATGCCGTTGATTTTCCCTCATGATTTTCAGGGTAAACCGATGCTAATCCCTCCTGAGTAAACCCTGCCTGTGAAAAACTATTCAACGCTATAAATAGTAGTATAATGCTAAAAAACAATGTTTTTTTCATGTTATAATACTTTTAGGCTTTTATAATCACTGTTTCTTCTTTTTACTTAAGTTATACAGATAGCATAAATTTACACTTTGCACAATCGCCTTAGACTCCTTTGGCATATTTGGGTATGTGTAATCATACAGATCGGCAAAACCGTATCCTATTCTAACTTCAGCCTGAATTACGCTCCGACCAAATTCATGGCTTAAACCTATCCCACCCAGTAAACCATAATCGAACCTGTTATCGCGCAGGATGTTGAATTTAACATCCTTCATTTTCCAAACCCCTGTAGAATCGTATCCTTCTTTGGCAGAAATAAGATATGATGCATACGGTCCTGCTTGTACATGAAGTTTTACAAAAGATAGGTCAAGATTAAACTGAATAAAAATTGGCAGTTCAATATAGTTATTCACACGTTTGATATTCCAGGTCTCCTTGTATGGTGCCTTATACCCACGGTTAGTCATGTAGATTTCGCCCTGAAAACCAACATACTTGGCATCAAAGTATTTTACAACCAAACCCAGCTCCAGTTGTTGACCCGGAAGTAGTACGGATTTATTATCGGGATTGAATGAAACCGTAGAAATTGTGTACCCGGTTTTAATCCCAAAAAATGTTTGGGAAAATGACACCCATGGAAATATCATGAACAACAAAATTAAACTCTTCGCTTTTATAATATCCATAACCTAAAATTCTTTTAATCTTTCCCTTCAATCTTATCCTCAACTGATCTGACCTTTGAATCGATCCGGCCAAGATCGCCATTTCTAATATCAATGGTGATATTTACATAAACCCTCTCGCAATCCTCCTCTAAAACCTTATAGGTTTCATCAATCAGGTTTAACGCTTCGGACAGCGTATTTGTTTCCACCAACGTGCCCATCGCGGTAAGCTGGTTATTGTACCCGGATTTTCTTATTTTCTTAACCACTTTGCTTACGTAAAAACTTACGCTGGAGCCTTTATCGGTAGGAAACATGGCAAAATTCATCAGTACTGACATGGCTGTGTGTTTTATTTTTTTGAAAAATCAAACGATATCTCATTCTCCCAGTTGGCTCTGACGTTAATTACGCCTTTGCTTTTGGGGTCGCTGAATACATATACTTTTTCGGGTTGTCTTTTTTTCAGGTAGTTTCCTGTATCCCATTTCCCGTTCTTATTATCATCTTCTATAAATCTCATCCTGTACTTTCCGGGGTCCACATATTTAAAAATAGGTTTAGTTCCTTCTGTGGCAATGATCTTATCAATCAGGCTGCCCGACTCGGAAAGCAGTTCCACGATGATTGTTTTTTTGGTGTTTTGCAATGAAATGCTCAGCGTTCCAAAATCCTCGGGGTTGGCTCCTTTGAAATTAACCATTAAAGAATCGTTGGTTTTATTATCAATGGAACTAAATGCTCCAGGCAGGAAAATTAAACGGTATGCATTTGCATTCCCCCATTCATAGCTAAACCGATATATCCTGGGGTTAATCGAATCTTTCAGTATGGGCAAATTTTCAATCTGGGTGCTATCGGTAAAATTATAAAGTAAAATTTTGGATTGATCGAGACTTTTTAACGGCTGAGCAAACTTGAACAGTACCGGGTTGTTAGGTTTTGTGATTTTCCCCTCTTTTACACTGCAACTGAAACCAAGACTCTCCGGTTTGGGCTGTTTGTCAACATCCTTCTTCCTGGTTTTAACTTTTTCTGGCTCAGTGTAGATATATTTAAGCGTATCAACAAATTGTTTTAACCTGAACAGTGAGTCTGTTTTTTGGTACGATGTAATTATCCTGAGAGTATCCTTCGCTTCAATCTTTTCATCGGTAATCCAGAATGTCAGGGAATCGCCGTTTAAATTGGTTTCTTTTATGAACCAGTTCTTTGTTTTTTCAAATCCAAGCGGGGTTAAGGAAATCTTTCCCGTAGGTTTCCTAGAAAAAACCAAGGTGATTTTATTCTCAAGGTCTCTTGTATATCCGGTTAAAACCTGAATCGGGTTTTCCTCCTTGAAGAGGGAAAGTTTTATTTGGTTTTTAATTGTATCCTTAAGCGAGGAAGGATTTGAAAGAGTGCTTTTTTTAATGATCTCTTTGCTGAAGGCAATCTCCTCGGTAGATTGATCGAATTTATAATTTGAATTCCCGTCTTTAAGAGCAAATAGTTTATAATCAGTGTTTTTAAGATTGCTAAGTCTGAATTTACCCAGCTTGTTGGTTCTGGCGATATGCATCGGCAGCTCTTTATAGGGGACGGAATCGAGCTGTTTTTCGTAGAGCATTACAAATACCCCCTCAACCGGTTTTAAAGTGAATGCATCGGAAACAGAACCTGCCAGAGTCAAAGTATCTATTATATTGCCTGTGGCAAAGACAAACTCAAAATTTTTTATCGGGTTATTCTCGTTGTTATCCTGAATGGCATCGGAAAAATAAATTGTATAGGTTGAATTCGCTATCAAGGGTTCCTTAAATGATATCTCCACGCTTTTCCCCTTAAGTCTAATTTCAGGTTTTTTAACCATCGGGGGTGATACAACCAGCTTTTGAGCAATATCTTTCAGCTGGATGTATTCGTTGAACGAAATTACTACTTTCTCTCCCTTAAAATTGGTCGTAGCGAATTGTGGCAAACTCCTGATCATTACGGGAGCTAAAGTATCTTTAGGGCCACCTGTGGGCGATACAACCTTGGCGCAACGTGGTAAGACAGAGAAAAAGGCAACGACCAGCAGTGTGGGCAACAGTATATTTTTTGCTATCTTCACGGTTTTCAATTTTTAGCGAACAAATTTACAAATCTTTCCTTGCTAATTACCTTGTTTATAAAAAAGCATTATTGAGTTCAAAAATTAATTGATAAAGAGAATAAAATAGAGCTATTTTGTAATCAGGTTTGATAACCGTTATCCTGCTTAATTATTGTACTATGTTTTTAAATTCTTTATTTATAACTGTCGGGTTCGCATTACTGATTTTCGGGGCTGTGTGGCTGGTTGATGGCGCATCAAGCATTGCCGACAGGTTTGGAATTTCTGCCCTGACCATTGGACTTACTGTAGTCGCCTTTGGGACTTCGGCGCCTGAGCTGATTGTTAACATTTTGTCCTCAACCTCCGGAAATACTGAACTGGCCATTGGGAATGTTATTGGCAGCAATACATTTAACGTCTTCCTGATACTTGGGATTGCTGCCCTGATAAGACCTATTGCCGTACAAGGCAAAACGGTCAAAATTGAAATACCTTTCAGTCTTCTGGCAGCAATAGTTTTACTGATTCTGGCCAACGATATTATTCTCAATGGCGATTCAAAATCTGTTCTTACCCTGTCCGATGGCTTAATATTTCTGTCTTTCTTTGTTATATTCATGTTTTACAACTTTATTTCCTCTCATAAAAATGGGGCTCCCGATGAAGTGGTCATTAAAAAGCGGGCATTATCAATATCATCGCTGATGGTGCTGGGCGGGCTTGGTTGTCTTTTTTTGGGCGGAAAACTTGTTGTGGATGGTGCGGTTGCAATAGCCACCCATCTAGGGGTTAGCCAGTCATTAATCGGGTTAACCATAGTTGCAGCGGGAACTTCGCTACCCGAACTTGCAACTACCGCTGTGGCGGCATACAAGAAAAACAGCGATATTGCCATTGGAAATGTAGTTGGGTCCAACATTTTCAACATCTTTTTAATTCTGGGCATTTCATCAACAATCAGGCCATTGCCATTCTACGCCTCTTCCAATATTGATATCCTGGTTACCTGTCTTGCCAGCATTCTGCTTTTCATATTTGTACTAGTTGGCCCGGGAAGGCAGATTGATCGTAAGGAAGGTGCCCTTTTTGTTTTGCTCTATTTAGCCTATACCATTTACTTGATTAATAACGCATAATTTCACTAGGTTTTAATCCCTGATTAGTCTATTACATCAACAATTATGAATACCAAGGGGGATAAGGGAAATAAGCTGATTCGACACTGGACAAAAAATCTGGTCGGGACCCGCAATGGGTTTTTCATCAACCTCACCATTACACTTTTATCCGGATTACTGTATTCTTTTAAAGTGATCCCCTTCCCATTTATGCTCTTGATCTTCGGGGTCGTTTCCCCTGTTATTTTTACTGTATGTCTCTACACCATGATATTTGATAGCCACGGTTTAATAGATATCGAATCGTTTCCTAAGGCTTTTTTATCCCGTTCAGGGAATCGGCTCATGATGTTGTTTGATATCCTGCTAATCATCGGTTTTGCTTTGCTTATCAATGCCAATGTCATAAATAATCTGTTGTTCCGGTTTCTCCAAACCGTATTCTTCCCGGCTACCCTTCTTGTTTTGCTAAGAATCATTTACCTTGGGGAACAAAACATCCATTTTAGGGATGGTTCTGGTGATGATATTTACCAATAATGCATTACCTTTACTCTACCAACCAATACAATAAGTTTAAAAACATACTACCATGAAAAAAATCATGAAACGAATCCTGGCAGGTTTGCTAATCCTGATTTTTCTGTTGATTGCAGCCCTCATTATTATTCCTATTGTATTTAAACCCCAGCTGCAAAAGCTGGTTTTAACAGAGATTAATAAAAGCGTAAACGCCAAGGTTGATTTTGATTTTCAGGTTTCCCTTTTGAAAGGGTTCCCTGATTTATACATTGGCCTGAAAAATTTGAGCGTGGTTGGAATTGATAGCTTTGCCAATGATACCCTTGTTGCTTTTAATGAGTTTGGAGTGAAAGTGGATATAAAAAGTGTTATCGGGATGAAGAATATCATCGTTAAGTCAATACTCCTGGACAAACCAATACTCACGGCACACATCAGACCCGATGGATCTGTCAACTGGGATATCGAAAAGCCTTCTACTGATACTGTACAGGTAGCCGAAGAACCCGTTGATACTTCGGCTAGCCAGCCAATGACCATGAAAGTAGCACTTAGAAAATTTGAGATAAGGAATGCCAATATCCGGTATATTGACGATTCGTCCAGCATGTCGGCAACCATAAAAAACCTCAACTTCCTGCTTTCCGGCAACATGGGAATGGACTATACAGATCTGACCATCAACACAACCATTGATGCCCTGACTTTTGACATGGATGGCATACGTTATTTGCGGAGCGCAAGGGTAGGCTTTAAAGGGCAAATTGGAGCCGATATGGTAAACAGTGCTTATACCTTTAAGGAAAATGAATTTAACCTTAATGCTATTTCTCTATTTTTTGCGGGAACCGTCAAAATGCCTGGAGAAGATATTGATGTGGATATAAATTTTGGCTCTGCCAACACCGACTTTAAGAGCTTGCTCTCACTTGTACCAGCAATTTACTTGAGTGATTTTGAGGGTTTAAAGACTTCCGGGAAGCTGAAATTTGAAGGGTTAGCCAAGGGCATCTACAATGATAAGGTTGCGCCAAATGCACACGTAGCATTGGTCGTTGAAAATGCAATGTTTCAGTACCCAGATCTGCCCAAGTCGGTTAGCAATGTAAACATCAATACCCAGGTTAATTTCGATGGCGCCAATATGGACAACACGACTGTTGATGTTAACCTTTTCCATTTTGAAATGGCCAATAACCCATTTGACGCACAGCTGCATATTAAAACACCTATGAGCGACATGCAAATGGCTGGCCTTTTTAAAGGTAAAATTGATTTCAGCTCGCTAGCCGATGCAATCCCATTGGATAGTATGACCATAAAAGGTTTGCTGGATGCTAATATCGAATACGAAGGCAAAATGTCATACATTGATAATGAACAATACGATAAGTTTAAAGCTGACGGGACAATGAGGCTGACAAACTTTGAATTCACCAGTCCCGATCTGCCGCAAGGTTTTAAAATTATTGAAACGGTGTTAAACTTCAGCCCCAGGTATGTGGATCTGGCAAAATTCGAATCGCAGGTTGGCAGGAGTGATATCAGGATGAACGGACGGTTGGAGAACTTTATCCCCTTTGTTTTTAAGGATGAAACCATAAAAGGAAATTTAATCGTTGCCTCAAACCATTTTGATGCTAACGAATTCTTAACCGGCGAGGAAACCACTGATAGTGTTGCAGTTGATACCTCAGCAATGACCGTTGTGGAAATCCCAAAGAACATTGATTTTGTGCTTAATACCAGTATGAAGCATATTTTGTACGACCAGCTTGATATTACTGATTTGGATGGGAAAATAGTTGTTAAAAACGGGAAAGCCACCATGGACAACCTGGGGATGAAAATGCTGGAAGGATCACTTGTAATGAATGGCGAGTACAATTCACAGGATATAAAAGCACCTGCTGTGAACTTTGATATCAAGATTACAGATTTTGATATCCCTTCTACGTTCAAGGCTTTTTCAACCCTAAAAAAAGTGGCCCCGGTTGCCAAGGATATGAAAGGGAAAATATCAACCTCTTTTATAATGAAAGCTACACTTGATACGGCAATGAATCCAGTTTTTAACTCTATTTATGCAAAAGGGAAACTGCAATCCAAAGAAATTGCAATAGCCAATTCGAAAGTATTCGGGAAAGCGGCAGATGCATTGAAGAAGGAATCCTTGCGAAATCCCACGCTTAAGGATGTAAATATCAGCTTTGTGATAAAAGATGGCAGAATTTATATTGAACCTTTCGACACTAAAATTTCCGATTTCAAAACAAATTTTGGTGGTGATATGGGGCTTGATCAAACCTTAAACTTTAAGGCTAAAATGTCTGTTCCTTCCAATGAGCTTGGGGCGGCCTCAAATCTTCTTTCCTCTCTAACAACTTTAGCTAATGAAAAAGGGCTAAGTGTCAAAACCCCTAGTGAAATTAAACTTAATTTAAAAATTACCGGTACAGTAACCAAACCCGATGTTGGTATTGATTGGGGTGCCGGGAACGAAAGCGCAAAAGAATCAACAAAAGAAACAATTAAGGAAACAGCCAAGGTTGAAGCTAAAAAGGAGGCCAAAGAACAAGCAGAAAAACTTATTGCTGATGCAGAAAAAGAGGCAGCTCTAATAAAGGCCGAAGCAGCAGAACTGGCAGATAAAACCCGTAAAGAAGCGGAAGAGAAAGCCAAAAAAATTGAGGAAGAAGGGAAAAAGAAAGGCGGGCTTGCAGCCCAGGCTGCTAAAGTTAGCGCCAAAGAGGTAAGGAAACAAGGTGAGGCATCGGCTCAAAAGATCATTAAAGAAGCCGATGATAAATCGAAGAAAATTATTGAAAAGGCTAAGATGGAGGCAGAAAAGTTGGAATAAGTTTACATTTATAATAAAAACAGAAATTCACATACTATTTTAACGTTTTAATCAAATAAAATTCAAAACATTTTTTTTGCTGTTAATTAGTTAACAGTTTTGCTTTACCTTTGATAATTCGTTTATCAAACCAAAAAACTAGTCAATTATGGAAACAGCTACATGCACTAAATTTGCCAAGTGCCCCATCTATCAGAAAAATGTCTTTTTTAATGAAAAGGCCGGTGAAACCTATAAGACACTTTACTGTACAGCAGGAGAAGTAAAATATAAAACCTGCAAACGGTACATCGTTTCGGAGATGATGGGAAGACCGGCTCCCGATAACATAATGCCTAACTGCTCTCTCACGGTTGAGGAGATTATTAAAAAGATGGGGTAAAAAACAATTAAGTATTTCCCTGCAAGAGAATATAAAACTTGCAGGGTTTTTTCTCTTATGCCATATTAACGGCAACCACCTCTTTAACCTGAGGTACATCGCGTTTAATGGCCTGTTCAACACCATTCTTCAGGGTCATCAGGCTATATGGGCAACTACCGCACGCGCCATGTAACTTAACTTTAACGGTGTAATCATCCGTAACCTCTACAAGCGAAATATCTCCCCCGTCATTCTGTAAGTAAGGTCTTATTACTTCAATGGAAGTATTGATTTTCATTACGATTTCTTCTTTTGTTGGCATATATTTAATTTTTATAAGTTTCTCATTTGGATCAGGGAATATTTAATTGCCTAAAGTTTATAAAGAAATATGGTTTTAACAAGCTAATACTTAAAAAATACCTAATATTAGTTTAGCTTTTACCTTGCATACTACCCATGTTTAATCTCAACCCTTTGTGTTGGGGGTTGCAACTGATTTCTTTTTTCAACTTCAATAAGGAAGTTGGAAGCCAACTCTTCAAATGCTTTGGAAAAGGGTGCGGCTTGCAAAACTGCCGGTTCCCCATTATCACCCCCTTCGCGAATGCTCTGTACTATTGGTATTTGTCCTAATAGGGGAAGTTTCATCCTCTCTGCCAGTTTTTTGCAACCATCCTTTCCAAAAATAAAGTACTTATTATTGGGTAGCTCAGCCGGGGTAAACCAGGCCATGTTCTCAACCAAACCAAGAACTGGAACTTTAATGCCGTCGCTGGTAAACATGCTGATTCCCTTTACCGCATCGGCAAGCGCAACATCCTGAGGAGTGCTAACAATTACAGCACCGGTAACGGAAAGTTCCTGAACCATGGTTAGGTGAATATCGCTTGTACCGGGAGGCAGATCAATGAAAAGAAAATCGAGTTCGCCCCACGCTCCCTGATGAATCAGCTGTTTCAAGGCGCTTGTAGCCATTGGGCCACGCCAGATCAGGGCGTTGTCAGGATTCACAAAAAAACCCACAGAAAGCACTTTCACCCCGTACTTCTCAATTGGGACAATCAAATCCATGCCATCTTCTTTAACCATTGCTGGTTGTTCCAGCTCCAAACCAAACATTTTGGGAACTGACGGCCCAAAAACATCTGCGTCTATCAATCCCACGCTCGCACCAGTTTTTGCAACAGAAACAGCCAGATTTACAGCAATTGTTGATTTGCCCACACCGCCCTTGCCGGATGCCACTGCAATAATATTTTTAACCCTGGTAACAGAGGCTTTTGTCTTATAGGGCGATTCAACCTTAGTGGCCACGCCTGCTTTAATTCTGATATCTATACTGACGCCCTCGCCCAACTTTTCGGTAAGAATTTTTACGCAAGCCTTTTTTAACGAGCTGGCAAATGGATCGTTACTTTTTAAAAGAGCAATGGTAAAGCCAACGGCAGTCTCGCCAACCTCAACATCCTGAATCAACCCAAGTGATACAATATCCTTCCCTGTTTCAGGATGAATAACGCCCGATAGGATTGAAAGTACCTGATCTTTTGATAATTTCATTTATTTCTTATATTAATTAGTAACCACAGAATAACAGAATTTCTTAAATTAAACACACTAGGGTAGCTCAATGTTCGGATTCCAGAATAATTTCTGGAATTCAACCACCTTATTATCCTTCACACGAACACCTTCGCTTTCGAGCAACTCTCTCATTGTTTCAGAACCCGGAAAATGGTGTTTCCCTGTTAGTAAACCATTTCTGTTTACAACTCGATGAGCGGGGATCCATTCATTTGAACTGTGACAACTATTTAATGCCCACCCAACCATTCGGGCTGATTGTCCGGTACCAAGGTAGTTGGCAATAGCCCCATAGCTGGTTACCCTTCCGTACGGAATCAACCGGGTTATTTCGTAAACTTTTTCAAAAAAGTTTGGCTCTTTTATGCTATTTTTATGTGATGATTTTGGCATTGTCCAGGCTAAAACATAAATAGGTGATCTTCTTCCCCTTTTCCAAAAACTGGCTCTCGTAAAATGTTCTGATGGAAAGAACAGGGCTGACAATATCACTCCCGTATAGATCTTGGGTTTGCTGATGAATGGTCAGGTGGTTTCTTTTAATGAGATTTAAGGTGTAATTATGTAATTCAAGGCTATCGGTTTTTAAATGAACCAAGCCATTGGGTTTCAAAAATAATTTATACTGATTCAGGAAAAAAGCTGATGTTAACCGTTTGTTTTCTTTGATCCACTTGGGTTGTGGATCGGGAAAGGTGATCCATATTTCGCTCACCTCGTCTCGAGCAAAAAAGGAGGAAATATGCTCGATCCTTGTACGGACAAAACCAACATTGGGCATGTTTTTTTGGTGGGCGGTTTTTGCGCCACGCCACATCCTGGCGCCTTTAATATCAATCCCGATAAAATTTTTATAAGGGAAAAGTTCTGCCAAACCAACTGTGTATTCGCCTTTCCCGCAACCAAGTTCTAAAACTATAGGATTTTGATCTTTAAAAAAATTGGCGTTCCAAAAACCTTTTAAGGGATGATCTTTTCTAAAAACCTCCTCCAGCTCGGGCTGGATTAGGTTAGGAAAAGTGTCGTTTTCAGCAAACCGACGGAGTTTGTTTTTGCCCACGGCGTCTTCCCTTTAATAAATTATGACTACTTCAATTTTGATTTTTCAATTCCGATACCTATGTTATAAATTCCTTCAAGTTTATCGGTGCGCATGGCCTGTTGTATATCGAATCGGTAAATCCCTTTTAGAGGAAATCTGATGTTTTTTTGATAATAAATCGAATTGTCGCGCAGTTTGCCCACGCCGGTTCCAAGCCATTCACCCTTTTCATTGGCAAGGAACAATTCAACGGTATCCCGCAAAACACGATTATCTGGCGAAGTGGTGTTGATAAACAAAAAAAGATTGGCGTTTGGGTAGCCGGTGGTATTTCTAACATTTATGATAATGTTATGATAGGCTGCTGTATCCTCAATCATGACCGGAAAAGAGATGATGTTATTCGTCTCCCAGGTCTCGTTTTCAAAGGTAACATGGTTGGTGTAAACACTTGAATTTGTACAAGAAACAAACATCAAGAAAGATGTGAAAATAAATGTGAAAATGTTTTTCGTTGAAATCAGCATACAATAAACTGGTTATGGTTTAGTTAAACCGCCTGTGCTTGTGCTTTCTCTTTTTTTTGTGCTGGGCTGATTTTTCATCAAACCTGGTGAGGCTCTCCTCTTCGATAACATTGCTGTAGCCAAGGGATGCTTGTTTTTCCGGTCGTAACTCTTCCGGCTCTACCAGCCTGTTAACTTTTATCCCTTTTCTATTGAGCTCAATAATCTCTAAAACTCTTTCAACAGGTATAAGTGCCAGGTTGGCAACAAACTCAGGGTTTGAACTGTACCACATCACTCTTTTGTAAACATCCGTTTTGATATGGTAGTATGTTGCATCAGTTGTTTCAAGTGGAACATTGGTTTCCGGAAAATCCTTACGGGCGTCAACGTAGCAATCAAGCTCGTAGTTAAGGCAACATTTAAGTTTGCCACATTGCCCTGCAAGTTTTTGAGGGTTAAGCGAAATCTCCTGAACCCGGGCTGCATTTGTGGTAACGGATACAAAATTAGTAACCCAGGTTGAACAGCAGAGCTCCCTCCCACACGAGCCAATTCCACCAATCCTTCCTGCTTCCTGTCTTGCGCCAATCTGGCGCATTTCTACGCGTATTTTGAACTCATCGGCAAGAATTTTTATCAGCTCCCTGAAATCAACCCGTTCGTCGGCTATGTAATAGAAAATTGCTTTTGTTTTATCACCCTGGTACTCAACATCCCCGATTTTCATGCTCAGGTTGAGGTTTTCGGCAATCCTGCGGGCCTTAATCATAGTGGTGTGTTCCTGGGCCATGGCTTCCAGCCACTTTTCAATATCCACCGGTTTGGCTTTACGGTAAATCTTCTTAAATTCTGTGGATTCCGGTTCAAGTCCAACTTTCTTAAGCTGTCGTAAAACCAGCCAACCGGTTAAGGAAACCACACCAATATCGTGACCGGGAGAAGCCTCAACGGCAACAATATCGCCTTTCCTCAGGTGCAAAAGGTTGCTATTCCTAAAAAAGACTTTACGAGTATTCTTAAATTGAATCTCAACGATTTCGTAATTCTGGATTGTTTTGGGAAACTTTTCAGCCCAATCAAATGAGCTTAATTTGGAGCATCCCTCGCAATGCCGCACAACCGGTTCCGTTGGGTTGGAACTGGTAACCAATATCCCTCTGGATTCTCTGCCCTTTTCAATTTCCATCAATCAACTTTTTACAAGAATGCAAAGGTAATAATTTTTCTGAGTAGATTTTGGCGTTTATTGGACAATGAATAAACACTACTTTTTACTTTCGATCAGTTTTACCAGCTTCATGCACATATCGGTAAATATTATCCCGGGGTTTCCATTTCGCGAAATATGATCGAATGCCAGGTTGAACTGGGTGTATAGCTGATAAACATTTTTGGTATTGATATAGGGGGAAAACTTTTTGCCAAAGTCTGCCTCATTCCTGGCAAGGTATGAAATGTCATCGAGCTGGAGATTAAGCATAAAGCTTTCCCGAAGCAGGCGTTGAAAATAGGTAAGCATCTCCTTTTGCTGCTCCCGGCCAATCTTGGCAACGTCATCCACCCAATTTAGCAGTCCGATAACATCGTTTCTATAGCAAAACCTCATCAAATCCCTGAAATAAATGAAGTATTGCTCGTCCTCATCAGCATTCATCAACTTTAGAGCGCTTTGGAAATTGCCATTGGAAATCCGGCTGATTTCATTTGCCTTTATAGGATTAAGCTGATACCTGTCAACAAGAGCCAGGGCAATGCTTTCATGGCTGATTGGGGGAATTTTTATCAGTTGGGTTCGGGAAAAAATGGTTTTAAGCACGCCCCCGGGATTTTCGGAAACTAACAGGAAAAGGGTATTGACAGGAGGTTCCTCAATTAGTTTAAGTAATTTGTTTGATGCGTTTTGGTTCATTCTTTCCGGTAGCCAGATCAGCATAGTTTTAAACTCAGCTTCAAAACTTTTTAAGCTTAGCTTCTTGATCACCTCGGAGCTTTCGGCTGTGCTAATAATTCCCTGTTTGTTATCCAGACCTATAAGTTCGTACCAATCCTGTTCGCTAAAGTAGGGGTTGGAAAGTATTTGCTCCCTCCATTGGGGTAAAAACCCATCGCAAAATTTTGTTGATGATCCCTTATCATCCCCGGAATCTTCAGTTTTTGAGGCATTAATAGGAAATACAAAATGCAGATCGGGATGAATCAGCTTATTAAACTTAACACAGGAGGGACAGGTGTTACAAGAGTCGCCATCCTGGCGGTTTTTACAGTTGATGAATTGGGCATAAGCGATGGCAAGCGCCAGTTTGCCTGTACCCTCTGGTCCGGCAAACAGCTGGGCATGCGGAATCCGATCCTCTTTTACCGCCTTAACCAGCTTCTGTTTAACCTTTTCCTGGCCAACAATATCTTTAAAAAGCATTCCCTTAATTTTTGTATTGGTGAATCATGCCAAAAGTAGTAAAAATAGAGAACCAATTGCTCAATCAGAATGATCTAATCATTATGGCTTAAATACAAACGATTGCGTTAAAACTGAAACCTTGTTAAGCAATAACCATCAAAATTTTGTATCTTTGTTTTCAATTAAACAAACCAAATCAAATTATATGTATAAAATTGATTCATACAACTTTAACGGGAAAAAAGCGATAATTCGTGTTGATTTTAACGTTCCGTTAAACAAAAAAACTTTCGAAGTAACTGATGATACCCGAATCCGAGGGGCATTGCCTACAATCAATAAAATTTTAAAAGATGGTGGTTCTGTTATCCTGATGTCGCACCTGGGGCGACCTGAAGGGGTTGAGGCAAAATATTCCCTCAAGCCTGTAATACCGGTTCTGTCAAAATTACTTGGTGGGAAAGAGGTAAAATTTGCCGATGATTGCATGGGAGAATCTGCCAAAAAACTTTCTGCTGAACTCAAACCCGGAGAAGTGCTGTTGCTTGAAAACCTGAGATATTATGCCGAGGAGGAAGGCAAACCCCGGCTTCCGGAAACAGCCTCCGAAGAGGAGAAAAAAGCAGCAAAAGCTGAGCTAAAGGAAAAACAAAAAGCCTTTTTGTCCCAAATGGCCAGCTACGCCACCTGCTATGTAAACGATGCCTTTGGTACAGCCCACCGCGCCCATGCCTCAACCACACTTATTGCTCAGCACTTTCCAAACGACAATATGTTTGGCTACCTGATTGAGAGCGAACTGAAGGCAATGGACAAAGTTTTAAAACAATCCGAAAAGCCTTTTACAGCAATCATGGGCGGTGCAAAGGTTTCTGATAAGATTCTGCTGATTGAAAATCTTTTATCAAAGGTTGATAACCTGATAATTGGCGGTGGAATGACCTACACTTTTATCAAGGCTCAGGGCGGAAAAATTGGCAAATCCCTTTGCGAAGAGGATAAGCTGGAATTAGCTTTAGATATTCTTAAAAAGGCCAAAGAAAAAGGGGTTAATGTTTACCTTCCTGTTGATGCTGTCAACGCCGATGCATTTGATGCCAATGCCAATACTCAGCTCAGCAAAATTAACACCACACCCGATGGCTGGATGGGTTTAGATATAGGAGAGGAAACAATCCAACTTTTTTCAAAAGTAATTGAAGCCTCAAAAACAATTCTCTGGAATGGCCCAATGGGTGTATTTGAGATGGAAAAGTTTGCAAAAGGAACCGGTGCTGTTGCCCAGGCTATTGCCAAAGCCACAGAAAAAGGGGCGTTTAGCCTTATTGGTGGCGGTGATTCTGTTGCAGCCATCAACTCGCTTGGACTGGCCAATAAAGTCAGCTATGTTTCTACCGGTGGTGGTGCCATGCTGGAATATATGGAGGGGAAAGAACTTCCTGGTATTAAGGCGATTAGAGGATAGTCTAAATAAATTTTCAAGCACAAAGCGCTCATAGTACACACTGAGACCACAAAGTAAAAATTCTTTGTGGTTTTAGTTTTAAGTACTGTATTCTAAGTGGTTAATTTTTTAAATCAAGATTACAGCTATTCCCGTTATTTTGGAAAATGATTAGTTTGGAAAATCAGATATTCTCCATTAAAAATAAAAAAGATTTTGAAGAACTTGCCCTAGAGGTTTTTCGATTTCAATACAACCATGTTGATGTTTATAATGAATACCTTAAATTTCTTAAAATAAATCCAGATGAGGTTAACACCATCAATCGGATTCCGTTTCTCCCAATTCAGTTCTTTAAAACTCGAGAAATTATTGCAAAAGATCATACCCCAGTGATAACTTTTACCAGTAGCGGGACTACCGGTGCTGAAACCAGTAAACACCTGATTGCCAATCCCAAAATTTATATTGATAGCTTTACCCATTCGTTCAGGTTCTTCTATGGTGACCCTGCTGACTATTGCATTTTAGCTTTGCTCCCTTCATATCTGGAACGCCAAGGCTCGTCTTTGGTTTATATGGTTAAAGAGTTGATAAGCCAGACGAGTGATTCAATGAGTGGTTTCCATTTAAATGACCACAAAAATTTGGCAAAAACATTAAATGAGCTTGAATCGAGAAACCAAAAAACAATCCTGATCGGTGTTACATTCGCACTGCTGGAATTTTCAGAAAAATATCAGCTCAACCTGAAAAATACATTGATTATGGAAACCGGTGGGATGAAAGGGCGAAGAAAAGAGATAACCAGAGAGGAACTCCATGCCTTACTTTGTGAAAAATTTGGGGTAAATGAGATTCATTCCGAATACGGAATGACGGAACTCCTTTCTCAGGCATATTCAAAGGGCAATGGGATTTTTAAATGCCCTCCCTGGATGAATATAGAAATACGTGACCCATACGATCCGCTTACCCTATTCCCAGAAGGCCGAAGTGGCGGAATAAACATAATTGATCTGGCTAATTTGTATTCCTGCTCTTTTATTCAAACCGACGACCTGGGAAAGAAAAACAGCGACGGGTCATTTGAGGTTATCGGACGATTGGAAGGATCCCAGCTCCGTGGGTGTAATATGCTAATTTTTAGTTGATTAAAAAATATTTTTTTGTTTTGCTGATAATCAATGATCAATATTAACAGGCAATACCCTTATTTTGAATTAATTTCCTTTATTCAAAAAACTTGAAAATCACCAGAACAGCTCTATAACTCCTGAACTTAGAATTTTCAATTTTAACATTTCCTTAAACTTCACGGTTTATAAATCATTGGAGCCTGTTGATATCTAAATCCCGCAAGTTTCGTATTGCGCGTGAATAATTATTTATTTTTGCACCAAATTTTTTGATAGCACTATGGATGCTGGTTATTCCGAAGATAGCATAAAAACACTCGATTGGCGAGAGCATATTCGTCGCCGTCCCGGGATGTATATCGGCAAGCTTGGCGATGGATCGCTGCCCGATGATGGCATTTACATCCTGTTGAAAGAGGTGTTTGATAACTCCGTTGATGAATACATGATGGGGTTCGGGAAAAGCATTGACCTTTCCATTACAGACAAAAAGGTTATTATCCGCGATTACGGTCGTGGAATACCGTTGGGAAAACTTCTGGATGTGGTATCGAAAATGAACACCGGTGCCAAGTACGATTCAAAGGTGTTCAAGAAATCTGTAGGTTTGAATGGTGTGGGAATCAAGGCAGTTAACGCATTATCATCCGATTTTAAAATTCAAAGCATCCGGGAAGGACAAGGGAAAGAAGTTTTATTCTCTTCAGGCGAACTTATCTCTGAAAAGGAAATTCATGTAAATGGCCATCCAAACGGAACAATTGTTGAGTTTACTCCCGATGAGGCTATTTTCGGTAAGTATAGCTATCAGAACGATTACGTTGAAACAATGCTCCGTAACTACTCTTATTTGAACACAGGGCTGATAATCAACTATAACGATAATAAATTTTATTCAAAGGGAGGGTTGCTCGACCTTTTAAACGAAAACATGTCAGGGGAAGGGCTTTACCCAATTGTCCACCTTAAAGCAGAGGATATAGAGTTGGCGTTTACGCATGGAACAGGGTATGGTGAAGATTATTACACCTTTGTAAACGGACAGCATACAACCCAGGGAGGTACACATTTGGCTGCATTCCGCGAGGCATTTGTAAATGCTATCCGGGGATTTTACAAAAAGGATTTTGATGCATCGGATATTCGTACCTCAATTATATGTGCACTGAGCGTCAGAATTGAGGATCCGGTTTTTGAATCCCAAACCAAAACCAAGCTGGGCAGCAAGGATATGAGCCCCGAAGGGCCTTCGGTGCGTCAGTTCATCGGTGATTTTGTTAGAACGGCTGTTGACAACTACCTGCACCAAAACGCAGAAACAGCCCAAATCCTTCTGCAAAAGATCATTGATTCTGAAAAAGAGCGCAAAGCAATATCAGGCATAAAGAAGCTTGCCAAGGAGAGGGCTAAAAAAGCCAACCTGCATAATAAAAAACTCAGGGATTGCCGCATTCACTACAACTCCAGCGATGAAAAGCACGAGGAAACCACCCTTTTCATCACCGAGGGAGATTCTGCCAGCGGATCAATCACCAAATCAAGGGATGTAAACACCCAGGCCGTATTCTCCCTTAAAGGGAAACCGCTTAACACTTACGGGCTAACCAAAAAAGTGGTTTACGAGAACGAGGAGTTCAACCTGCTTCAGGCTGCACTCAATATTGAAGATGATATGGAGAACCTTAGGTACAACAAGGTTGTAATTGCCACCGATGCTGATGTGGACGGAATGCACATCCGGTTGCTGCTTATCACCTTCTTCCTGCAATTCTTCCCTGACCTGATCAGACAGGAACATCTTTTTATCCTTCAAACACCTTTGTTCCGGGTGAGAAATAAGAAAAAAACGAGCTACTGTTACACGTTAAGCGAAAAAGAAAAAGCCATACATGAACTTGGTCCAAACCCCGAGATAACCAGGTTTAAAGGGCTTGGAGAGATTTCGCCTGATGAGTTCAAATATTTTATTGGCGAGGATATTCGCCTCGACCCTGTAAGGCTTACCCGCGATGATACCGTTCAGGATCTGCTCAACTTTTATATGGGCAAAAATACCCCTGAACGACAAGAATTTATTATTGATAACCTTAAAATTGAGGAGGATATTATCGAGGAGGACTCTGTTCATGCCGAGGAAGAAGATGAATTACTTGAACTGAGCGAGAGTAAGGTTGCCTAAAGATTTAAACAGATAACTGACAAGAAGTAAGGATGCGACTAGATGATTTTGAGGCGGATGATTTTTTAACCAGCAGTGATACACGACAAACTTCTCCTGACGAACATGCCAGGATTGCCCGGTTAACTGGCGATTTGGTAAAAAAGACACATCTTACCGGGATGTATAAGGATTGGTTTCTCGATTATGCCTCCTATGTAATTCTTGAGCGTGCTGTCCCCCATTTAAATGATGGGCTTAAGCCTGTTCAGCGGCGCATTCTTCATGCAATGAAACGGTTGGATGATGGGCGGTATAACAAGGTTGCCAACATTATTGGTTACACCATGCAGTATCATCCACACGGGGACGCATCCATTGGAGACGCATTGGTGCAACTAGGACAAAAAGATATCCTCATCGACACCCAGGGGAACTGGGGCAATATTCTCACAGGCGATAGTGCAGCTGCCCCACGATATATCGAAGCAAGGCTATCCAAGTTGGCCCACGATATTGCATTTAACCCCAAAACCACGGAGTGGATGCTCAGCTACGATGGCCGTAACCAGGAGCCTATAACCCTGCCAATGAAATTCCCCTTGCTGCTTGCCCAGGGTGTTGAAGGTATAGCCGTTGGGTTGGCTTCAAAAATTCTTCCACACAACTTCATAGAGCTGATTGATGCCTCTATTGCACATCTTAAAAACCATGATTTTGAGCTGTACCCTGATTTTCCAACCGGAGGAATGGCCGATTGTACAAGGTATAACGATGGGTTAAGAGGAGGCGCAGTAAAGGTGAGGGCGCGTATTCAAAAAATTGATAAGAAAACACTCTCTGTCACCGAACTCCCCTTTGGTAAAACTACAACATCGCTGATTGATTCCATTGTAAAAGCAAACGATAAGGGTAAAATAAAAATTCGCAAGATAGACGATAATACTGCGGAAAATGTTGAGATCCTGATTCACCTTCCCCCCGATGTTTCCCCCGATGTTACCATTGATGCGCTTTACGCATTCACCGATTGTGAAATATCAATATCCACCAACTCGTGTGTAATTTTTGAGGATAAACCAAGATTCCTGGGAGTAAAAGATATTCTAAAAATATCTGTGGAAAACACCAAACGGCTGTTAACCTGGGAGTTGAACATCAGGCTGGAAGAACTTGAAGCCGATTGGCATTTCTCATCCCTGGAAAAGATTTTCTTTGAGAAAAGGATTTACCGGGAGCTGGAAAAGGATACCGAAACCTGGGAGATGATTATCGACCTGATTGAAAAAGGATTTAAACCCTACAAAAAACTTTTCAGACGGGAAATTACACGTGAGGATTTAGCGAAGCTAACCGAAAAACCCGTCAGAAAAATTTCCAAGTTTGATATTAAAAAAGCCGACGAACACATAAAATCGGTTGAGGATGAAATTGCCGAGGTTAAAAATCACCTGGAAAATATTATCCCCTATACCATAAACTACTACCAGCAAATCAAGAAGAAGCACGGGAAAGGTCGTGAGCGCAGAACCGAGCTGCGCAGCTTCGATACCATTGTCGCAACCAAAGTGGTGGTGGCCAATGAAAAACTCTATGTAAACCGCGAGGAAGGTTTTTTTGGTACAGGGCTTAAGAAGGATGAGTATGTAGGCGATTGTTCAGACATCGATGATATCATTATCTTCCTGAAAAACGGGAAATACTATATCACAAAAGTTCAGGAAAAAGCCTTTGTGGGTAAGGATATTCTGCATATTGCAGTGTTCATGAAAAACGACCAACGCACCATTTATAACGTAGTTTACCGCGATGGCCGTAACGGGGATATCATGATGAAACGTTGCGCAGTAACTGGCGTTACCCGTGATAAGGAATACGATATAACCAAAGGAACTGAAGGCTCTCAGATCTTATACATGAGCGCCAACCCAAACGGAGAAGCCGAAATACTAAAAGTTTTCCTGAAACCTCGGCCAAGGCTTCGAAACCTCATCCTTGAGCTCGATTTCAGCCAGCTGGCCATTAAGGGTAGGAATTCAATGGGAAATATTTTTACCCGGTATGCCATTCATAAAATCCAGGTGAAAGAAAAAGGGGCTAGTACGCTGGGTGGTCATCAGATCTGGCTTGATGAGGATGTGCTTCGTCTTAACTCCGATAGCCGGGGTAAATACCTGGGAGAATTTCTCGATGGGGACAAAATTCTTGTAGTTAATGCTGATGGGACTTACATCACAACTGGTTTTGATTTCTCAGTTAGGTTCGAGAACAACCCGATTATCATTGAAAAGTATATCCCCGAAAAAGTATTTTCTGCCGTTTATTTCGATGGGGAGCAAGGTTTTTACTATTTAAAACGATTTGCATTCGAACCTTCAGAAAAAATTCAATCATTCATTGCCGAAGAGGAGGGCTCAAAGCTGGTTGCTATAAACGATGACGATTTTCCGTGCATTCAAATTACCTTTAAAGGGAAACACGCAAAACGCGACCCTGAAAATGTGGATGTTTCTGAGTTTATTGGTGTTAAGGGCTATAAAGCGAAAGGGAAACGCCTATCAACCTTTGAGGTTAAATCGGTAACCTTTGTTGAGCCCCTGCAAAAGGAGATTTCGGTAAACGAAGAAAAATCTGCAGACGGGGATCAGGACAACGAAGATGATGCTGATGCTGCAACCCAGATGACGTTGGAGCTATAGAATTCAACTTCAAGTAAGGTTTGTTACAATAGAATCATGGATGAAACTTAAAAAGTTTCTCCAAACATTTATCATCCACAACCCCCTTATTACTTTAAAAAAAATTTCCTATTGATGTGAATGCCCATCAATTTTATTCTCCAGCTCTCTTTTAATCTTACCTATCTCGGCAAACAGGTTATCCTTGGTTGCAGCTAACTGGGTATCGTTTTTGATCCTGAACGCTTTAATCCTTGAAATAACTAAAAAATAAATCACGACACCAATTACCAAAAGGATTAGGAGCGCGATATAAACAATGGTAGTTAATGTGCTTACGCTGCCCTGTAAATCAACTACTTTTTTATCGGTGGCTGTTATAGACTGTTTCATTACCGACAATGAATCGTAGAGTGAGGTAATGCTTTTATTTATTGCATTAATCTGTATCCTTAAGGAATCGTTAAGAATCAGCTCACTTTTTTTAAACTTGGCCAGCTGCCATTGAAGGTTCTTTTCTTTCTTAGCAAGCGCATTAACCTTATCGTTTAGCGATTTAATTTCATCGTTTGGGGTGGTTTGCGAAAAAAGCAAAAGCGGTACCAGCAAAGTAGCCAGTATAAGATTTAGCTTTTTCATGGTTGGTAAGTTTATAACGTTTTAAAAAATAATAGGATATTTATTTTCAGAAAGTTAACACAAAATAAGCCTTATGTCAAGAGTTGATCAAACCAAAACAGCACTAAGAACATGAATTGTAAAATCAATTGATACCTTTGCTATGAGGTAAATCATTTAAGTTAAACAAAACAACAAAAGCTATGTACTACATCCTGTTTTACAAAACTTGTGAAGGTTATACTGAAAAGCGTGCACCCTACCGCAACGATCATTTAGCCTATGCTCAGGCTGCCCATAAAAGAGGGGATCTTATACTGGCGGGTGCCCTCGCCAATCCGGTTGACGGTGCTGTGCTGATCTTTAAAGGGGACAGCCCGGCAATTGCCGAAGATTTTGCAACAAATGATCCCTATGTTATAAACGGGCTAATTGTTGAATGGCTTGTTCGCCCCTGGTCAGTTGTAATTGGGAATGAATAATAAAAGTGTGAGGTAAATGAATTACATTAAATAAAACCACCGCTAAAACTCACCCAGCCTCCGTCTCAGTTCTTTTCCCTTCTCCTCGAACCCGGGCTTACCCATCAGGGCAAAAACATTCTTTTTATACGCCTCAACACCGGGCTGATCGAATGGATTAACATTCAGGGTATAACCACTCAAAGCGCAAGCTTTTTCGAAAAAGTATAACGTGTAACCCAACCAGTACGGAGTAAGTTCGGGAATGTTAATGATAATATTTGGTGTTCCTCCATCAACATGCGCAAGAATTGTTCCTTGTTCAGCCATACGGTTTACCTCGGAAAGCCTTTTCCCTGAAAGGAAGTTGAGGGAGTCAAGGTTTTCGGGATCGTCCGGAATTATCAGATTGCTCTTAGGGGAACCAACAGAAACAACTGTTTCGAAAATAATCCTTTCTCCATCCTGTATGTACTGTCCCATCGAATGAAGGTCGGTGGTAAAATCCACACCTGCAGGGAATATTCCTTTATTCTCTTTTCCTTCGCTCTCCCCGAAAAGCTGTTTCCACCATTCAGTCAGGTAATGTAATTTTGGTGTATAGTTAACCATAATCTCAACCAATTTACCTTTCCTGTACAATGCATTTCTTGCCGCAGCATATAAACAGGCGGGGTTTTCATCAAACCTAACATTCAACCCTGTTTCCCGTTCTGCAGAAGCAGCCCCCTTAACCAGTTCGCGAATATCAAATCCGGCAATGGCAATAGGCAGCAAACCAACCGGGGTTAATACGGAGTACCGCCCACCTATATCATCAGGTATAATAAAGGTTTTGTATCCTTCCTGATTGGCAAGTTTTCTCAAGGCTCCTTTTGACTGGTCAGTAACAGCAACAATGCGCTTTGCGGCTTCAGCTTTACCAACCTTTTTTTCCATGTGATTTTTTAATAACCTGAAGGCAATTGCAGGTTCGGTAGTTACCCCGGATTTGGAAATTACAACTATCGAGTAGTTCCTGTTATCCAACAGCTCAAGAAGCTCATGGTGGTAATCCTCACAAATATTTTGGCCTGCAAAAAGTATTGGCGGGTTGCCTTTTCGTGGCATTAACCCATTAAAACTTGAACCAAGTGCCTCGATAACTGCTTTTGAACCAAGGTAAGATCCTCCAATACCAACCACAACTACTACCTCGCTCTTTGAGCGGAGATCTACGGCTGCTTCCTCCACGGCTTTCAATTCATCCTCTGTTATTGACGAGGGTAAATTTTTCCATCCCAAAAAATCGTTGCCCTTTCCGGTTTTTTCCTCGAGCAGTTCAAGGCTGTGCATCAGCTCATCCTTTAAAGCAAATATCTGCTTATTGCTCACCAAATCGTAGATGTTATCGAGTGTAATTTTAAATTTGTTCATGAAAATATTTGTTTAAAAATCATTTCAATTGTTCGGTTAAAAGTTTCATTTCAATTGCCGGAGAAATATTCTCGTAAAGAATGTTGTAAACCGCTTCGGTGATAGGCATTTTAACTTTAAACTTTTGGTTTATCTCCTTGATACATTTTGATGCATAGTATCCCTCCGCCACCATGGTTAACTCCAGCATGGCAGATTTAACTGTATAGCCCTTCCCTATCATGGTTCCAAAAGTTCTGTTTCGGCTAAACTGAGAATAGCAGGTTACCAGAAGGTCCCCAAGGTATGCCGATGAGCTGGCTTTTCGTTTTCCGGGGTATGTCTTATCGAGAAATTTTTCAATTTCCCTTTGCGCATTGCTTATCAGTACAGCCTGAAAATTATCGCCATAGCCCAATCCATGAGTAATACCTGCTGCAATTGCAAATATGTTTTTTAGAACAGCGCTGTACTCTGTGCCATAAATATCTGTGCTTAGAACCGTTTTTATATAATGAGATTCAAATAGCGAAGCAATTTTTTTGGCTTTCGATCTGGTTTTACAGGCAAAGGTCAGGTAGGATAATCGTTCAAGTGCGACTTCTTCTGCATGGCTGGGCCCAGTTACTATCCCAATCTGGTCAAAAGGGAGGTTATAATATTTATTGAAGTATTCTGCAATGGTAATATCATCCTTTGGAATTATGCCTTTTATGGCAGAAATGACAAATTTCCCTTTCAGCGATTCTGTTAGTGGTTTAAGCCATACTTCCAAAAAGGCAGAGGGAACAACAAAAATGAGAATATCCGATTCTTTTACTATTGCATTAATATTATTGCTGATATTGATTTTACTGATGTCGAAACGAACAGAGCTAAGATAGTTGGGGTTGTTGCGATGCTTTTTGAAATGGTCAATTATTTCCTTTTCTCTAACATACCACCCAACAGATGAAAGGTTTTCGTGCAGGATTTTCACTATGGCTGTAGCCCAGCTTCCGCTACCAATAACAGATACCCTTGGGGAATTCTCCCAGTTTTTGGATTGATTGGCATTAACTCCTTGAACTGTTTTTTTGAACCTGTTCATCAGCATTGAGGTTTGATAACCACTTGGATTTTTTGTTTCCACATTTACATTTACCCTTCTTTCCCTCTTTCTGATTTTCTGAACTTACACCTATTTTTCTTGTACACGATGAAATGGTAAAAGGGGTATAAATTAAAAATAACAGCAATAGCAGTGTCGTTGTTTTTTTCTTAAAAACCTGATAATATATCACTTATCTGCAAATTATGGTTAACAAAATGAATTGCTAAAATAAGAAACATATCAACAAGATGTATCAAAACTAAACACCTATTATACATTTGTAGCTTGTTCAAATTACTATGCGGGATTTTCTACTAGGAAAAACATCATCTGAGCTTGAAATGATTCTTAGCCGTTACGATGGCTCCAAAGAGCATGGCCGCATCTTAACAAAAAATCTTTATAAAAAATATATTAAAAATATAGAAACCATCGATGATTTACCTATTGCCATCAGGAAAAGACTTATAAAGGATTATATAACAGGGGGTTATTCGCATCAAAAAAGAGTTGATGCCGGGGACGGAACAATTAAATACCTATTTAATAATGAAACGGGGTTGAAATTTGAATCCGTGTTTATGCCCGGAACCAAGAGGAATACCCTCTGCATTTCCACTCAGGCCGGATGTAAAATGGGTTGTAAATTTTGTATGACCGGAAAACTTGGATTCATAGGCAACCTAACCAAAACTGATATTATTAATCAGCTCTACAGCTTACCTGAAAGAGCGCTGGTAAACAGGATTGTTTTCATGGGAATGGGAGAGCCGCTGGATAACCTAGACGAGGTTAAGAAATCGGTTAATATACTCACGGCTAACTGGGGTTTTGCTTTTGGCAAAGCCAATATCACGCTTTCCTCTGCCGGTTTAATTGCAAGTGTTGAAAAATTTCTTGCAGAACCGTTTTGTAACCTGGCTATAAGCCTAAATTCACCATTTCCGGAAGAACGGAAATTGATGATGCCAATTGAACAGACCAACCCAATCCATAAGGTGGTTAAACTAATCCGGTTAAACCCACTGCCTAAACCTTTGAGGGTGTCGTTCGAATATGTTGGGATTGGCCAAACAAACCTTACTGAAGAACATGCTGTTGCTGTTGGGGTTCTGCTGAAAGGAATAAAGTGCCATGTTAACATCATCCCATTAAACAATCAGAGTGATTCTCAATATAGCATCCCCAATCCGATTGAAATAAAAAAATTCATTGGGCATTTGAATAAAAATGAGGTTTTGGCATCATTAAGAATGTCGCGCGGACAGGATGTTGGCGGGGCTTGTGGCCAGCTGGCATATAACAGCTATAGCTGTTGATTTAGGGATTCGCATATCTTTTACTAAATTTGAATCCGAAATAATTGTGATTGTGCATCAGGAAAAAGAGAAAATTGCGTTTATAATCAATCCCATCTCAGGGGGTTTTAGGTTAATAAGCATTGCCAGAAGGATAAAAAATAACCTTAATCATAACATCTTTGCCCCTACATTGGTGGAGAGTAAGTGCAAAGGGGATGCCAGAACGCTTGCAAAATCTTTTGTTGAAGAGGGGTATAAGTTGATTGTTGCAGTGGGTGGCGATGGAACTGTGAATGAAGTTGCCCACTCACTAATTCACACTGATGCTGCTTTGGGGATAATCCCAAACGGGTCGGGAAACGGTTTGGCCAGACACCTGAATATCCCGGTAACTTTACAGGGTTCTTTGAAACTTATCCACCAACGTAAAATTCAGCAAATTGACTATGGTGTTTTAAACGATATTCCATTTTTTTGCACTGCAGGTGTCGGCTTCGATGCTCTTATCGGAAATAAGTTCGCATCGCTTAGCGGCAGGGGATTAACCAATTACCTTAAAGCAATATTAAAAGAGTATTTTAACTACAAACCTCAACTATATAAGATTGAGGTAAACGGGCAGATTATTGAAAAAGAAGCTTTCCTTATTACAATAGCCAATGCATCGCAATGGGGGAACAATGCGTTTATTGCGCCCAATGCCGATTTACAGGATGGTTTGTTGGATATTACTGTTGTTTCCCCGTTCCCAATTTACCTATCCCCATCAATGGGAATTAAACTTTTAATTAAGGAGATTGGCAAAAGCGGATACGTTGAGATGTTTAAAGTTAAAGATATCTCCATTACCAGGGATAAACCAGGATATGTTCACTACGATGGAGAACCATCTACAATGGGGGAAGTGCTTAGCGCTCAAGTAAAACCTAATGGGCTTAAAGTAATAGTGCCTTAATTCAACTCCTCATCACAAATTGCTGAAACCGGGTTGGTAACCGAGTGAAAATCTGCTCCTACCACAACGCTAATACTTTTTGGCACCACAGAAAAGGTAAAGGGGGATGTTCCCAGAGTTTCTCCATCCACCTCAAGTCCAACAGGAGGATTAGAGCTGATAGTTACATTGTTCCCCTTATGTCCCGAAATTTTTGGGTGGCGCAGAATTGTCCCGTTGTACAGCCTGTAAATATTACGCATTACATCAAACTTTTTTATATGCCTTATTACAGTCACATCAAAAAGGCCGTCGTCTGATATGGCGTTAGGCACCTGCATCATGCCCCCACCGTTATAACAACCAATACCCAGGGTTAAGCTAAAAATATTCCCCTCGAGCTTTTCCCCGTTAACAGCAATGTTAATGTAACTTGCCTTATAATCAAATAGGGTTTTAACCAGCGAACCAATGTAAAGCAACGTTCCTTTTTTGCCATTCTCTTTCAGCTTGTTGGTCCGACGGGCTACCTCCGCATCAAAACCAACGCCAGCAGCATTGGCAAAATAGCGGGATTGCCGAACTTTTGACTCTTCGTACTCCACCTTACCAACATCCTGAAAAAATAGCCTGCAGTTTTTTATAGCCTCAATTTTGCCCTCGTAGGTGGTTGGTATTTTATACATTCTAAACCAGTCGTTACCTGTACCTACGGCAATTACACCAATGTTTATATCAGTAGTTGGGTAAACATTCTGAATAAAAACTCCGTTTACAATTTCATTTAACGTCCCATCGCCCCCAACGGCTATTATTTTCTTATACCCGTTTTTGATAGCATTCACGGTAAGCTCCACAGCATGATACTTGTGTTCGGTAAAAATGAAATCGAAGCTGATGCCTTTTTGTATAAGTAAAGCCTCAATCTGAGGCCAATCCGCTCTTCCTCTGCCACTGCCAGCCAAAGGATTTACTATTGCAAACCACTTGTTATCCAATAGGTTTCCCTCCTTAAATTAAAACAACCCGCAAATATACAATAATCTTTAAATTTTTTCAGGGCGCAATTTTTACATGTATAATCTAAAAAGATTTCTATTTTTGCAGGAGTTAAAAATCAACCCAAATTGTTAATAAGTTGTTAGTAACATTTGACGTTTTGTTTATATCCTATCTTGCAAAGGAATGGTCAATTTCGGGTGAAAAGTAACTTTGAGCCCGATTTTGGGGTATTAACGATTTGAAAAAAGGTATTTATAATGTCTAAAGTTATTGCAATTGCAAACCAAAAGGGTGGTGTTGGCAAAACTACCACCGCCATTAACCTGTCAGCAAGCCTTGCTGTACTGGAAAAAAAAGTGCTGCTCATTGATGCGGATCCACAGGCCAATGCTACATCGGGAACCGGATTTGATGTCAGAAATGTGAAAACAAGTATTTACGAATGCCTGGTTGATGAGGTAAACCCGAAGGACATCATTTTACACAGTGAGATAAAAGGGTTGGATCTGATCCCGTCAAACATAGATTTGGTTGGTGCCGAAATAGAAATGCTAAACCTGCCCAACCGGGAAAAGATGCTTAAAGGAATAGTGGATAAGGTGAAAGATGATTATGATTTTGTTTTCATAGATTGCTCTCCTTCCCTTGGTTTAATTACGGTAAATGCCTTATCTGCCGCAAACTCGGTTATGATACCGGTACAATGCGAGTACTTTGCACTTGAAGGGCTAGGAAAATTGCTGAATACCATAAAAATAATCCAGACCAGGTTAAATACGGCGTTGGAGATTGAAGGGTTTCTGCTTACCATGTACGATGCCCGTTTAAGGTTATCGAACCAGGTTGTAGATGAGGTTAAAAAGCATTTCCAGCAAATGGTTTTCGAAACAATTATTCAGCGAAACATTAAGCTAAGCGAAGCCCCAAGTTACGGAAAACCTGTGGTACTCTACGATGCAGCTTCTAGCGGATCGGCCAACTACTTTAACCTGGCGCGGGAAGTATTGCAGCGTAATAACCTTACCAAAATTGATAATAAAGACAAAGAGATCATTTAACGCCTTGTGGAGGAATGAGCAATATGACCAAGAAGATGGCATTGGGACGTGGATTAAGCGCACTTATTGAAGGTGCAGATGAGCCCAAAAGACTGGACGCAGAGGAAAGGAAAAATTTACACAACCTTGGTTACGAAATCGAGCTGGATAAAATTGATATTAACCCATATCAACCCAGAATAAATTTCAATGAGGATGCGCTGAACGAGCTGGCTGATTCAATCAGCAAATTAGGCATCATTCAACCCATTACTGTACGTTCGGTAAACGGACGATTCCAGATAATCTCGGGCGAACGCCGCGTGAGGGCAGCAAAAATTGCCGGCTTGACCACAGTTCCAGCATTTGTTCGAACTGCCGATGATCAGGGTCTCCTGGAAATGGCCCTGGTGGAAAACATCCAGCGCGAAGATCTTGATGCAATAGAGGTTGCCTTAAGTTTTAACCGATTGGTTGAAGAGTGTAACCTTAAACAGGAGGAATTGGCCGAGCGTGTTGGGAAGAAAAGGGCAACCGTTGCCAACTACCTTCGTCTGCTAAAACTACCTGCAGAAATTCAACTTGGAATTCGTAACGCCCAGCTCTCAATGGGGCATGCCAGGGCGCTAATTACCATCGATGATCCTGTGACACAGATTAAGGTTTTCCGTAAAATTGTGGACAGCGATCTTTCTGTTCGCAAAACAGAAGAAACCGTTAGGCACATCCAGGAAGGGAAAAATGAAAAAAAAGTCAAGGAAAAAGCAGAGCTACCCGAACCGGTTGCCCGCCTTCGGGATCATCTGATTACCAATCTAGGGTTGCGAACTGAAATAAAATCAGGGCCTAAAGGGGATGGCAAAATCGTTATTTCATACAATAACGAATCGGAACTGGAGGAGATTATTAATAAATTTTATACCATTGAGAAATAACAAACTTCAAAAACATTCGTTTTTCTCCATAAAAAACAAGGTGTTGAAGCGTGTTAATCAATCATTCTTTTACCGGTTAACCCCGGTATCTTTATTAATATTAACCTCTTTCTTTTTTATTTTTAACCCATCCAAAGTAATTTCAAGCCCTGAATCTGCACCTATAGACTCTTTAAAAACAAGTACTATCTGGCTTGGGGCTCAGGTTCTGCCTGGTTCAGGCCAATTTATCAACAAGCAATACTGGAAAATACCGGTTGTGTACTCCGGGATGGGAAGTATGATCTACCTGGGACATAAAGCAAATCTTTCGTACCTTAATTATAAGAACAACTACAAGCAAAGTTTATTAGAGGGTAATGCCGCCATAAGCGAACAGCTGAAACAGAAATACTACGAACAACGGCAAGCGCGAAACCTGTTTTATGCTGGAGCCGGAGTGTTCTACCTGGCAAGCATTGCAGATGCCCTGTTGGTTTACAATAAGAACAACCATTCTCCTGCCACTGCAACCATTTTATCCACAGTTGTTCCCGGGCTTGGGCAGATCTACAACGAAAAATACTGGAAAGTACCCGTTGTTTATGGTGGGCTAAGCACATTTTATTTTATGGTTGACTGGAACAACCGGGGTTATAAACGTTTTAAAAAAGCGTATGCACTTCAAATTGATGCTGTAAGTAATAATACACATAGCGAATTTGAGGAATTACAAAATGGAACCTGGGTAAAAATCAGATCCGATGAAGAGGTTAAGCTGATCAAGGATAGCTATAGGCGCTACAGAGACCTTTCTGCGTTGGGTTTTGCTTTTGTATATATCCTCAATATTGTTGATGCCAATGTTGATGCCAACCTCTACGATTGGGATGTAAGCGATGATTTATCCCTGAGGGTTGAACCTAATTATAATTCTGTTAACTTTGGAGCATCAAATACAACAGCCTCTGTGTTTGGGCTGTCGTGTAAAATAACATTTTAGATGATGAGAATAACTACTATATTAAGATATTTTTTACTTGTATTCCTACTTCATAATCAGCTGGTTGTTGCACAAAACAAGGGAATCACGCCACCTGATTCCACCTCTGAGGGTGAAGCTATTTATACTGGTTTTGGAGAAAACCTCGATAGCCTCTTAAACTTGTGGTATGTACAGCAATCGGTTGACACAAACAGTATGGTTGCCGATATTGAAAATGACAGCCTGGGTTTTTCTTTGGTTTTCCCTGATTCTGTTTACCAAAAGAAATTGGCCGAAATAAACTCCTTTATTGATTTACCCTACAACCGGATTGTAAAGAACTTTATCTCGGTTTACACTCAGAAAAAACGCGATAAGGTTGAGGTAATGCTCGGGCTAACCGATTACTATTTCCCAATTTTTGAAGAGATCCTGGATTTATATCAGCTTCCGCAGGAATTAAAGTTTTTACCTATGATTGAATCGGCCTTGAACCCAAGAGCCGTTTCAAGGGTTGGGGCTACCGGTCTCTGGCAGTTCATGTATGGCACCGGGAGGATGTACAAGCTCACAATTAACTCCTTTGTGGACGAACGCAAAGATCCTATTGCATCAAGCCATGCCGCAGCAAGGTATTTACGCGATCTCTACTCAATTTATAAAGATTGGACCTTAGTTATTGCCGCATACAACTGCGGCCCGGGGAATGTAAATAAGGCCATACGAAGAGCCCATGGGAAAAGGAATTACTGGGATATCTACTACTATTTACCCCGCGAAACAAGGGGTTATGTACCGGCGTTTATTGCTGCAACTTATACCTTTTACTACTATCGCGATCATAATATTAAACCCCAACCAGTTAATTATCCACAAACATCCGATACGCTGATGATTAGTGGCATGCTTCACCTGCAACAGGTTGCGGAGGTTCTTAATGTGCCTATCAGCCTGCTACGCGACCTAAACCCGCAGTACAAACAGGACATTATACCTGCCAGGGATAAGCAACTGCCACTAAAGCTCCCGCTTGATCTTGTAGGGCCATTTATTGATCGGGAGAATGAGATTTTTTCTTATAAGGACAGCGTATTTTTTAACCCGAAGAACCCGATCAACCCTGAGCGATTCAAAAATTCATACCAGCACGAAATACCTCCTGGTAGTGTTAAATTTGTATATAAGGTTCAACCTGGTGATGTACTGGGGAAAGTTGCAGAAACCTATGGGGTTTCAGTTGTTCAGCTACGCTCGTGGAATAATATCAGCAGGAATATTATCCGGGTTGATCAGAAGCTGGTGATCTATGTTCCAGAAAGAACCGCTCAACGACTTGGAATTAAAAAAAGTAACAAAACCTCTGAAAATGTTGACCCGGAATACATCTACCATAAGGTAAAAGAGGGTGAATCGCTTTGGAATATTGCTCAGAAATATCCCGGGGTTACCTATACAGACTTACGGCGTATCAACAACTTAAAAGGAGATGTTGTGTACCCCGGACAAACCCTCAAAATTAAGCCCAAGAGCTAAACCCCTCTCGCACATCATTTTTTTTTAAATAATTTATACCTTTAGCCGTTTAGGTTAATTAATAAGCATAAGTGGTAAAACCGTATAAAGTTTTCCTGCTGTTAATCATTTTAATTTCCCTGCTTATTGCTCCTTCGCTTCTTATTCCGGATGAAGGGATTTATATAGGCAGATATCATTTTTTATACCCCCGCTTCTCCTACTTTGTCAATTTAAAAAACGCTAAACCGGAGCTAAATAATCTTGCCCCGCAAATTGCTTACCTGGATAAAGTAATAGATAGTACCGATCTTGCTAAAATTGTTGCCGATTCAAGTGGCATACGAGAGCCAAAAGCAGACTCTGTTCAAAAGGAGAATTCGTTAATTAAAAGTGAACCCAAACCATTTACAGCAGAATGGTTAAAATCTAAAATTGTGAAATTGGAGTTCCCGGATAGCACCCGCTCATCGTTGGATCATTTTTTTGAGGCGTTAAGATCGGGTGAATGCCAGCATAGGTTGATCAGGATAATGCATTTCGGCGATTCACAGATTGAGGGTGATAGAATTACATCATTCCTGAGGAATCGGTTTCAGAACCAGTTTGGTGGATCGGGTATGGGTTTGTTGCATGTTGAACCTAACGGGTACCAGCCATTATCAGTAACTCAAACTGTCTCTTATAACTGGGAAAAATTTACCTTGAACGAAAAAGATCATGAGAATACTGCACTTGCCCGATATAGCATAATGGGGGGATACTCTATTTTTAACCAGACCAGCAGCATCTTTTCGTCAAAACAGGGAAACGAGGCTTGGGTGGAGTTTAAAAGAACCGGTAAGGTAAACGCTACCGCCAGAAATTTCAACCGATTCAAACTCCTTTACGGGTACAACAGCAAACCATTCCTGCTTGAGCTGAAAATAAATGATCAAACCATTGATGCCGATTTGGTTGCCTCATCAAACTCCATAAACCAGATCTCGTGGGATATACCATTATCTTACAAATCATTTGCACTAAACTTTAAGGCTGATGAAAGCCCTTTAATATTTGGCGTTTCGCTCGAATCAAATACCGGGATAGCTGTTGATAACATTCCGTTAAGAGGCAGCTCCGGAATTGATTTTACCAAATCTGATCCCACTTTTATAAAAGATGTTCTTACCCTCCTGAACACCAAACTTATTATCCTGCAATTTGGGGTTAACGTTGTGCCGAACGTAGTAAGCAGCTATAAGTATTACGAAGATCAGCTGTATAAACAGCTTAAACTTCTTCAATCAGCAAAACCGGATGCGTCGTTCATAATGGTTGGCGTTTCGGATGTTTCTACAAAAAGGGGAGTAAATTATATTTCCTCGCCAAACATTATCAAAATACGTGATGCCCAAAGAAATGCGGCGTTCAGGGCAGGAATACCCTTTTGGGATTGCTTCAAAGCAATGGGTGGGGAAAACTCCATGTCAGCATGGGTTTTTGCCAACCCACCATTGGCAAACAAAGATTTTATCCATTTCACAGGACGGGGAGCGATGTTAATTGCAGAAATGTTTTACTCCGCAATTATTTCAGAGTATAACGACTACTTAAACTCGTTTAAACAATTTCAGGGATCGGTAAAAAAAGACAGGGATTCTTTATCTTTTAATGTAAATTAAATGAACATCAAATATGTGTAATAAAATAAACCATATAATGATCAGGTCCATTTATAATATTGCATCTTCCGGTTTTTGGCGAATAGTTTTTATGCTTTTGTGCTTTCTGTTTGGTTCAACAACAACTACTTCAACCATGATTGTTGATTCCCCAAATAAACCAGACCTTACATTTATTGGTCTTGGTGAAAACAAAATAAGGTGTCATGCAGACTCCGGGTTAATTAAAAGTGCTTCATTGCTTGCTTTTAAAGCGAGAACAGGGGAGGATAATCTAGGCATTGTACATCTTGGCGATTCACACATCCAAGCTGACATTTTTACCGGCGAGGTACGCAAGCTCCTTTCAACCTATTTTAATGAACCCAAAATTTCAAGGGGGTTTTGTTTCCCTTACAGCATTGCAGGGAGCAATAACCCCGAAAATCTTACCTGCAGATCATCAGGCGTTTGGGCTGTGAACCGGGGAAAAACGGGTATTTCCGGCATATCCATCGAAACAGTTGATTCCACAGCAAGCATCTCACTTGAGCTAAAAAAGTCTGAATTCCTTGAAGATTCCTTTGATAAAATCAACCTTTACTTTGAGAATGATTCATTAAGTTTTCAACCCGTAATCAGTGTTCAAGGAGATGCGATAAAAACCGGGAACAATAGAATTACTTACCAGCTGGCAAATCCTAGTAATTTTATTACTATAAAACTAAGAAGTGCTAACCAAATTCAGAATAGATTTTTACTTTACGGATTTGAACTGCTAAACTCTCAGTCACATTTAACATACCATGCGGTTGGGCTTAATGGGGCCGATGTTAAATTGTACCGAAAAAACAACAGGTTTGGAGAACAGCTAAAAGATCTACATCCCAATATTGTTATCGTTTCCATTGGAACGAATGATAGCTTTAATCCCGCCTTTAAGGTTGATGATTTTAAAACATCCTATTCCGCCTTAATCGATACCATTAAAAAGGCGTTACCCGGTGTGATAATAATTTTAACCACTCCGGGAGATCACAGTTTATCGAATCAGCGGTTAAATCCCAACATCCCGCTGGTTTGCAACCAGATTGAAAATGTGGCTGCCGATAAGGATTGTCTGCTGTGGGATTTTAATTCCCTTATGGGTGGTTTGGGAAGTATAAAGAATTGGGCCAATAAAGGACTTAGTGCGCCCGATCATCTCCACCTGAGCAAACAGGGTTACAAGTTGCAAGGCGAACTATTCTACCAGGCTTTGGTTGATTTATTTGAAACCAACTAGCTTTTTCTAATAACGATATGGAACAACTAATTGAAATAGTAAAGGAGATTTTCAGTTACACCGAAAGTAAACCGCTAATTTTTACGGAGGCCTCGTTCTGGATTTTTTTCACTATTCTCATGTTGGGGTATTCCTTTGTATATAAAGGAAGGCTGTTAAGGAGTGTTTACCTGTTGCTTTTCAGTTTTTTCTTTTATTACAAATCCAGTGGGTTGTTCTTTGTTCTACTAATTTTCTCGACAATAACAGATTATACGCTGGGTTTGCTGATTGCCCGCGGCCAAAGTAAAATTTCAAGAAAACTATTGCTGGCTTGCAGTGTAATCATCAACCTGTTGGTACTCTCTTACTTTAAATATGCCTATTTCTTTACCGATACCATTAACCAGCTCCTGGGTACAAATCTTACGGTTGTAAACTACATTTCGCTGTGGACCAACCAGCTGTTTAATTCAGGTTTTGACACCTCAACCATTCTTCTTCCCGTTGGAATTTCTTTTTACACATTCCAAACCATCAGCTATACCGTTGATGTTTACCGCAAAAAGGTCGATCCGGTTAAAAATATCATTGATTTTGGGTTTTATGTTTCCTTTTTCCCCCAGCTGGTTGCCGGGCCAATTGTCCGGGCGGCTGAATTTATCCCACAGCTATACCGGAAGTACAAATTATCTCAAAATGAGCTGGGATATGCTCTCTTCCTAATCCTTAATGGGCTGATTAAGAAGATGTTGATATCTGATTATATCTCGATTAACTTTGTTGATCGGGTATTTGATAGCCCGTTGAGCTACTCGGGATTTGAGAACCTGATGGCAACATATGGGTATGCCATCCAGATATACTGTGACTTTTCAGGATATACTGATATCGCCATAGGCCTGGCTTTAATCCTTGGGTTCAGGCTGCCTATCAACTTTAACTCGCCATACAAGGCTATTAACATTGCTGATTTCTGGCGTCGCTGGCATATTTCCCTCTCCTCCTGGCTGCGCGATTACCTTTATATTCCGCTTGGCGGAAATAAAAAAGGGAAAGCCAGAACTTACCTGAATCTGATGATCACCATGCTGCTTGGCGGCTTGTGGCATGGGGCAAATATTCGGTTTATCATCTGGGGTGGAATACATGGGGCCGGGTTGGCTTTACATAAATTATGGACAACCATTTTCCCGCAGGAGAAAAAAAAGAAACGATGGAAAACCTTCTTTTTTGCATTTTTAACTTTTCAGCTGGTTAACCTGTCCTGGATATTCTTCAGGGCGGCTGATATGGAAAGGGTCAAACAGATGGTAAATCAGATTACTCATCATTTTGGTTCTGGTTCTCTGCTCCCCATGTTGTATTCCTACTATCAGGTTTTCTTGCTTATAATCATTGGTTTTGCTGTACACTGGCTTCCGGTAAACCTTAAGGAATGGTACCGGGGAAAGTTTATCAATTTACCCCTTGTTGTTAAACTTATTTTTACCCTGATAATTGCCTTTATTATTATTCAGATGAAATCATCGGATGTTCAGCCCTTTATCTATTTCAGGTTTTAGAAATAATGGGGAAAAAATTGCAGCCGGATAATTTTTTCTATACCTTGCCTCTCCATAATTAGTATGCAATGAAAAATCACAACCGTGTCTTAATTACTAAATACCAAACCATTACGGGTATTTTAGTGTTAACGATTTTATGTGCCTGTAGTGGGGCTAAAAGATCTCTTAAGATTATTGATCCCGATAAGTTCATATTCATTGAATATATTCAAACCAATGAAGGTAAACAGCTCACTGGAAAAGCCCCTCAAGGACCAAGAATTGATGGCCCGGCTTACCATTTCGATAGTGAAAAAATGGAGCTGAGGGTAAACAGGAAACCAAGTTTTTCAATTGATTCAACCAAAATTATTCTGGGCTCGGGCAAAGTTTTGAGAGGTGTTGCCGGTAGCGGTGTTTCCGTAAACCTGAATGAGGTTGAGACGCTACCATACACAATGGGAAAATTGAAAATCAGAAAAATAAATAAAACCGGTGTTTATATCAGCCATGATGGCAAGTCGGTTTTCATAAAAAATGGCGCTGATTGGCAGGATACCATGTCTTATACAGATACACTCACAGAACCCCAACCTGCTGTCGTGGAGTTTAAAACAACCTATACCATCCGGAATTGGGGGTTGATAAGTAAAAAATCTATCACCTTTTAAAAAAATTAAATCACTAACATAATGAAACATCTTTACATTAAAAGATTAACCCGAAGTATTCTGCTTGTTGGAATACTTCTTATCGCAACCCTGATAAATGCTGCGCCAAAATTTAATATTCCTACCACCGTGAAGCAACCAGATGGTTCCATCCTGAATTGCTTTGCAAGCGGCGATGAATTCCACAACTGGCTTCACGATGCCAATGGCTATACCATTATACAACACCCGGAAACCGGCTACTATGTATATGCAGTTGAGGCAAAAGGTAAACTTATCGCTACTGATTATATTGCCGGAAAATTTGACCCGGCAACAAAAGGGCTTAAGCCTTTCGCCAACATTTCCCCCGCAGAGATTCAGAAAAAGCGTGAGCAATATAGGGTTCCTAAATCGGGAATTGATATTCACAATGCCAAGGGCTCAGATGTTAAAAATATTCTATATTCCGGTACAGCAACAGAAATGAATAACATCGTTGTTTTCATCAGGTTTTCGGATGATAATTCTGTGGCCGATAATTATTCATATTACAACGATATTTACAATGCATCGACGGCATCTGTAAAAGATTACTATTTGAATGTTACCTACAATCAGTTTACTATTAACTCCAGCTTTTACCCTGCCCCTTCCGGGGGAAACGTGGTATGGTACAACGATGCCAACCCCAGAAATTACTATCGCCCTTACAATGCAGCCACAAATACAATAGGGTACGATCCAAATATAGATTACACCAATTCAACCAACACCTCGGGCAAAACATACCGGGAACATACACTGCTTAAAAATGCAGTTAATGCCATTGCCAGCTCCGTAACCGGGATAAACATGGATATCAACGGGGATAATTATATTGATTGTATCTCCTTTATTGTAGGTGGAACCAACGACACATGGAACGATTTGCTCTGGCCGCACCAATGGAGTTTATGGTCGCAGAATGTTTACATAGGTACAAAAAAAGTTGGTGATTACACCTTTCAGTTGCAATACTATAATGCTGCCCGTATTGATTTAGGCACGCTTTGCCACGAGATGTTTCATGTACTTGGAGCACCCGATCTCTATCGTTATGACCAAAACGCCACCATTAACCCAATGGGGAGGTGGGACATAATGTGCAATACACTTGATTACCCCCAGCAGATGACCAGCTATATGAAGCAAATGTATGGCGGCTGGTTAAGTAATACTTCGGAAATTACAACCACCGGAACCTACACCTTAAACCCACTTGGAACTCCAATAGGTACAGGAGTAAAATATGCATTTCGCATTCCTTCTCCATTTACCCATACTGAGTATTTTTGGGTTGAATACCGAAAATTAGAGGGGTATGATGCCGGGTTACCAGGCCAGGGGCTGCTCGTTTACCGTATCAACTCCAGGCTTGAGGGGAACGGTAATGCCGATGGCCCTCCTGATGAAATTTATGTGTTTAGGTATAATGGCACACCAACTGTAAACGCAACCACCTATGACGCTTATTTTAATTCTACCGTAGGCCGAACTCTGATTAATGATTCTTCTAACCCATATTGTTTCCTTTCGGATGGAAGTGCCGGTGGTCTTAAGTTATCAAACATTGGGGCGGCGGGTACAACAATTTCATTTGATGCCACTATTGATTTTGTACCACTCGTTGTTCTGAAAAATGATAATGGGGCAAGCAGCAGCATTGGGAATGGAACCATCCCGTTTAGCGTTGCTTCAAGGTTTATGGTTAGCGACCTTACAAACCTTGTTGGCAGACACATCACCAAGGTTGATTATTTTATCAATAGTGGCAGCGGAACAAATGTTACCATTAAGATTTGGGAGGTTAATGCTGGTGCTTACCCGACTACACCTGTTTACCAAAAAAGCATTTCTTCGGAAATAGTGTTTGATCAACTTTCAACCCATTCTCTTTCTCAGTCCGTTGAGATAAAAGCAAACAAAGAGTATTGGATTGGGTATTCAATTGTCCCAACCGGTGGTTACCCGGTGGTAACTGATAAGGGTCCGATGATACTGAATAAAGGGGGCTGGGTTGAAGAAGGCGGTTCGTGGACACAGCTGAATCAGTACGGAATTAACAAGAACGTGGTGGTTAGGGCTGTTGTTAGTACAACTTCCGTGGCAGTTCCATCTGAGGAGGAGGATGCCAAAATCGCTATCCAAAACTACCCAAACCCATGCTCAAACGCCACTACTTTTCGCTTCAGTATAAAGCAACCGGGCAATGTAAGATTAACAATTCATAATATCATAGGACAAGAGGTAGGCGTAGTTGCAGATAATCATTTTGGTTCAGGTGATGTTGAAATTCCTTTTAATGCAATAAATCTTTCAAGTGGTGTTTACTTTTACACTTTTAAATACCAGGAAGATGGAATTGGTGAAACACCAATAATGAAAACCGAAAAATTATTAATATTAAAATAGATTTAGGTTTAATCAGAACAATGCTCTGGAAAACCAGAGCATTGTTTATTTTATAGCAGATTGAATTGTTTTTGCAAAAGCAGAAATATCAAGGTTATGTGCCTCAACGGTTATTTTAGCCTTTTCGTAGTATTTTCTACGCTCATCTAGCACTTTTATAATATAGTCTGTAAGCTCCTCTTTGGTTTTTCCCCAAAGCAACGGCCTGTCGTTTTTTGAATTAATCAGGCGTGAAACCAGATCAGCTACATCCATTTTTAGATAGATAGTAAGCCCGGTTTTATTCATGAAGTCCACACTATTGTAAAAGCAGGATGTTCCACCACCGGATGAAATCACATAATCCCCATCGAAAGCAGCTACCTCGCGCAGTGCATCATTCTCAATCAGCCTGAAATGATCCTCTCCTTTCAGCTCAAAAATCTGTTTAATCGTTTGGGAATGCTTCTTTTCTATAAAATGATCGAGATCAATAAAATAGTAACCCAACTCTCTGGCCAACTCCTCTCCTGTGGTGGTCTTTCCGCTGGCCATAAACCCAATCAAATAGATTTTCATTTAGTGCAACTTTAACGTTTCTAAATCCCAATAAAGGTATAAAAAGCCTTTATAAAGGCAAAGCTATTTGACCTCTTTTGCATCACCCTATGTTCATAATATTATGTTAAGATATTAAAGATTGAGTTTCTAAAATAGGGTAATAGGAATCCATCCGGTCATATAGTTGAAAACATAAAATTGTTAAACTTTACAAATCAAATAGCCATGAAAACATCAGATTTTTTAACCAGAATGTTCCTTTTCGTTTTGCTGGTCATTTTTACAGGGAGTGCAAGTGGGCAAAACGAAAGCACATACTATACCATTAGCGGTATTGTAAAAGATTCTAAATCAAAAGATATTCTTGCATTTGCAACAATATCCGTTCCCGGATCAAACATAGGCACTGTGACCAACTCCGATGGTGAGTTCACATTGAAGGTTCAAAAGAGCCTGAATGCGAAGGAGTTTGAAATTTCGCATCTTGGGTATGTAAATAAGAAATTCCCTGCCCTAGAAGGCCAGAGGGAAGATCAGATTTTTTACCTGGATCCTTACTCCATTACACTTAAAGAAGTGATTGTGAGGCCGGAAGATCCGCGCCGAATTGTGATGTTGGCCATAAATAAAATTTCCGATAACTATAGCCAAAAACCGAACATGATGACCGGGTTCTACAGAGAAACCATTCGGCAGCGAAGGGATTATGTTTCAATATCGGAAGCCATAGTAAACATTTACAAAGCACCTTATGGGTTTAACTTCGATAACGATCGGGTGAAAATATTTAAGGGCAGAAGAAGCGCAAATGTAAAAAAATCGGACACCTTATCAGTTAAACTGCTTGGAGGACCCCATGTTTCCCTTCTGCTTGATATAGTTAAGAACCCTGAATCTCTTATTTCCCGTGAAAGTGCCGATTTCTACTCATATGAGCTGGTGGACGTTGTAAATATAAATAACGCCACAAACTATGTAATTGAATTTAAGCCAATTGTCAACCTTAGCTATCCTTTGTACTATGGAAAACTCTACATCTCGGTTGATAGGTTGGCTTTTACAATGGCCGAATTCAGCCTGGATATTTCAGACGAAAGCAAGGCCGTACAGTCTTTTGTTAAAAAGAAACCATTGGGTTTAAGGTTTGTTCCTACCGCTACCAAGTATCTGGTTTACTATAAAGAGCAGGATGGGTTAAACTATATCAGCTATGTTCGTAACGAAATTAAATTCTCATGCGATTGGAAGCGCAGAATATTCAAAACCAACTACACTATTATGTCCGAACTGGCAATCACCGAAAGACGAACAGACAACATTGAAAAGTACACCTTGAGGGAATCGTTTAACCCTTCATCAATACTGGCAGAAAAGGTTCAGGACTATTTCGATCCGAACTACTGGGGCGAGTACAACACAATTGAACCCGACCAATCTATTGAGAAGGCCATTGAGAAGATGAACAAGCGTTACAAAAGAATGCAATAAACCATCATACAGTCAACGCTATCTCATTAAATCGCATTAAAGTTAGTTAGGGTTGAACAACCCCACATGGCAGCCAGGATCTGTATGTGGGGTTTAAAAGGGGTAAAATCTTCAAAGGTTGTTTTCGAGATAGGTTTTAGTTCCTTGATTTAGTGAGATAGCTTATTAAATTAATCTGTATCTTAGCGAGGCTTAAAGCATTAGGTTTATGACAATCACAGATTTAACTATACAAAGGAGAATTAAGCAGGACAACATAAAAGAGTTTGAAAAGCTCTTTAAGGATCTTTACTCCCCTTTGTGTACTTACGCCTTCAGCATTTTAAAAGATATGGATACGGCCGAAGAGATTGTTCAGGATTTTTTCTACAACTTTTGGAAAAACCGTCAGTCGCTGAATATTCAAATTTCTTTGAAATCATACATATACCGATCAATAAGAAACAACTCGCTTAAGTATATAGAGCATAAAGTGGTTGTAAAACGTTACGAACAATCGGTAAAAGATCAGCTGGTTGAGAGCAGCATCAGTTTCTCCGGCGATGAACTGGAGCTGCAGGAGCTGAATGCAGTAATCGAAGAAACTTTTAATGAGCTGCCAGAACGATGCCGCCTGATATTTACCCTTAACCGTTTTGACGGGTTAAAATACCAGGAGATTGCAGATAAGCTATCAATATCAATAAAAACCGTTGAGGCCAACATGGGAAAAGCGCTACAGCTTTTCCGGAAAAATCTGAAACAGTACGATCGACTTGCTTATAAATAAACCATGAAGCTGAACAAAAAAAATACTGAAAATTTTGAGCTAATAGCCAGATACCTGGCTGGGGAAATGAACGGGAAAGAGCTGGAGAATTTCGAAAAAGAACTTGTTTCGTCCCCTGAAAAAAGTAACATAATCAATGCGATGAAAAAGAATTGGACACAAATAGGAGAGTATAACGAAAAAAAGGTTGTTGATGCCAATAAAGCCTGGGACAAGCTACATGCAAGGTTAAACAACGATAGTCTTATTCCTGCAAATCAAAGGAGCATAGTATTTTCAATGCCAATTTGGCTAAAATATGCTGCATCAATCATGCTTGTTCTGGTGCTAGGATTTGTTGCCACATTATATCTTACCAAAAATCCTGCTGAAAACCTTGTTAACCTTCAAACCGGGAACGAAGTTAACACCCTGGTTCAAACACTTTCCGACGGCTCAGTTGTTTATGTTGCCAGCAACTCCACCTTTTCGTATCCCCAGCAATTTGGGAACGATCAACGAAAAGTGATGCTTAAGGGTGAAGCTTTTTTTGATATTGCACAAAACCCAAATAAACCGTTTATTATTGAAACCGAAAAGGTGATTATTGAGGTTCTGGGAACAGCATTTAACGTTAAGACCGATGATGTAAACCGGTTTGAGCTTACTGTTGAACGGGGAAAGGTTAGGGTTACCATGAAAGATAATATGGCGCAAAGCGATATTGTACTTCCGGGCGAAAAGGTAACCTCAAACAATAACCACCTCGAAAAAGTTAATATCGGCAGCTATAAATTCGCATGGCAGCAACAGCGAATCATGTTTAAAGACGAAACCCTGGGAAATATCATTTCGGTTATCAATAAAAATTACAATTCTAATATAATAATTCAATCGGAAGAGCTGAAAAATAAAAGGTTAACAGTTACGTTCTATAATAACTCATTGGCTAAGGTTACTGAGCTTATTTGTACATACTTAAACCTGAAATCGGAAATTACCCCCGATTCATCTATAATTATAACCCCAAATAGTGATTAAAAAATCAACTTCTGAAAAATATTACCCAGTTTATTGTAAGAGGTATCAGGTTTTACTGGTACTTCTGTTTTTCTTTTTAGTGCCAATCACCAAATCATTTTCTCAGGAATCTATACTTGAGCAAAAAATTACCATTCCCGAACAACGTACAACCATCTATGAGGTGCTAAATCAGATTTCTGATATCACCGGGTACTTTTTTATTTACGACAGCAAGTACATCAACAGCGATAAGCTGGTCAGGGTTGGGTATAAGGATCAGCAGTTAAAAACAATTCTTTACGAGACTATTAGGGATTCATCCCTCGATTTTAAAGTGCTTGATTATCACATACTGATCTACAAAAAGCCTGCAGCTGATTTAAAAAGGCCAAATCAAATCGCCAGGGATACATCAAATATCCGCTTATATGGCAGGGTTTATGATGCCCAAACGAAAAAGCCACTGGCATTTGTATCAATTGGGATTGTGGCCAAAAACATCGGAACGGTTAGTAATAACGATGGGTTCTTTATGCTTCATATCCCCGGCACCCTGGCTAATACCACGCTAAATATTTCCCATTTGGGATATAAAACCCAGAACCTGCCTGTAAGGCTGGTTGAGGGAGAAAAGGTTGATATTTACCTTGAGGTAGAGTATGTTTCAATCCAGGAGGTGATCATCAGAAACATAGATGCGCTCACCCTGGTTAAAGAGGCGTTAAATAAACGACAGGACAACTATCCCGGGAAACCAGCTATGGTTAGAAGTTTTTACCGAGAGGGCGTTTTAAAGAACACCAAATACATCAACTATTCCGAAGCCGTAATAGATGTTTACAAATCGCCATATTTCAACACCATTGAAAGTGATCAGGTTAAGCTGCTAAAATCAAGAAAACTTATTAACACTGACCAAAACGACACGGTAGTCCTTAAAATTAAAGCCGGGTTAAGGAGCAGTTTAACCTTAGACATCGCAAAAAATATCCCCGATTTCCTGGATGTTGAATACCTGAACAACTACCTTTTCTCAAAATCCGATATTGTAACCCGCGACAACCGGAGCGTTTATGCAATATCATTCGTTCAAAAAGATTTCGTTACCGAGCCTCTTTTTAAAGGAATACTGTACATTGATATGCGCGATCTGGCCATTGTAGGCGCCGACTTCGAAATCAACCCCGAATACATTGACAAGGCCGCTGATATGTTTCTGGTTAAAAAAGGATGGCGGTATTCCGTAAAACCTCAACGGGTGGGCTATACCGTAAGCTACAGGCAATGGAACGGGAAATATTACCTTAACCATATCCGGGGGGATTTGAACATTAAAGTCCGGAAACGAAATCACCTGTTTTACAATAACTTTAACGCTTTCTTTGAGCTGGTGGGCTGCCAGGTTGATACCCTCAATGTTTCCCGGCTAAACAGGAATGAGGTGCTAAAAACCAATATCATTATGGCGGATGAAAATTACAGCTTCGATGAAAAGTTTTGGGAAGGATTTAACATCATAACACCCGAAGAAAGTCTTACCAAGGCTCTCAATAGAATTAACGCAAAAATTGAGGAAATTAAGTCTGATTAAACCCGATCGCTTTTTCAAGTTAATCCTGCTATATTTGGAAAAAATATCAACCATGAAAAGGTGCTTACAAGCCATTCTGGCCATTGCATTATTTCATCCGATTTTTGTTTCATCACAAACTCCTTATCCGAAAGGGGAATTAAATAAATTATCGCTGCTGTTTGTCGGCGATGTGATGGGGCATTCCCCGCAGATTGAATCAGCATACGACAGCATCACAAAAACATACTCATACGATAGTGTATTTTCAAATGTGTCCCGAATTTTCAATTCTTATGACGTTACCATTGCCAACCTGGAGGTAACGCTGGGTGGGAAGCCCTACACAGGATACCCGCAATTCAGTTCGCCCGACGCATTGGCCGAAGCACTTAAACGAGCCGGGGTTGATATTTTGGTTACGGCAAATAACCATTCTGTTGATAGAGGCAAAAGGGGAATAGTTAGAACTATCAATACGTTAGATAGCTTAAATTTACCACATACAGGAACCTTTCTCGATTCCATCCAGAGAGATTCCGTTTCCCCGCTCCTGATCAATAAAAATGGGTTACGGGTTGCATTGCTAAACTACACCTATGGAACAAACGGCCTGGCTGTTCCATATCCAACAATAGTAAACTTAATTGACACCGCGCTGATTAAATCGGATGTTGCCAGATGCCGACAAAAAGAGGTTGATGAGATCATTGTATTCTTTCACTGGGGCATAGAGTATGAAAGAGAACCAAATGCCGATCAAAAAAAACTTGCAAAGTTTTGTCATAACCTGGGAATCCGGGTTGTAATCGGTTCTCATCCGCATGTAATACAGAAAATGGAGGCAATTGTTGATCAGGATAGCACAATAAATGAAGTCACAGTTTACTCTCTTGGTAATTTCGTATCAAATCAACGTGCCCAATACCGCAATGGAGGCGCTTTAGCAACAATGACCCTCGAAAAAGATTCAACAAAAATAAACATAACCAATCCCGGATTCCACCTGATTTGGGTAAATACACCCACAATTTCTGGCAAAAAGGTTTTTAGAATATTACCAATAACCGATTTTGAAAATAGAACGGGTTCTCTCAATGCCGATGACAAAAAACTTTTTGAAGAGTTTGTAAAAGATTCCCGAAATTTACTCCAATCCCAAAATTTCAACTTTCCGGAAAAAAAGATTGAGGACTAACATTCTCTAAAAGGTTGCCAAATTTGACCTTGCGGTTAATTTTAACTTCTTTTTTGTTACTCTTATACCATTTTTCTACCTTTGTGCCCTCAAAAAAAAATCATCAGGCTGTATTTCAAATTGATAAACAGCCAGATCAAATTAGCAAAAAATAATTCATTACAATAAAGGAACTACAAATGAACGTTACCAAAACCAACACCGATGAGCTGAACGCCCTAATAACGGTGAGCATTGAAAAGGCCGATTACGAGCCGAAAGTCGAATCTCAACTGAAAGATTACAGGAAAAAAGCGGCCATTAAAGGGTTTAGGCCCGGAAAAGCCCCCGCTTCATTGATCAATAAACTTTATCGTACCCCCGTATTGGTTGAGGAGATCAATAAAATGATTTCGGAATCGTTAAGTAAATTTATTGTTGATCAAAAACTTAACTTACTTGGAGAGCCACTCCCAAGCGAAAAGCAACCTCCAATCAGCTGGGAAAAACAGGAGAATTTTGAGTTCCTTTTTGATGTTGGTCTTGCTCCGGAATTTGAACTAAAACTCAGCAAAAAGGATAAAGTGCCTTACTACGTAATTGAAATTGACGATAAGCTTCGGGAGATTTATCACGATAGCTACCGTCGCCGTTTTGGGAATTATGTTCCTGTTGAATCTGCGGGGGAAAGTGACCTTTGCAAGGCAACCCTCAACGAGCTCAACGCCGATGAATCGCCAAAAGATGGTGGAATATATGTAGAAAATGCTTCTATTTCAATCGCTTTAGTGGCAGATGAAGAGGAAAAGAAAAAATTTATTGGGGCTAAAGCGGGTGATGTAATTGTGGTGGACACCACCAAGGCCTTCCCAAATCAAGCCGACAGAGCAGCATTGCTTCACACCACCAAAGAAAAACTTGGGGGTGTTGAGCCGTTGTTCCAGGCTACAATTACCGAAACAATGACCTTCCAGAAGGCAGACCTTAACCAGGAGTTTTTTAACAAGGTATTTGGTGAAGGTGTTGTAAACAGTGAGGAGGAGTTCAACAACAAGGTTGATGAGGAAATTGGCAAAAATTTGGCCCACGAAAGCGATCATCGGTTTGTTGTTGATGTTAAAGAAAAGCTGATTGATAAATTTAAAATCGAACTGCCAAAAGAGTTCCTAATACGCTGGTTAGCTGCTGTTAATGAAGGCAAACACACCCGTGAGCAGATTGAATCTGAATATCCTATGTTTGAACAGGATGTTAAGTGGCAGATGATCCGCGATAAGATTGCTCGAGAGCAATCACTTGCTGTTGCCGAAGAGGAAATTCGTGCTTTTGCAATGGAATTTGCCCGCAGTCAGTTTGCCCAATACGGTATGTATCAGCTCCCCGATGAGTATTTAACCAGCTATGCAGAAAATATCCTGAAAAAAGAGGATGAGAAACGCCGAATTCACGACAAGTTAATAGAAGATAAAGCAATCGCATTTATCAAGGAAACAGTTAAGTTAGACGAAAAGAAAATCAGCACAGAAGAGTTTAATAAGCTGTAATTATTTATATTCATCCAAGAAAAACCCCAATCGTAGCTGGTTGGGGTTTTTTATTTCTTTAAAGCCAGAGAACTACTTTTTTACCAGACGAACATCCACCATAGGGGATATGCCAATGCCCTGTTTCTGATAAATGGTTCCCGTTATTATGTTGTCCTCATGGTTAAATGGGAAGTTGAACTCTTTCTCCGGAACCGGATCACCTTCAAATATGTTACCAACAATCTTCCCTTTTATATGGTAATCGGTTGCCAGGTTAAATATCTTGCCAAACCAGCTTCTGTTCTTAATAATTTTATAACCGGTTAGATTAGCGTTACCAACAGTGCCGTTCATTGTGCCATCCTCGTTAATTCTAATATTGATTTCTACTGGTTGAGAAATAAACTGGAAGGGTTTCCCCTTATCCTTAAATCTTACGGTAACCTCCTGGTTTGATGTCCAGACACCTGACAGCTCCTGTGGCATTGTCCACTCTCCACAGGATAATATAAGGTTTATAAACAGAATGGCGCTCAATGAAATTGCCCATTTTTTTAATGATCGTTGTTGTTTCGTTTTCATCCTTCTGATAATTATAAATCGGAGTGATTTTTATAGCTGATATGACTCCAAAGATATATTTTTGATGGATAACATTCAAAAGACCCATTCAATAATCTAAATTAAACAGTTTAATAAATGGTGTGTTTAATTAAGTACAATTGTATAAAAAAAGAGTTTATCTTTATGATTGATTTTTTGAACCATTTCAACATTGCAAATATTAAAACCGTATTATATGAGCCAGAAAATAAACGAATTCGAGAAATATGCCACCGGCCATAGGGGCATAAGCAGTTTAAAGTTGCACAACTTCAAATCGATGCATAGCAGCTACATCAACCCTATGATCATTGAAGAACGCCAGTTAAACATTGCTACAATGGACGTTTTCTCGCGTCTTATGATGGATAGAATTATCTTTCTTGGTGTTCCTATCAATGATGATGTTGCAAACATCATACAGGCACAGCTCCTTTTCCTGGAATCAACAGATCCATCAAAAGATATTCAGATCTACCTGAACACGCCCGGGGGCTCTGTTTACGCGGGCTTGGGCATTTATGACACAATGCAGTACATCAGCTCCGATATTGCCACAATTTGTACCGGGATGGCTGCGTCAATGGGTGCTGTGCTGCTTACCGCCGGAGAGAAAGGGAAGCGATCCGCTCTTCCGCATTCAAGGGTAATGATTCATCAGCCTATGGGTGGGGCCGAAGGACAAGCATCGGATATCGAGATTACCACCCGGGAAATTCTCAAGCTTCGGGATGAGCTCTACCAGATCGTTGCAACCCACTCAGGAAACACTTTTGAACGCATTCAAAAGGACTCCGATCGCGACCACTGGATGACTGCTGCTGAGGCCAAGGATTACGGAATGATTGACGAAATTTTGCAGAGAAGTAAAACAACAAAATAGCCTTTGAAAAACTTGAAACTAACCCACTTTTGCGAGTGGGTTTTTTATTTTTAGACTAATTGCTTATCATGCTAATAGCTATTACAGCTTTAATCTGATAAAACCAGCCTTAAATTTTGCTTATCGGTCAAATTATTGATTTAAAAGTTGACCAAACATTTACATTGTGAAAATAATAACGTAATTTTGGTATAATCCTCAAACAAAGTACGTTTTTTTCTAAATTAATGAAAAAACAACTTCTCACAGCCCTATGTATTACGCTTGTTCACTTGCTTTGGGCACAGGAAATTAATCAGAAATGGTTGGATGAGATTAACCAGGGAAAAAAACTTTATAAGGCAGGCGGTTTTGATGCGGCCTTAAAACATTTTCAGTTAGCAGCATCAATGGTTCCGTTTGATTCAACCGCTTTTGTATATATTGCCGATTGTGGCTTAAAGTCCGGGAATGTTGATGTGGTTAAATCTGCCGCTGATAAGCTTATCCTGTTAAAATACAACAAACCCTTTCTTTATGAGGTCCAGGCAGCTGCCCTCAGGAGCATTTCTAAAGATTACCAGGGTGCATACAAGCTAATTCAGGTAGGTTTAAAGTCTTTCCCCGGAAATGCTGCTCTTTTATATGAAGAATTACTAACGCTTTATGAAACAGGAAATTATGCCAATGCCCTGAGTAAAGCGGATGAGTTTATCAACCGGTTTCCAAAGCATCTCGATGCTGCCAAATTGTTGCTGAATATTGTCACCTTAAAATTGCCCGATAAGGAAAAAGCTGCATACTATTTCTCGGTGATCCGTAAAAATTTCCCATCGGATGTGGATCTTCTTAAGCAAGAGGTTGATTTTTACCTCAGAAGCGGAAACCTGGATATGGCTCAAAAACAGATTGAGCAGATGATAGCCATCTCGCCCAATGATGCCAAGCTCCACTACAACCTGGGGTTGATCTACTACTATCGGAACGATTACGAAAAGTCAATAGAATCCTGCCAGAAAGCCATTCAGCTTAATCCCGATTTTGTTGACGCACATTTTAACGTGGGCATTTTTTACTTCCTAATGGGCGTTGAATACAATAAAACGCTCAGCGAGATGAATCCATATCAGTTTGCAAATCAAGGTAAGGAGGCAGTATCGGCGGCATTACATTTTTTTGAAACGGCCAAGCCCTATTTGCAAAAAGTTACTTCATTAAAACCCGAAGAACTTGATGCCTTTGAAGCTTTATCCACAATTGACGTGCTTGAAAAAAACCTTAAAACGCTGCTACCACAAATTGACGCCTCCGAAAAACCAACCAGCGTTCAGGTAACGGAAAAACCGGTTGGCTCACCCATGCTCTTCATCAATAAGCTTCGGTTTGAATACCCCAACAAAATGTTTGGATCCTTGAGAAAAGGGGATAAAGGTTGGATAAAATTTGAGCTACATAATGCCGGAAACGGGAATGCGGTTAACCTTACCGCACTTATAACTGAACCTATGGCTCTTCCAGGTATAAAATATGATAATTTGATTAAAATTGACACCCTTCCGGCAGGGCAGTCAAGGTTGATTGAAATACCTGTATCCTATGAGGAGAATAACCCGAACATCAGGGGAATCAAAAAGGTTGCTGACGTTCCAAATAAACTTCGGGTTCTGATTAAAGAGCCCAATGGCCATAATTCTGATATTGTTGAGGTTACATTTAAACTTGATAGCGACCCTAACGCCTTGTCCGCATTTGAAGAGGATTACTGGGAAACGGCCACCATTGATTTCTCTCCGGAGCCCGTTCCGCTGAACTACCTGCTTATTGTTGGGATAAACGATTACGCCTACTGGCCCAGGCTAAACAATTGTGTTAAGGATGCCCAGGACATTAAAAAAACACTTACCTCAAAATACCAGTTCTCCGAAAAAAATATTTTTGAGCTTTATAATGAAAATGCCACTTACGAAAACCTGCGAAATGAACTTGTTAAAATTAAAAATGAAATAACCCCATACGATAACCTTATTATTTACTATGCAGGACATGGATTCTACGATGAGGAATGGGATAATGGGTATTGGGTTCCTGTTAACGCCCACGAAAGCGCTACCAACGAGTTTATTCAAACCTCCGTTATATTCAACTATCTTACCAAAATAAATGCAAAACATATTTTCCTGATTGCCGATGCCTGTTTCTCCGGATCGCTTTTTAACACCAACGCGATTTCCTATAAAGAGAATGATGATAAGATTCCCTCAAGATGGGCTTTCTCATCGGGGAATATCGAAGTGGTAGCCGACGGGGTAGTTGGAACCAACAGCCCTTTTGCCCAATCGCTTATTGAAGTGCTGTCTTCTGCACGAAAAAACATATCTGTTTCACAGCTAATCCAGAACGTCAAGTTTAAAGTTGAGTCTATTACAGAACAAACACCAATTGGTCGTCCTATGAAAATGGATGAGCACAAAGGGGGTGAATTTATCTTTTACATTAAAAAACATTAAAGTAATTGTAATGTAATAAATATGAGACCCATCATAACCATAGTTTCAATGTTCTGCTGTTTTGCTGCCATTTCCCAAAACCGGTATAACACGTTAAAGGTTGAGGGTTGTATTAAAAAAGATCAATCAACCGATTGCCTTGCTGCAGGTGCTGTTTTATCGGGGAGTGAGAGTTTTAAATTCGATAAACCGGGTTCTTTTGCTGTACTAGTAGGGGAATCGGGAGAGTTTATCACCATTAAACCAGCCGATACTTCGGGCTATACCAGTGGCCGGGAGTTACGTTTTTCTTTCCCCGAATCAGCAAGTACTGATAAAACAACCGCAGAGGGAACAGCCAAAAGAGGCATATCAAACCAACAGGTTACAAATTTTAACGACTTCTTTGGCACAGTTAGATTTACTGTTATTGGCGATGAGATGCGTTTTGGAGTAAGCTCAAGGTTATATCCAATTAGCAAAGATAAATTTCTGGTGCTCAACTACAAGCTTGACACCTCAAAAGTATCCAAAAGGCTTGGGTTTCGCGATCAGGTTGTAAGGATACAGAAGAGCCGGATCAACGAAATTAACGGGAATATTTACGATCAGTCAAAAATTGAAGGGGTGAATTTGTATTACTACGAGCCTGCCACAAAGTCAACCGAAAGGGTTGCTACCTTCGATCTGGTTTTTGTTGGAATAGATCAACTTTATTCAGATTTTGATGCCGTTCTGAAAACGTTGCCGGATAACAAGAAAAAAGATCCCAAAGAGTTGTCTGCCGCACTTGAATCATTCTTTAATAGCTTCTATGGCAAAACAGAACCGCAATCGCTCAAATTTGCTATTGATGAATATGTTACAAAATTATTCAACAAGTGAAATAACAAAAAGTACTATAGGCAATGCAAAAGCAAAATTCATTTACAAGGCAACTATTTTACCGTTCGTTTGCTGTTATTTTTATTTTTACTCAAATTCATTCTTTTGCCCAGGAGCCCTTTACCTCCATGCGTTATACTCTTTGGCAAAATATAAACGGATTTAGTATTAATGAGGATGGAACCTTTTTGGTGCTTGAGATGATAGTCAATGGCCGGTCAATGCTTTTCCAATCAAAAAAGGAGAATGATGTTTGGATGGAGGCAACTCCTATTTCAGAGCTCAATGATTTTCTGGGTGGCACTGCAAATATTGGCGGACCATTTCTGGGGTACAAAGGGAAAACCCTGTACTTTCATGCAAACTACCCAGACAGTAAAGGAGGTATGGATATTTATTCCTCAACCTGGGATGGGAGAAAATGGTCGATCCCGAAAAACCTGGGTGAACCCATAAATTCAATTGGGAATGATGAATCTCCAAGCATAACTGTAACAAACGATAAAATATTCTTTACCAGGGATAACCTTATACCAAAAATTAAACGGACCAAGGAGCAGTGCCAGTGTAAGGTGATTTACTTTTCAACAATGAATATTAATGGAAATTGGGACAACCCTTTGATTTTGACCGATCCCATCAACCTCGATTGTGAGGCAACTCCTTACATCTCAAACGATGGGAAAACGCTGTACTTCTCATCCATAAGGGATAAGGCGGAAAATTTCGATCTTTATTTTACCAAAGAATTAGTTAAAGACGCCTGGCTTATACCGGTAATTGTTCCGGGCACCCAAAGCGAAAATGATGAGCTGGATCCACAGTATATCACCGGGAATATTATACATTTATCCTCATTTGTCAAAAAAAAGGTATATAACGGCTCCATTTATATCAAAGCTCTTTCGGATGACAAAAAACCCAGCGCCATAGTATATATAGAGGGTGTGATAAAAGATATACAAGGAAATCCGCTCAGCGCACAACTTCAGGTACTTAACCCGATCACCTCCAAGCTTATTGGCCTGTTTGCCTCTGATTCTCTTACCGGGAATTACTCTTTGCCCTTATTGGACAAGAACGATTATCTGGTTAACATTCGAAAAAATGGGTACTCCTTTGCCTCTTTTGAAGAAAAGATGACCGAAAAAGAAGCACAAAAGCCTGAAAAAAGGGAAATTACCCTTTTTAATACAATCCGTTTAACCCTATCGGTTTTCGATAGCGAGATTTTCCGCCCGCTGCTGGCTGATTTACTAATAATAAACAAAGAAACAAACAGCAAACTAAATATTAACAGCAAAAGCCTTGGCGAGGGTAAATATCAGGTTGAACTCCCCATTGGAAACAAGTATAAAATAACAGCAAATGCCCCCGGGTTTGAGCCCGGAGAAATGGAATTCACATTAATTGATGATATTATATACTCTCTGTTTGAACGGAATATTCCTCTTAAGCCCATCAAGAAGGAGTTTCAGATTAATGTTACCGATTTTGAAACGAGCGAGAGTGTTGCCGCTGAAATTGTTATCAAAAACCTAGACCGGGATGAAACCATTGTTGTTTCAGCAGAAGATATTAAATCCGGAAAAACATCGGTGATGCTGCGCGAAGGGGATCGATACGAATTTAACATAAAGGGGCCCAAAGGCTATTCCTTCTACAACAACACTGTTGATCTTAAGTCGGAAACGGAAAAACGCAGCCTGGATGTTGAGCTCAAACCGCTCAACGCCCAAACATCTATCACGCTAAATAATATAACCTTTGAAAAAAATTCTGCTGATTTGAACGAGGTTTCATTTGCCGAGCTGAACCGTGTTGTGGCCTTAATTCAGGACAACACCAACTTAATTATTGAAATATCAGCACATACTGATGATGTTGGATCAGATCAATACAACCTCAAACTTTCCGAGCGAAGAGCCGATTCTGTTGTTAAGTATTTGGTAGAAAACGGGGTGCCTTCTGCCAGGTTAGTGGCTAAAGGGTACGGGGAAAGTAAACCTTTGGTACCAAATACATCCGATGAAAATCGGGCATTAAACCGCAGGGTCGAATTTAAAATCATTGGATTTGTTAATGAATAATATTGATTAACTGATTTTTTAAAATAATATAAGAACGGGTTTGCTGAATAAAATTTCATCCTCAATGAAAACAAAATATTTGATCATTTTTCTTTTACTGGCAATCAGCCCATTATCAAGAATTCTGGCACAACCAGATGATTATGATGATTTCTATAAAAAACTTCCAACGCTTACCGAGGAGAAGATATACAGTAAACTGATTGTATATCAAAGGCTGGATCCCTATTTTGTTAACACATACGCCCAGCTTGGCGTAGTAACCAAAAAGCTGATGCTGAAATCGGATCCGCTGAAGGATTTTGATCAAGCCATTACGTGGGCCAACGAAGGTATTTTGTACCTGAGCCTTTTTACCCACTATATGCCCGAAAATGAATCACGATCAAACAGATCTTTTTATGCAAATCTACCAATCAACCGGTCCGATGGCAGCAAGTGTACCAACGCCGATCTGGTTTCATTTGCTGTATCCCTGACAAAGCAATTGCAGGTTTACCGGGATTCTCTAATGCTTGTTTACCATTCGCTTGAAAAGTCTAAAGAGCTTTACGGTAAATGTATCGACCTGTACAAAAATCTTAATACCCGGTTTAACAGCCTGAATGAAATTTTGCTTCAGACTGATGCTGCGGTAATTGAAGAAATAAATAAGCTGAATATCCTTTTTGATTCAACCATATACTTCTTCAACAGGTACTCCGATTTAACCAAAATATTCCCGCTTAAGGATTATCATCAAACCTACCAGCTAAAACCCATAAAAACCTTCAGGCTTGATGGGTTGTCTAACTCAAATTTTCTGGCGCAGAATTTTGATATATGGGATTTTGGAACCTGGACTGACGAGTTCAAGATGGTTTTTAATAACGAAATTGTTCCCCTTCGCCTGGAGATCGGCAAGGTTAACCAATGGTATAGCCAGTACGACAAGGGGTTAATTGAAAGAACGGTGGAAAACAAGGATATCCCAAAACCCATTTTTGATGATAAGTTTATTTTTAAACTCGGTAAATTTGATAATAACTCGCTGGTGCGCGATCTGTTTGCATTCCGTAACAGCAAACATAATTTCCTCCTGGAATACAATGAACCTCTTAATTCCCCGGTTGACAGCGTAGTCGATCTGTTGTCCCGAAAAGCCCGTTACTATAATAACCTTAAAAACAATAAGCTGAAAAGCGATAGTTTACTTGCAGTATTTGAAAAATCCATATCAACTGAAAAAATTAACCGGTTCAACGAATTCTTTTCTTCGGTGTATGGGGGAAAAACTGGCCTTATTAACTTCTGCGACCAGCAAAAAAATGAATCAAAAAAACTTCTGGATTTATCGTTTGATAACCTGAAATATTTTTTAAAATATCAAAAAGATACCTATGAGAAAATTAAATACGCAAAATATAAAAATGATTCAATCCCCACGTTTATATGCCCGGCAGAGTATTCCGGTAAATTTAAAACAAATGATGTGTTCTGGATTTCAGGTAAACCTGCTTACGTTGCAGGTTTTGATTATACAAAAACAAGCGCAACACCATTTGTTGCCTCAATTGGCAAAGATGGTAAGGTAAAGTGGTATAAGCAACCCGACAAAGCCCATCCTTTGTCAAAGGATGGAACAAATCCCTTCTTTTCAAAGGTATTTGGCTATAAAGGGGGGGTTATTAACATTTACACAAAACAAAACCCAGACCTGACAAATATTGTGGTTAAGTTCGACTCTACTGGGAAAGAACTCTCCCGCTCAACCCTTCAGATATCTTCAGTTGCAACATTTCTTAAATTCGACGACATCAACCAAAGAACCCTTCTTGGGTTTAAAGGAAAAAATAAAGAACAATCTGAACTGCTGGAAAGTACAACGATTTCCCTTACCGATTCAACCGGCAACATGAAATGGAAGGCGCTATTTGATCTGGCCGGAAATATAGTGGATATTGTAAAAACCGAAACCCTCTATCAGGTTTTCCTAAATTATAAATCGTACAGCATTATGGGAAAATCCGGATCAGCAAACCCCGATGGAACAGGATGGGGCACTTTGTTACTTAACCTGGATGAACAAGGGGCTGTAAAAGATATTATTCCAATTAAACAAGCCTTTTCATATCATGTAACCAACGTGGTCAAGCTCTCTGGACAAACAATTTGTCTCATTGGATATAAAACGGATTATGGCAACACCGAAGCACCACTTTTCTTTTCTATACTGAATGGTCTGGGGGAAGTCCTTTACTCAAATTAAAACAAACAGCAGTTTTACAATGCTTTAGACATTAAATATTTCAATCTTGATTTGATTCTTTTTTAGAGAATTATTATTTTCTTTATTTTTACCCTCAACAGACATATCAAAGTTCTGTTAAACAAATTACCAGCTAATTTTTTACAAAAATTTTAACTGATGCCAACTCATAGATCCAGGATAGAGCAATGGTCCATTAACTACCACATGCTTAAGTTTTATGTTGACCGGTGCACCAGAACATTCTTCAGAACAACCATTGTAAATAAGGATAAAGTTCCCTTTGATGAAGTGCTGATTTTTGGGATGAACCACCAGAACGCCCTTATTGATGCCCTGGCAGTTTTGGCAACCAGAACCTGGCAACCTGTATTCCTCGCCCGTGCCGATATTTTTAAAAAACCAACCATCGCCAAGATATTAACGTTTCTCAAAATCCTACCGGTATATCGGATACGCGATGGGTACTCAACTCTTCAAATGAATGACGAGATTTTCCTCAAAACCTTGGATGTATTGAGAAATCGAAATTGCCTGATCCTGATGCCCGAAGGAAATCATGGCGATAAGCGCAACCTCCGCCAGCTGAAAAAGGGAATAGCACGAATAGCATTTCAGGCAGAAGAGGCTAGTGGCAATACGCTTAAAATTAAAATCATCCCCATTGGTTTGGAGTATAGCAATTACATCAAGTTTCGAAGTAAACTGCTTATCCGTTTTGGAGAGCCTATTGAGGTGAGTAAATACCTTAACTTGTACAAGGAGAATCAGGCGCTGGCGTATAATACCCTGCTTGACGAATTTACTGAAAAAATAATGCCCCAGATGATTCACATTGAGGATGATGAAAATTACCAGAACATCGAAATGCTTCGCAGAATCTTTTCTCCAACCTATATCAAAATGGCAAAACTTCCCGGGGATCATAATACTCTATTCGAGGTGGATAAAAAGCTAATAGCTTTTACAGATAATATCAAAACCCGCCAACCCGAACTATTCAGGTTATTGATGGAAAAGGTAAGTGGATATAGCGGGTTGCTCAACAAATTTCATTTAAACCCGGAACAATACCCTTTTAAGGTTAACCCTGCTATTTTAACCCTGAAAATACTGGCACTGGCTATTACTTTGCCTTTGTTTATTTATGGGCTGATAAACAATATTATCCCGGTTTATTTACCTTACAGGCTAAGCAAAAAGTTTAAAGATGAGCAATTTCACAGCTCCATTAAACTTGCAGCCGGGCTGATTTTATTCCCAATATCCTATTTAGTCCAAACATTATTGTTCTGGGCTGTTTCCGGCAATGGCATTTTAACTCTGTTGTATTTTATCAGCCTACCGGTTAGCGCTATTATCCTATATAACTGGCGCAGGTATTGGCAATCAATAACTGCCAATTTTGAAATAATAAAGGCAAGGTCTGCGATTAATGGGATAAGACAAGAGCATGAAACGATATCCGAAATAATTCAAATCCGGTAAACTATCAGCCAATGGGTTTTAGCTCCACCAAAGGGATCATCATCTCCTCAAGGGAAATTCCACCATGTTGGAATGTGTTTTTATAGTACTTGGCGTAGTAGTTATAATTATTGGGATACACCAGATAATCAGCATTTAATGCAAATACGAACGAGGAGCTGAGGTTGGTTTTTGGCAGATGAATCTCTTCCGGTTTTACTACATCAAAAACCAGCTTGGGGTTATAGTAAAGATTTTTCCCAAGCTTATATCTTAGGTTAGTAGAGGTTTGCTTATCGCCAATAACTTTGACCGGGTTTTGAACCCTCACCGTTCCATGATCAGTGGCTAGAATAACCTTAATGTTATGCTGTGATGCGTCCTTGAGGAGGTTCCAGAGATCAGAGTGTTGGAACCAGGATCTGGTAATGGAAAGGTAGGCGGCTTCATCAGAGGCAAGCTCACGCATCATCTCCATTTCAGTACGGGCATGCGACAGAATATCAACAAAATTGTAAACAAGAACAGTGATATCGTTTTTTAAAACCTCCTTGAGATTATCTACAATTTTTTGCCCGGTTTTAAGGGTGTTACTTTTCTCGTAAAATACTTTATACCCTTTGCCTAATCGTTGAATCTGCTTCCCTAATAGTTGTTCTTCGAACATATTCTTGCCCTCATCCTCCACGTCGAAAATCCAGAATTCAGGGTAATGCTTCTGGATTTCAAGGGGCATCAGCCCTGCAAAAATGGAGTTGCGTGCATACTGGGTTGCAGTAGGGAGTATGCTAAAATAAATATCCTCGTTCTCAACCCTGTAGCTTGTGGTAACAATTCCTTCAATGGCTTTCCACTGATCGAACCTGAAGTTATCTATCAAAACAAACAGGATTTTTTGTCCCTGGTCAACCAATGGGAATACCTTGTTTTTTAACAAATTCGGCGACATCAAAGGTTTGTCCGGGTTGTCGGTTCTAAACCAGGTTGAGTAATTCTTTTTTATGAACTTCCCAAATTCGTTATTGGCTTCGGCCTTTTGCATTTCAAGGATCTGCCCTACGCCAGGATCGTTTGATTCTGCCAGGTCCATATTCCACATCACCAACTTACGGTAAATCTCAACCCAATCTTTGTAGCTGTTTGCTGAATTTATCAACAGGCTGATTTTACCAAATTCGGTGCGGTAATCAGCAGTAGTTTTATCTGTAACCAGCTGCCGGTTGTGCACATTTTTTTTTATTGAAAGCAAAATTTGATTGGGGTTGACAGGTTTAATGAGGTAATCGGCTATTTTGGACCCGACCGCCTGATCCATTATGTTCTCCTCCTCGCTTTTTGTGATCATCACCACAGGTAACGAGGGTTTAATCTCTTTTATTTTTGATAGTGTTTCCAACCCGCTAAGGCCGGGCATGTGTTCATCCAAGAATATCAGATCAAGATCATGGTTGCGAACAATTTCCAATGCATCAATTCCATTGTTGGATGTAAGTATCTCATACCCTTTCTGCTCAAGAAAAATGATGTAGGGCTTAAGCAGATCAATTTCATCATCAGTCCAAAGAATGGTAACCTTCATCGGTGCTTATTTATAGGTTGATTTAAAGAATTTTATGTAATCAGCCAAGGATTTATCCGTTAGTAGCAATGCCAGGTTATCGGAGCTGATAACAAACGCGCTATACTCATTGGTTTTAAGCGGGCCGAACAATCCATCCTGGGCAATTGCGGCTTTGTAATATTCCAATGCCCCTTTTGCGTCTTTAAATTGTTCAACTTTTATCAGCTCAAAGAACTCGTTGAATGGCTGGTTGGATACGCTTAAATCCAAATTGATAAAATTATCAACGTTAAAGGTTACCAGGTTGAATTTAACCTGATTTATATTTGATTTCTTGGGGATTACGGCTATAAAAGTATGGCTACCAAGAGGTTCTTTATAAGCGACACCTTTGGGGGTAAGCTGAGCTGAATCGGCTATTGCGGCTATCAGTGTATCGGAAGATACAATCTGAAGTTCCTTCTGACGTAAGTAAACCAATATATCACTGGCTGATTTTGAGACATCAGAGGAAGGAAATTTTTCCGCAATATTCGTTAAGGCCTCTTTAAACGTTCGTAAATCGGATAGTTTCCCGGTACAAAGCGCTTTAATAAAACGGAACTGTGGTTCAAGTGATGTTTTCGGGTACCTTGCCAAACCCTCATCAACTTTTTGAGAACATTTTAGGTATTCCCCCTTTTGATAAAGCTCATAGGTTTCCTGATAAAAAGCATTCTCCTCGATTTGTTTTGCTGAGACTTCCTTTAGGTAATCGGGGTTTGACAGCATAAGAGCGTAATTGCTCTCCGGAAACTTTGAGACAATAATATTTTTGTACTTATCGGCATTTGGTGTATTTCCGGTAAATAGGCTCATCCGATAGAGGTTATAGTACGATTGCAGAGTAAAAGGGCTTTCAGGAAAACGTCCGATAAGTAATTCGTAGGCCTTAACCGTTTCATTATAATCGTTAAGATCATTCTGGTAGGTTTCGCCAACCTTGAACATTGCATCTGCAATTCTTTGGTTCGATAAGGCTTTCAAAGAATCCGTCATGGGCAAATCCAGTAAATAGAATTCTTTTGATTTGTTTGAAAGTACCTTCTGTGGCAGCTGGCTGGTATCGGAAACCTGCTGTTGCATATCACTGGTTATATCTAGTGTTGATATCCTTTTATTTTTTCTGCGCCAGTTATCCTCCAGTTTTCTTCTGCCCCATTTCATAATAAATTCTGACTGGCCATAGCTAAGCGAAGCCTGATTATAAAAGTACCACTTTCCCCCCTGATTTTGGGTTTGGCTCATCTGGTATCGCTGGAGGTTTTGCTGATAGAGAATAGAACGCTCCCTGTCCTGCGTTTCCTCCTGTTTCTGTTTTTGTTCCTCCTCCTGTACTTTCGCAATAATTGAAGCAATAAGTGCGTCCCTATTACCGGGAGACATGTTGGCAACCCGTTGCAGGCTGTCTTCCCGGTTTACAATATTCAGATTATCAACCAACTTGGTGAGATATTTAGTTTTGGTTTCCAATTTTTGATAATCAGGGTAGTTGTTATCCAGGGAGTTTACCGCGCTATCGTAATAAGCCTGTGATTGTTTGTAATCAGGCTTGGCAAAATAGTAATCGGCCAGTGTAAGGTAAGATATTCCTTTTTGGTTATTGTTTTCGGTGCTCTTTATTGCAGAGAGCTTATAGTATTCAATCGCTTTTTCGATATTTCCCTGTGATTTTTCAATATTGCCCAGCGCAAAATAAATCTGATCCAGGTATTCTTTGTTTTTTTCATCCCTGGAAAGCTTAATCAGCTCATTTTTCATATCCTTACCCTTTCCGGTTTCCTGATAAAGTGAAGCAAGTGAAATCCTGGCATTGAAAAGGATATCGTAGGGTGGGCTCATCCGTAAAATTTTGCGGTATAGTGCAATTGCTTCTTCATTTTTATGAAATCTTTGGTTAAGCTGGGCTAGTAGAAATGTATATCTAAATCGCTCATTTTTTGTGCCTGAATTTTCTAACGCCTTTTTCAAGAAAGGAAATGCCTCTGAGTATTTATTTTGTTTGGTATAAAAGAAAGCCCATGTTGACGATAACAAGTGAGCAAACTCTGTGCTTCTGGGTTTTTTCTTATTCGACTCCAGGGTTTTTAATTTATCCTCGGCTGTTAGAAAATCGTTGTTTACAATGCTTATTCTTGCCAACCAGATTTGTGCTTCATACCAAATCGAAGTATTGGGGTATTGCATAAGTATATATTCCAGTGTTTGGGTAGCCTCATTATAAGCCCCTTTCCAGGCCTGTGATTTCCCGATAAGAATCCACGATTTTTCGGCCCATTTAACGTATTCGCTCTGGTTATAAAACTCTTTCTCCTTGGCTGTAGGAATCCCTTTTTTTCGCTCAGGTTTTACCGTTATGGAATGTTTGTTTATAAGGTTGGTTGCCTTGGTAATAGCCCTGTCCATATCGCCCCCAACCATTCCGGTTACCTGCTGTTCGCCAAAAAGCAGAACGGGAATCGGCAGGGTGAAATTATACTTAAAGTTATCTTCCGATCGTTTTATCCCCTTTTTATAGCTCTCAAATCCGTTGAAATAGTAATTATAGTATGCTGTAACATAATGATAGGAACGGCTCATCATCGTATTTTTCTTTGATGAGCAGGAGAAAATCAGCCCCGCGCCGATCAGGTAAGCAAAAATGTGTGTCTTTTTCAGATCTGTAAATGTTTTATAAATAAACAGGCAAAAAGGTTTAATAGTATTTATCAATTAAAAAATCTATAAACCTGCTCACAATATTAGTAAATATAGTGCTACAAAAGTATAGGTAAAATTCTTAAAAAACGCTAAGGATTGAGCGCGTTTAATTTTCTTGTAATACATGGAATTTCTTTCGACCAAGCTGGAATTTTCTAAAATAGAACAGGCATTTTGCCCTGTTACAAAGAAATGCAATGAAAAAAAAGTCGATTAATGGGCGATGGTAAGTATTTCAAAATTGTGTGCCTTACTGGATTCGAACCAGTGACCCCTACCCTGTCAAGGTAATGCTCTAAACCAACT
>CAZKHG010000007.1:0-106231 GCA_964552655.1 uncultured Rikenellaceae bacterium
GCAGCCTTTTGCCGTTTGGCAAATAGGGTTAAAACGGAATCGTCAATGTAGTTATCAATAAGCACAATTGATTTTTTTGCAGAACGAACCAGATCAGCAATAAATTTATAGGCATCGAATACCTGCCCATCAAAGAAAACTCCCTTATCGGGTTTTAAATTATCACTCTCAAGTGCTTTGAAAACTCTTTCAAATTTCTCGTCGGTCTCAATCTGTTTGCGTTCAACTTTGTCAAGTCTTTGGAATATTGCAGCGTTTTCAGCAATGTACTTTCGCATTCCAACAAATGCATTCATTATCTGAATGCTAACCTTTACAGCAGTTTCGCTGCGCAAAACTGAGGAAAGCATTGCTACACCTTGCTCTGTGAATACATAAGGTAAATATTTACGATGTGTTCCACGTTTATTTTCTATGGTCACATTTTGCGACCTTAAATTTTTCGAGTCACTTTTTAAGGTCGCAATTTGCGACCTTAAAAATTCATATTCATTTTCAGTCAGTTGGAACATAAATTCGCTCGGAAAGCGTTCAATGTTTCTTTTGACCTGCTCATTAAGCCTTTTAATATCAACTCCATATAATTCAGCTAGGTGGCTATCTAGCATCACCTGAGAACCACGAATTGTAAAAATTCGATTCTCAATTTCTCTCAGTGGGATAATGCTTAATTTATCCATTTTATCTGCCTTTTAACTAGTCGCAATTTGCGACCAGTTATTTGATGGTCACAATTTGTGACCTTAAATGTTATTCTCTTTTCAATTCAATTTTAGCCAAGTTCTCTTCAATAACCTTGTTTAAAACAGCTTCCTCTTTTAGCTGTGCCTCAAATTCTGCTTTAAGTTCAGTGAAACGTTTATTAAAGTCAAAATCATCCTCATCATCGGGCAATCCAACATATCTGCCTGGGGTAAGCACATAGTCCAGTTCTTTCACTTTCTCAACAGGTGCAGCCATACAAAAACCTGCAATATTCTCGTAGTTGCCATTTGGATTCCGCCAGTTGTGATAGGTGCTAGATATTTTCATGATATCCTCTTGGGATAGTTCAAGGGTTCTGCGGTTAATAAGATGCCCCAGATTTCGAGCATCAATAAACAGAATCTCATTGGTGCGATTTCTAAATTTGCCATTGGCTCTATTCCTGCTCATAAACCATAAGGAAGCAGGAATTTGGGTATTGAGAAATAGTTTTGCAGGTAGGTTAACAATGCAATCAATTAATCCAGCCTCAACCAATGCTTTACGGATTTCTCCTTCACCTGAGGTTTTGGAAGTTAACGAGCCCTTTGCAAGCACAAAACCAGCCTGCCCTGTTGGTGCCAGATGGTAAATGAAATGTTGAATCCATGCATAGTTGGCATTGCCAACCGGTGGGATACCGTACTGCCATCGACCATCGGTTCTGAGAAGTTCACCACTCCAATCACTCACATTGAAAGGGGGATTTGCGATAATGTAATCGGCCTTAAGGTCCTTATGCGCATCGTTTAGGAATGAACCCTCATTATTCCACTTTACCTGTGAACTATCAATTCCCCTAATAGCCAGGTTCATCTTGGCCAATCGCCATGTGGTTTGGTTGCTTTCTTGTCCATAAATGGAAATATCGTTAACTCTTCCTTGGTGTTCAGCCACAAATTTTTCTGATTGAACAAACATGCCGCCAGAGCCACAGCAAGGGTCAAACACTCTACCCTTAAACGGTTCTAACATATGCACTAAAAGTTCAACTATGCTGCGAGGGGTATAGAATTGTCCTCCTTGTTTTCCTTCGGCTAATGCAAACTCCCCAAGGAAATATTCAAATACATGGCCGAGAATATCTGCGCTTCGGGCTTTGGCATCACCCAAAGCAATGTTACCGACAAGGTCAATAAGACCACCAAGACTTGTTGGGTCCAAGTTCTGACGAGCAAAAACTTTAGGTAGTACACCCTTTAATGAGGCATTCTCCTTCTCAATGGCATCCATGGCATCATCCACATGCTTTCCGATATCTGGAAGTTTTGCCTTGTCCTGTAAATAGGTCCACCGGGCAGTTGGTGGAACAAAAAAAACATTTTCAGCTTTATATTCATCCTTATCCTCAGGGTCAGCACCATTAATTTCATCAGCCTTAAGCCGATTGTATAACTCCTCAAATGCATCCGAGATGTATTTCAAAAAAATCAAACCTAGAACGATATGCTTATATTCTGCAGCATCAATATTCTTGCGGAGTTTGTCGGCTGCTTTCCAGAGTTGCTTTTCGAGGGGTTCTTGAGTGTTGTTGTTGTTCTTTTTGGCCATTATGAATTGTTACAAGCAAGGTGATTTAAATAAAATGAAGTTAAAAATAGTAAAAGTATAGTAAAGGTTCATGGTAGTTTTCGAATTTATTATTAAGTGAATGCAAAAGAATCAAAAAAAGGTGTCTTAAAAGCCAGGGACACCTCCTTTTATATTTAATCTGCGGTTAAACTATCTCCTAAATTCAGTTTTTATAATACATGTGATGGGGAAATTTATTCCGACCCAAAAAATAATTCATCATCTCTCCTGATAATTAAAGATAACCTGTTCCGATGATTCTTGTCAACCTTGAATTTTGTTTCAATCTTATTTCATAACTTTAGTCATCGTAAACTGAAACCAAAACTACCCAAACATGAACCTCAATAGGAAACTATTGGCATTGGTTATATTGCCAGTACTGATTTGTACAACCATTGCCGTAATATTATCTTCAATAAAAATTCGAAACCAGGGTATAAAAGCGCTGGAAGATAAAAGTTTAGCAATTCTTGCCTTAAACATCCAGGAATACACTATTCACCACGTGGACTACACAAGTGTTGTTGACATCCAGAGTGATGAAATTTCCAGTAAAATTGATAAATCCTCGGCTCAGGATTATAAGTTTCATATCTCATCACCAAAACCGGAAAACAAGAAGCATCTTTCCACCAGCCAGGAGAATCAGTTTATCGAGCAGTTCGAGAAAAAAAGAATGGCTCAGCTAACTTATATCGATAAAAAAACTGATTCGCTCTGGGTAATGCGTCCGGTTTTTATGGAGAAATCGAAGGGTTGTTTAGATTGTCATATTTCAGGTAAAGGGGAGAATGAACAAATCAATGAGAATGCACTGCGGGGAATCTTTATTGTTAAAACATCCATGCAGGAAACCAACAAAGATGTAAAAGCCGGAATTTTTCAACTTAGCTTTGTTGGTCTGCTTATTATGTTAATAGCCATTGTGATTGGGTATATAGTTTCCACAAAAATATCATCAGCCGTAAAAAAAATCACCAAAAGTTTAAAAAGATTGGCCGGAGGTGAAATTACCGATGATTTAAAAATTGAAATAAAGTCAAAGGATGAGGTCGGGGAAATGGCAAAAGCATTGAATGTATCGGTTGAAGGGCTGAATAGTAAAACTGTATCTTCAATCAATATCGGCAAAGGTTTATACGATACTGAAATTGCATTGCTAAGCGATAAAGATATGCTTGGCAAATCGCTTATTGATATGCGTGATAGCTTAAAAAAAGCCAAACTTGAGGACGAGAAACGAAGAGCTGAGGATGCAAAACGTACATGGGTAAACGAGGGTTTGGCTAAGTTTTCTGAAATTCTTCGTCAAAATAATAATGATTTTCAGGTACTGTGTGATAGTGTGATTAAAAACCTGGTCAAATATTTAGATGCTAATCAGGGAGGTATATTCCTTTGGAATGATGATGACAAGAATGATAAATTTTTCGAGTTGACATCAGCCTATGCCTGGGATCGAAAGAAACACATATCCAAAAGGGTAGGCATGGATGAAGGGTTGGTTGGGGCTTGTTTTATGGAAAAAGAGACAATTTTACTTACCGATGTCCCTGAAGATTACATTGATATTGCCTCAGGATTGGGCAAGGCAAAACCTCGTTGCGTTATTCTTGTACCCCTTAAGCAAGATGATAGTGTACTGGGAGTTATAGAAATGGCTACGTTCAATTTATTTCAGAAATATCAAATAGATTTTGTTGAAAAAATTGCAGAAAGCATTGCCTCTACGATTCAATCCGTGAGGATAAATGCACGAACCAAGGCCCTTCTTGAGCAATCACAACAACAAGCCGAGGAAATGGCTGCCCAAGAGGAGGAAATGCGACAAAATATGGAGGAGTTGCAGGCTACCCAAGAGGAAGCCGCAAGAAAATCAGGCGAAATTGAAGGTCTTATAAACTCACTGAACGACGCATCTTTTATGGTAGAATACGACACAACTGGCATAATAACAAACGTTAATGACTCATACGTTCAGCTTTTAGGTATTTCCCGACAAAACCTAATAGGAATGCATCATTCCGGTAATGTTGAAATGACCGAAAATCAGAAAAAAGAGTACGGCAAATTTTGGGATGACCTGAGGGCTGGTAAGAACAAAAAATTGAAATCAAGGCAAAATTGGGATGGTAGAATTGTAAACCTTATTGAAACCTATTTCCCAGTTGCTGACAGCGAAGGAAAAATCTATAAAATAATGAAACTGTCGCACCTGCTTGACGAGTTTAAGGATTAGCAAGTAATTCATAGCAACCTTAAATAAACCCCTTGTATCATCAATTTTTTCAAGAAATTGGCAATACTCCATTTATAAAACTGGGGCAATACCTTAATAGTTAAAACCTCCGGTTTAAAATTTTAGTTAATTGATAATTTTTACCCATTGGTTAACCATAAATTTCTATTTCCTTTGTATTTGTTTAAAATATTTAGATACTATATAAATCAAAGAGAACAATACTTCAAGTTATAATACTATTGATTAACCCATTTTATAAATCTATGGACAAAAAATATATCCCATTCAATGTCATTGAATCATTCATGTTGAAAGTTCTGGTCAATGCTGGTGTACCAGAAGCAGACTCAAAAATTATTGCCGATGTTTTAATTCAGGCTGATAAGTTAGGATTTGATTCCCACGGTGTAAACAGGCTAAAGCCTATTTATCTCGATAGAATAAAAGATGGCATCGTAAACCCGGTGACTAACCACAAAGTGGTTCGAGAAGGTCCTACCACTGCCGTTATTGACGGACAGAACGGGATGGGACATGTTATATCTTACCATGCCAATAAAATGGCCATTGATAAGGCCAAAAAATTTGGGATGGGAATGGTAGTTGTCCGTAATTCAAGCCACTATGGTTTTGCCGGATACTACCCGTTAATGGCCGTGAAGGAGAATATGATTGGTATAACCGGTACAAATGCCCGTCCTTCAATTGCCCCAACATTTGGTGTGGAAAACATGCTTGGGACCAATCCGTTGACTTTTGGAATTCCCACTGATGAATCATTCCCTTTTTTGCTGGACTGTGCAACATCAATCACCCAGAGGGGGAAAATTGAACTTTATGCCCGCGATGGCAAAGATCTTCCAAAGGGCTGGGTGGTTGACGAGAACGGGGATAGTAAAACCGATTCTTCAGAAGTGCTTAGAGATTTGATTTCCGGGAAGGCAGCCCTAACACCTCTTGGTGGAATAGGTGAAGAAACTGCAGGGTATAAGGGATATGGTTATGCCACTGTTGTAGAAATTCTTTCAGCAGCTTTGCAGCAGGGTGGTTACATGAAAATGCTACTAGGTTTTCAGGATGGAAAGAAAGTCCCCTACAATCTTGGCCATTTCTTTATTGCAATAGATATCAACGCATTTGTTGACCCGGATGATTTTAAGAAAACCACTGGAAATATTTTACGCGAACTACGGGCATCCAGGAAAATACCTGGCGAAAAACGGATTTACACTGCAGGTGAAAAAGAGCACGATACCTGGTTGGAAAGAAAAGACAAGGGAGTGCCCTTTAATGTTGAGCTTCTTAAGGAGTTCCGGGAACTGTGCGAAACATATAACTTAAAAGAATACCTTCCTCATTTTGATTAAACTAAAAACCCGTCAATTACTAAACTTGACGGGTTTTTGATTTCTAAGGAACCCTCTTATTCATTGAGGTTATTCATATCCATGCAAGGATGTCATAAGTTTTTGGCGTGAGAAGAAAATCCTGCTTTTAACTGTTCCAATCTTAAGGTTAAGCTTATCGGCTATCTCTTTGTATTTATAACCCGATGTATGCATCTGGAATGGAATTTTAAAGTCATCATCAAGGTTTTCAACGTGTTTGCTGATTTCATTATGGGAATACTGAGCCTCCGGGCCATTTCCATCGGGTCTGCTATTCATTAAAAACTGATTATCGGTGGAATCGAATGTGGTATTCTGCTTTACCGATTTGCGGTAGTTGTTAATGAAAGTATTTTTCATAATGGTGAAAGTCCAGGCCTTAATATTGGTGTTGTCCTCAAACTTATCACGATAGGTGAGCGCTTTTAAATAAGTTTCCTGTAAAAGATCGCGTGCGTCTTCATGGTTAGCCGTTAAGCTGTAAGCAAATCGCTCGAGGTTTGGCTCGAGATCGATAAGTGCGGTATTGAATTCTACTTGTGACATAATTTTGAATTTTTTATTTTTATTTAGACTGAATCTTATTTATTTGTTGAAACAAAAATAAACACGAATTGAACAAAATCATAATTGAATGATTTAAAGAAGGGTCAATTCTAAAATCATTCTAAATAAAATAACACGGCAAGTCGCGGCAAAAAACTCTCCTAGGAGTTTTGTCTAAATAAAATATAAATTAAATCTAAATAATTTAAAAAGAATTAAATTATTGATATCTAACTATTTAGATTTTCGTAGAAATTTTGTTAGGTGTTTTAGAAACTGATCGGTAGCGTTAATTTGTATTACAAAACCAGGTAAGTTTTCTTTCTCTTTGGCTATAATGGTACCAGAAGCAAAGATGTATGATTCGGGGAATTTTTTATTAAGTGATCTGAAAAAGTCATCTAGGTTTAGATTAACCAGCGAGGTGGTTATTGAGGTATAAATGGCAGCAGGTGAAACCTTGTCCGATAAGGACAATACATCATTCAGGGGAGTTGACTGGCCAAGGTATATAGATCCAATACCATTTTTTCGTGTCAAAAAGTTATAGTACAACAGAGATATTTCATGGAGTTCCCCTTCGGGTAAAAAGAAAATGAAAGGCCTTTGATTCACTTCAGGTTCTGGCAGTATGGTTGTCTGGTAAATCAGTTGCTGTTTAATTAGATTTGAAACCAGGTGTTCATGGGCAGGAAAAATCATTCCTGATTGCCAAAGAATTCCAATTCTTTGAAGCAAAGGGGTTAAAATCTTATTATAAGCCTCCTCCATCCCCAGCTCATCAATCGCCTTTCCCAGAAAAATTCGTATGTTCATTTCGTTAAATGAGATGATATCAAAAAGTAACATCTCGAAGTTGATAGAATTGTCTAAAGGGATTCCGTTTTGTTGACGAACCAGGTTGTTTAGCTCCTCATGCTTTTTCTGAGCAATCTTGCTTATTTTAAAACCGTGATGTAACAAGAAGACCACATTTAACAAGAGTCTTAAATCCTCATCTGTGTATTTTCTTATATTTGAGTCGGTTCGATATGGGGTAAAAAGATTATACCTTTTCTCCCAAATCCGAATTGTATGAGCCTTTATGCCTGAAACAAGTTCAAGTTGGCGAATACTATATTGTCCCATAGGAATCAGGTTTACTTATTAACAATAATTGTATCTTTAGGTTCAATTTATTACAGGTAAATGTTTCTATTAAAAATGAAAATTCACTTATCATTAAAATCGAGGTGTATTTAATCTTTATATTTATAGCCTTTAGGTCTGATTTTTGAGCCTAATGTGATTTCGAAATAACAGTGTAATGAAGACAAACATTAAAATCCTCCTAATAGTTGCATTCCTTACGATTCTGTCACTTACATTTTCAGAAATTGCCCCAAAAATTATAGCCGAAAAAATTAATGCCCCGATAGATTTCTCTGAGGTGGAACTGAAATTGGAGAAAAAGTTGATTGAATCACAGGCAACTGCACTGAACTTAATCAAATTCAGCGAAACCAGATCGCCTTACCAGCTCTTTAAAAGCTATAACGATAGCCTAAAAACCATATTGGACAAAAATAAAATTTCGGTTTACCTTTTTAAAAGCAATGAGCTGGTTTTCTGGACAGATAACATCGATATATCTGAACTAAAGCCAGATTCGAGCAAAATTAATTTATATAAAATACAGAATAAGTGGTATTTAGGGCAATGGGTAATTCATAATGCCACTTCAGTTCTTTCATTACTTTTTCTAAAGAGCGATTTCCCTTATCAGAATAAATTTCTGGTAAACAGGTATAATAATGATTTTAAAGTGCTAACAGGATACAATATTGCTGAGAATCATACCAATGATTCAATTTGTATTGGTAATAACACCAGAACATGCTTTTATTTGTCCAAAGCAAAACAACAATCAAAAATAATAACCCCATTAATTAAATCGACACTTCAGTGGAGCGGGTTTATCGGTTTGCTTTTGATTTTCTACATACTGCTTAGCTTACCATTTATTAAAAAGCAACCCTTACTAAGGATTTTGTTGTTGATTATATCGTTAATAGGGTTAAGGCTTTTAAGTTTAAATACCGGTTTCCCCAACAGGGGATTTGGAATGCTTTTTAGCCCGGAAATATATGCTTATACCAATTTGAATCCATCGCTTGGCGACTTTTTAGTAAATGCCATGCTGGTATTCACACTAACAATTTTCATCTATAAAAATATTCCAACCATAACAAAAAAATATCTGGTTGTTGCTGCAGCTGTTTTAAGTTTATTTGTTTGGGGGTTTTTCTTCACGGCCGATAACCTTTTTGCTTCATTGGTCACACATTCAACGCTTAATCTTGAGACATTCAGAATCTTCAATTTAACAATATATTCCGTATTCGGTTATATCGCAACTTCCTTCTGGATTGCGTCTGCCATCATTTTTTGCGATTTCTGGTTGCGGCTGTTCAGCAATTCGATATCCCTTCAGAAGCAAGCTCTAATATTAGGTTCAGCTTTAATTGTAAGCGTTGGGTTATCTGTACTATATGGGGCACACCCCACCACAGCAGGAATAATCTTTTCAATCCTGACTATAGTGTTGCTCTCATACAAAAGGATCCGGAAATCGGGTTATACATCGAACTGGTTGCTCGCACTGGCGATTATCCTCTCAATTTACTCAATCTATCTGGTTACTGACCTAAGCTTTAAAAAAGATATTGAAGTACGAAAAGTTCTGGCAATCAACCTGAGCAATGAACGCGATCCGGTAGCTGAAACATTGTTCCCCGGTATTGAAAAGCAAATCAGAATTGATACTTCAATTAATAAATTCTTAGGCAACATCCAGCAACATGATATTGAAATGTATAGGTACCTGCAGTCCAGGTACTTCAATTCCTACTTTAAAAGATACGACCTGCAGGCAACTGTGTGTTTCAAGGAGTCAGAAATTGTGGTTAACAACCTGAATGAACGGGTAGATTGTAAATCATTTTATGATGACATTGTTCTTGACTACGGGATTCAAATACCCAATACATCCTTCTATTACCTGAACGATCAAACCGGGCAAATAAACTATCTGGGGATAATAGAACTTATATACAAGTTAAAACCAGTTACTCTTTACATCGAACTTGAATCGAAGTTGAACCGAGAGGTATTGGGATACCCGGAACTTCTTCTTGAAAGCCGTTTCTCCAACAAGGAGCTGATTTCATCGTATTCAACGGCAAAATATCAGAATAATATGCTCATAGCACAATCAGGAGTATTCCCTTACCGCCTTCAAAATATTTTTGCAATTGATTCTGCCTCAGTCTTTAAATCCCTGAACCAAGGTGGTTATAACCATCTGATTTATAAGAGCGACAAGAATAATATGGTGATTCTTAGCAAACCCAGGGAAAACTTACTTAATACCACTGTGTCATTTACTTACATTTTTTCATTCTTTTTTGTCGCTCTGCTTATTTGGCTAAAAGCAGCCGGATTCCCAATTGAAATCAGGTCGAAACAGCACAGCTTCAGGAACAGAATAAAAATGGCGATGGTACTGGTTATTATTCTCTCCCTAATACTAGTGGCCAGCATTACCATTTATTACAGCATAAATAATTTTGAAAATAGGAGCCGAGAGAACCTAAGCGAAAAAATACTTTCGGTTGTGGTAGAGGTAGATCGTAACCTGAAAGAGGATGTGGTGCAGGCCAAAACCTACTCGGGGTATATTAGCAATAATCTGATACAGCTCTCAAATACATTTTACACAGATATTAATATATACAGCAGCTCCGGGGATTTAATCGCAACCTCCCGACCTGAAATTTTCGAACGAGGGCTTTCGGGTAAAAGGATGAACTCCCTTGCATGGTATGAGATGAACTATTTGCATAACCCAAAACTGATTCATAAGGAACGAATCGGAGGGCTGACTTATCTCTCGGCTTATGTTCCTATTATTGACAACAGCAATAATATTGTTGCATATATCAACCTGCCTCATTTTACAAGGCAAAACGAGTTGATGAGGGATCTCTACTCAATTATAGTTGCTATAATTAACATCTATGCCTTTTTGACGCTTTTGACCATTGGCATTGCTATTTTAATTTCCAATCAGATATCCAAACCACTGGAACTGATCATGGCCAACCTCTCCACAGTTAATCTGATAAAGCATAACGAACCCATCAGATATGATGGGAACGATGAGCTGGGACAGCTGGTTAAAGAATATAACAGGATGGTTATTGAACTTGCCGAAAGTGCCGCAAAACTTGCTCAAAGTCAAAGGGAAACCGCCTGGCGCGAAATGGCAAAGCAGATTGCACATGAGATTAAGAACCCGCTAACTCCCATAAAGTTGAACTTACAACACCTGATAAAAGCCAAAAGAGAAGGCGTAAGTGACTGGGATGAGCGTTTCGAGAGATTTTCTTCAACTCTGGTTGAGCAGATAAATGTGCTATCATCCATTGCCAATGAATTTTCAGATTTTGCCAAGATGCCGGCTTCTAATGTTTCGGAGTTGAACCTTGGTACTGTTCTGGAGGAGGTCGTTTCCCTGTTTTCCGGTTACAACAATGTAAAAGTTAACCTTAATAATTTGCCAGAGAAAATTCAGGTAAGCGCAGATAAAGAGCAACTTTTAAGAGTTTTTGTAAACCTTGTAAAGAACGCCATTCAATCTATTGATATAAGAAAAAAGGGGGAAATAAATATTGGAATGAAGCTGGTAGGTGGTAAGTGTCTGGTAACCATAAAGGATAACGGGAAAGGCATTCCCGAAGAGTTGAGATCCAAAATGTTCAGCCCTAATTTCACCACCAAATCCGGAGGGATGGGCATGGGATTGGCCATTGTTAAGGGCATTATAGAAAGTATTAATGGCAAAGTATGGTTTGAAACCGAAACAAATATTGGAACAACCTTTTATGTGGAAATTCCCGTTTAGTAAAATATTGGTTAAAAAGAGGATGTCTGTCAAGCTTTTTAAACACCCTCTTTTTTTAACCCTTTAGATTTTTCAGCTGATCCTCTAATACTTTGATCTTATCTTCTGCATCTGCCTTTTTCTTCTGTTCCATTTGTATTACACTGGCAGGGGCATTATTGACAAATCGTTGGTTGTCAAGTTTTTTCAAAACACTTTCCAGGAATCCTCGGGTATAATCAAGTTCAGCTTTCAGCTTAGCTATTTCATCATCTACATTAAGAAGATCTTTAAGCGGAATATAGTGCTCGACGGACTTAATCAGAAAACTTGATGCTCCATCAACTTTACCTGTGGAATAATCAAGTTTATCGAGCCCTGAAAGTTTAGCAATAACGCTTTCAAAGCCCTTAGAATACTTCTGTTCTGTCCTGATTATTAAAGTGAGGTTTTGTTTGTTGGGTATATTCTTTTCCTGGCGGATAGTACGAATGTTTGCGATTACTTCCTTCACTTTTTCAAATTCATCAATAAACTGAGTATTAATTACTCCGGGTTGAGGCAATCTGCTAACCATAAGGCTTTCGCCTTTTTTACGTTCTTTCAGGTTTTGCCACAACTCTTCGGTAATAAAGGGCATAAAAGGGTGTAAGAGCGAGAGCATCTTTTCAAATATATCGATAACTGCTTCATAAGTAACTTTATCAATAGGTTGCTGGTATGCAGGTTTAACGGCCTCGAGAAACCACGATGAAAACTCGTCCCAGAAGAGTTTATAAACATTCATCAAAGCTTCTGAGACACGATACTTCTCAAAGTCATCATTAAGTTGTGTAATCGCACGGTTTAGAATATTGTTAAACCACTCCACCGCTGTTTTTGCAGAATCGGGTTGCTGAATAGTGTCGTCCACCTTCCACCCTTTTACCAACCGGAATGCATTCCAAATCTTGTTGCAGAAATTCCTACCCTGTTCAGGCATGCTCTCATCGAAAAGCAGATCGTTCCCTGCAGGGGAGCAGAAAAGCATACCGATACGAACACCATCGGCACCGTACCTGGCAATCAGGTTAAGTGGATCAGGAGAATTGCCCAGCTGTTTGCTCATCTTACGTTTTTGGCTATCGCGCACTATTCCTGTAAGGTAAACATTTTTAAATGGTTTCTCATTCATGTACTCATACCCTGCAATGATCATACGGGCAACCCAGAAAAAAAGTATTTCGGGTGCAGTGATCAGGTCGTTGGTTGGGTAGTAATATTTTATATCTGCGTTGTCAGGTTTTCTAATCCCGTCAAAAACTGATATTGGCCATAGCCATGAGCTGAACCAGGTATCGAGTACGTCCTCATCCTGCCTCAGATCTTCAAATTTCAGGTTTTGATTGCCAGATTTCTCGCGGGCAAATTTTAGCGCTTCTTCCTCTGTTTCCGCTACCACAAAACCACCCTCAGGCAAATAATAGGCTGGTATTCTATGTCCCCACCATAGCTGTCGGGAAAGACACCAGTCTTTAACGTTCTCCATCCAGTGTTTGTAGGTGTTTACAAATTTAGGCGGGTACAAGTTAATTTCGCCATTTACCACAGCATCCAGTGCGGGTTTAGATAAATCTTTCATCTTTAAGAACCATTGCATGGACAGCTTAGGTTCAATTATTGCATCAGTTCTTTCAGAGAACCCAACCTTATTTACATAATCCTCAATTTTAGCAATGTTTCCAGCTTTTTCCAGATCAGGAATTATCAGTTTTCTAACCTCAAAACGATCTTTGCCAACATAAAGCTGGGCTGCATTGCTCATAGTGCCATCATCGTTAAAAACATCAATGATCTCGAGGTTATGAACATCCCCTAGAATATAGTCGTTGATATCATGTGCCGGGGTAACCTTCAATGCCCCTGTACCAAATTCCATATCTACATACTCATCAAAAATGACAGGTACGCTTCTATTAATCAGCGGAACAAGTACCCGTTTCCCTCGCAGGTGCTCAAAACGGGGATCTTTAGGATTGACACAAACAGCGGTATCGCCCAGTATTGTTTCAGGACGCGTTGTGGCAACGGTAAGAAAACCATCTTCGTTATCAAAAAAGTATTTTATGTAGTAAAGTTTACTCTGTACCTCCCGATAAATTACCTCCTCATCGGAAACTGCAGTTTTAGCCTGAGGATCCCAGTTCACCATCCTAACACCACGGTAAATCAGCCCTTTATTGTATAAATCGACAAACACCTTAATAACACTCGAGGACAACACCTCATCCATGGTAAAGCTGGTTCGATCCCAATCGCAGGAAGCACCTAATTTTTTGAGTTGTTCGAGAATTATTCCGCCGTGTTTTTCCTTCCACTCCCATGCGTGTTTAAGAAATTCCTCACGGGTAATCTTGTTTTTATCAATTCCCTCGGCTTTAAGCTTAGCAACCACTTTTGCTTCAGTAGCAATAGATGCGTGGTCGGTGCCTGGAACCCAGCAGGCATTTTTGCCCTGCATTCTTGCCCTGCGAACAAGTACATCCTGAAGTGTATTGTTCAACATGTGCCCCATATGCAGAACTCCGGTTACGTTTGGAGGTGGAATAACAATGCAATAAGGTTCCCTTTCATCAGGAACAGAACGAAAAAAATTATTTTCCATCCAATACCGATACCACTTTTCCTCAACCTCGGCAGGGTTATATTTGGCAGCAATCTCCATAATTTATTCTGTACTTAATAAAACAGATCGCAAAATTATAAATTTATACCATACAGGTAACAAACGGCTCAATAACAATTCATATTTTTGAAAGATTTGAAATTGAGGATTGGTGTTTAGCAAATTTTATAATAAAATACAAGATGAAACCATCGATAGCTTGGATAATACTGATTGTTGCAGGTTTTTTTGAAACCAGCTGGGCAATAGGAATGAAATATTCCGAAGGTTTTACACGATTATGGCCTTCGGTTTTTACTGCTGCAACAATGCTTATAAGCGTTGTACTTCTGGCATTATCGTTAAAAGTACTGCCTGTGGGCACTGCTTATGCGGTATGGACTGGAATAGGTGCAGTAGGAACGGTTTTGCTGGGAATTAAACTATTCAACGAACCGTTTGATTTGCTAAGGTTATTCTTTATTTTTTTGATAATTGTAGGAATCGGAGGTTTAAGGTTATTAAAATAAACTACTTGGATGGAATCGTTGCCGGAAATTATAAAACAAAGGTACTCGTGCAGGTCGTTCATGCCTGCATTGCTGGACAATTTGGTAAAACAAGAAATTAACTCATTTATCGTTGATAATAATACTGGGTTGCGGGGTGAGAAGTTGGAACTTCAGATTATTGAAAAACAACCAGCATCAAAACGCCCGATGCGACTCGATTATGGGGTTATTACAAACCACAGTACCTATATTGCCGGAGTAACCAGGAATGATTTTCTATCCAGAATGTCATACGGGTATGTTGTTGAAAAAGTGGTGTTGAAAGTAACTTCGCTGGGGCTAAGCTCTTGTTGGATTGGCTACTTTGATCCGGACTATTTTCAGGAATTAAAAATTTCCAGTGGGTTGGAAATTCCAAGCATTGTCATTATAGGGTATTCAGCCAAACAATCTTTTGGAAACCGCATTATCAGGATGTCCGTTAATGCTTCTAAAAGAAAAAATTGGGAGGATCTTTTTTATTATAATAGGTTTGATAATCCCTTGCCAAAGAGCAATGCCCATGGTTATGAACAATCGCTGGAGATGCTGAGGTTGGCGCCATCATCCGGGAACACACAGCCTTGGAGGGTGATAATGGATGAAACGAATAATCGTTTCAATTTCTACAAGAAAATCATTTCAAAAAAGTATGAAGCCAGGGGCTTACATGATGTTGACCTGGGGATTGCTGCAGCCCATTTTGAGCTGATATCAGAACTTAACGGGCTAAATGGGCATTGGAAAAGACTTGATGATAAGGAAATACCAGATATTAAAGACCTCAACTATATGATCAGCTGGGTGATTAAATAGTTTTAGGAAAAACAAAATATTAGTATCTTTCTCCAAAAAACCGGGTTGAAATTGAGGCATAACATTTGAGAAAATATCAATCAATATCAAAAATTCGTTAACGTGAAAAAATATTTACCCATTCTACTTGTAATATTAGTATTTGCTGACTCTTCGTGTGTCTCAAAAAGACTGACCAAACGAGGGCTCAAATATGAGGAAGCCGGGATGTTTGAGCTTGCGGCTCAATCATATCTTGGAGCCTTACAGGCCAACCCGAATAACATTGATGCAAGAATTGGCCTGAAAAAGAACGGGCAACGGCTACTCGATGAAAAATCACTTGCCGTTTATAAAGCTTATGATAACGGCGATGACAAGGGCGTTGTGTACAATTACCTTAATGCAAAATCGTGGCAGGATCAGGTAAACGCTTTAAGTGTGGATATCGCAATGAGTGAAAGAACCACCGAGTATTACAGCGATTCGAAACCAAAGTATTTGGAAAAAATATACAGTGATGCCCAGCTCCTTCTCGATGATGAAAAATTTAAACAGGCTGAAGTTATTTTTGCAGAGATTAAAAGCATTGACCCCGAATATGGGAACACATCGGAGCTTCTTAAGGTCTCAAAAAGTGAGCCTGTTTACAGGCAAGGAAAAGAATACCTGACAACCGGGTACTACCGGAAAGCATACTCGGCTTTCGATCAAATACTAAACCAGCAGGGAACATACAAAGATTCAAAAGAGCTGCGTGAAGAGGCTTTAGCAAAGGGATTAATTGTAATAGCAATGAACAGGATTGAAAACCGTTCGGGTAGAAATAATATCAACCTATTGGTTGAAAGTAAAATCCGTACCTCGTTGAACAACCTTAACAATCCTTTTATCAAGGTGGTGGACAACCAGAATGCAGACCAGATTATAAAGGAACAGCAGCGAGGGCTGGAACAAGGCGCCGATATTGAGATTGGCAAGATATTAACCCCAAAAGCATTGTTCACCGGCACAATTATCAACTTTGATATCACAGAAGGGAGATTAACTAAGACTGAGAAAACGGGCTACCTGAAAGAAGAAATTATAACAAAAGATCCTAAAACCGGGGAAGAAAAAAAAGATTATAAATATCATAAAGTAACCTATTACGAGTACAAACAACAGAATAGGGTTTTTGGAGCCTTCAGCTATAAGCTCAGCTCCACTGAAACAGCCGAGGTAATGGTTTCGGATGCAATGGATTATACTGCATCAGATGATATTCACTATGCTACCTTTGATGGGAACAGTAACAAACTGGTTCCCGGTTATTGGGAGGATATAAAAAAGGACTCTCCAAAGGATAAAATAAATGACTCCGATGCGGACAGGGATGCCTTACGCCGATTACTTAAAGCTGACAGAACGATTAAAAGTATCGACATGCTTCAAAACGAAGTTGTAAATGATATTGCCCTACGGGTAGCCACCAAAATCAATAAGTATAACCCTGAAGTAAAATAACAATGAAAAATTTTATCCTATTATTTCCTCTTTTTACTTTCCTGCTTGTTGGTTGTGGAGGAACAAAAAAGGTGACCACATACACCCCACCGCCCACTGCTGCTCCATGGGTGCTAAGCCGTCCAACTTCCGGGACTTATTACATAGGCATTGGTTCCTCTAAAAAAGGTGCCGATGCGAATCAATACCAGCAAACAGCCAAACAAAATGCTCTAGCGGATCTGGCCAGTGATATCAAAATCAACATCTCTTCAAATTCGCTACTTTATGCCTTCGAGAAAAACCTGAACCTAAAGGAAGATTTTTCTTCAACCATAAAAGCTCAAACCGAGGATCAGCTTGAAGGGTACGAAATGGTTGATAACTGGGAAGATGCAGAAAATTACTGGGTTTACTTTCGATTATCGAAAGCTGAGTACCTGCGGTTAAAGGAGGAAAGAAAAAACAAAGCCGTAGCCATTGCCCTCGACTTTTTTGAGAAAGCGCAAAGCGCGAAAAACAACGGGGAATTAAGAATGTCACTAATAAACCTGATAAAATCAACCGAACCCATCAAACCTTACTTTTCTGAACCTTTGCAGATAAACTTCAAGGGGAATGAGATTAACCTGGGGAATGAGATTTTTAATGAGATGAATTCTGTACTATCAGCCATAAACATTGAATCGTTAAATAAGCAGATTGATATCAAACAGGGTCAGGTGATCCCTTTGGGTTTACTTGATTTCAAGGTAACCGGAGCAAACGGAAAACCGATTCAAAACCTGGCGGTTGTAGCTTCATACTCTGAAAAACCCATAAGGAACAATAAGATTAAAACAGATTCTAAAGGGATTGCAGCTTTTCAGGTAAATGCTGTAAGTTCCGGGAAGGGTATGGAAATTTTCAAGGTGGCATTAAACCTGGAAGATATTTCCAGTGAAGCAACGAACGATTTCCTGATCAGGAAGCTGTTTAACCGCTTACAGGCACCCGAATCATCAGTTAACATCAACATCATTAAGCCTTCTTTTTTTATCACATCCAATGAGATGAATTTAGAAACACCGCTCACACCCGCTCAAATAGCTGAAAGTTTGAAAAGAAAAATTCTAGAATCAGGGTACACCTTTGTTGATAAAGAGGCAGATGCCGATTACAAAATTGTTGTTAATGCAAGCACAAAGAGCAAAGCAGCCAATGGGAGCTATAAACAAACTCAGCTAAACGCCATAGTATCAGTAAAGGACAAATCCGGGGCTGAAGTTTACAGCTATATTTTTGATAGTATCACCGGTTCCCATTTCGATTATCAGACGGCAGGGTTAGAGGCGTATAAAACAGCTGTTAAAAGAACAGAGGCTTCAGTTGCCCGGGAATTGATTGAAGGAGTGCTTAAAACAAAGAGCTATTAGATTAATGATCTATTCTAGATTCCAGGCAATGAAAATCGCCTGAATAGGTAGTAAACCGGAATTCCAAGCAGCATAATTACCAAACCCCAAATTGCCTGGTTAAAGTTATAGATGAGCATCACCACGCAAATCAGGAAGGCCATAATAACGTAAATAGCAGGAATCAATGGGTAACCAAAAGTTTTATAAGGCCTTTCCATATAGGGGCGTTTATAACGTAATACAAAAACCGAGCTGATTGTAAGCACAAAGAAAACCATGGCTGCAAACATAATGTAGTTGAGCAAATCGGAATATGTGCCGCTAAAACATAGTAAACAAGCCCAAATGCATTGTATGGTAAGTGAATTGGCAGGAACATTATTCCTGTTCAGTTTACCGGCTGTTTTAAAGAAAAGGTTATCATTTGCCATGGCATAGTAAACCCTTGCTGCTGTAAGAATTAAACCATTTAAACACCCAAAAGTAGAAATCATTATCAGAACCGCCATAAAGAACTTGCCTTTGTCCCCCAAGATGGTCTCCATCATTAAGGTACCCACACGATCATTCTCTGCGGTTTGAATTTTGTCTATTGGTAAAACATATAGGTAGGCAATGTTGGCTAAAATGTATAACAACATCACAGAACCTGTTCCTATTGTCAACGACAAAGGAAGGTTTCGCTGTGGGTTTTTAATCTCACCGGCAGCATAGGAAACGTTGTACCAGGCATCAGCGCTAAATAAGGAACCGGTCATAGCTGCTCCAAAAATGCCAATTGTTGCAATTGTAACAATATCTGGCCAGGCGGGTGAAAAGTGGCTCCAGTCGCCGGTGGTTTTTGACCCAAAATAAAACCCCAGAACTATAAGAAGGATCAATGATGCAGCTTTAACAATGGTAAAGAGATTCTGGACAAAAGCGCCGGCTTTGACATTCCGGAAATTATAAACGCTCAGAAAAATAACAATACATACCGCCAGAATTTGCTGGGTGTTTATATGAAATGATCCAATGCTTAACAGGTGATTATCGCCACTTATTGACGGGAAGAAAACTCCGGCAAATTTGGCAAAAGCAACTGCAACGGCAGCAATTGTTCCGGTTTGTACCACTGAAAAAAGGGTCCATCCATACATGAAACCAAACAGGGGTGAATATGCTTCGCTAAGATATACGTACTGCCCGCCGGCTCTAGGCATGGCGGCAGCCAACTCCCCAAAACTCAGTGCACCAAAAATGGTGATAACTGCAGTTACCACCCAGGCCATTATCAACATCCCGGGGGTGTGAACCTGACGGGCAATCTCGGCAGAAACTATAAAAATTCCTGAGCCGATCATCGATCCCATGATAATTGTAGTGGAATCGAGTAAATTGAGCTTCTTCTCAGCCATAATCCGTTAAAAAAATAAAGATAAAAAAATTTAATAATTTAGTATCGAATTAAATCATTTAGTCACTGGTTGATCTATTAACAATAACCCGTTGATTTTACTGTTTAAGGATTTTCTCAAATAGATAACACATTTGCCACATGAAAAATAATTTTATAATACTTGCTTCGGTTTTTCTTGGGCTCTGGCTTGTTTACATCCTTTTTCAGAATGAACAAATCTATAACTATTCGTTAAGATTAATAACAAAAAACTGGACTAACCAGAACGGGGAGCGAAAGCTGGTTGAAAAACCTTTCGAAAAAATTACCAACGAAAATTTAATTCAATGGGATGGCGTTCATTATAAATTCATTAAAGAGAACAGGTATAATATCGCCAAAGCAGGTGGGGATTACATCTTCGCGTTTTTCCCGTTTTTCCCATTATTGTGGGATTTAACGCACCTCTCCCCTATTGGGATTGTAATCCTGAATTACATTTTATTTTCAATCGGGTTGTTGATTTTAACAAGAGCATTAAATTTCCCTGATCAACTCCAACTTCTTTTATCGCTTTCATTCCCCGGGTTGGTCTGTTTCCTGATACCTTATACCGAAGCAACCTTTATGATCGCATCTGCAATCGGCATTTATGGATTATTAAAAAACAGGTACTGGGTTTTCTTTTTAGGCTTTACCATAGCATCCATGACCCGCCCATCGATAACAATTCTTTTTCTCTCATTTTTTACTGTCGAATCAATATTACTAATGCAGCATAGAAAGGTTGGAGCTTATATTAATTCATTAGCAAAAAATATTACACCACTTGTTATCGGAACTCTATCAGTCTCAATATATCAACTTTATTACCACAGCAACAGCTTGTTCAAGTTTGCTCAAGTGCAATCGTTATGGGGGAAAAAATTAGGAATACCACATCAAATCATTGACTGGTCGCATGAGGGTTTTGGAATGAATATCGCGGTCTTCAGTTTTGTATTTATACCAACAATTCTATTATTCTATAAGATATCAAAAAAAATTATCGGTGAAAAAGAGGGTGCTGAAGTTGACAAAACAACCTACCTGATCTTGCTATCGGCCATTTACATGATAGGCAGCACATTCTATATCCTGCTTTTCCAAAACGGGTGCCTTAATGGTTACTTCAGGTACACCCAGTGCACTCCATTCTTTTTTCTGCTGATCCTTTTGACATTTAATTATATTAAAGAGCAATCATTTCAAAAAAGGGTAATCACCTTTTCAATACTTTTTGGTTTGGGCATATTAAACCTAACCATTATTCCATATTCCAACAGATGGAATTTTTCAGATACAGGTTTTTTTATTTTCTCCATGGCTTTTCTTTTATGGGCTCTTCAGGATAAAAGGGACAGCTTAATTTACAAGGTTGCTTTAACCGGTTTGATGATTATTAACCTGGTTTGGACATCTTTTTTATTTAACACTTATATTTCTAATGGTTGGATTTTCACTTAACCATCTTAATTGTTTCGATATAAATTCAAGTGATTGGTATGAGAACTGACTTAAACGTTAAAGTTTGTAAATCCTTGTAATCGAAGAATGACAATGTAAAATAATTTGATATAACTTTGTACCCTTAAAAAATACTTTACTATGAAAAAAATAGCATTTACTTTCATTGCACTGTTCCTGGGAACATTTTTATTTGCCCAGGAAAAAACCCCTGCTGTTGAGAATAAGGCAGAAATTACATTCGCAAAAACTGTAAACGATTATGGCACCATTGAACAGGCAAGTAATGGTACCTGTGAGTTTGAGTTTACTAACACCGGGAAGGAGGCTCTCACCCTTTTCAACGTGCAGGCATCCTGTGGCTGTACTGCTCCTGAGTGGTCCAAAGAACCGGTTAACCCAGGTTCCAAAGGGAAAATAGTTGTAAAGTATAACACCAATGGTATTGGAAAATTCCAAAAGAGCATTACTGTTTATTCCAACGCAAAAAACAACCCAACCATATTAACTATAAAAGGTGAAGTTGTCCCCAAAAAGACCGAGTAGAAATACCTTTTTAAAAAAATATTATGCCAAAGATTTCTGAAAAAGGGAAAGCCATGCCGGCTTCCCCAATTCGCAAACTTGTTCCATTTGCCGAAGAGGCAAAACGAAAAGGACGCAAAGTTTACCACCTTAATATCGGGCAACCGGATATTCCAACACCAAAAATTGCATTGGATGCAATTAAAAACAACACCCTCAATGTTGTTGAATACAGCCACTCAGCGGGTAACGAGAGCTATCGCAGAGGGCTGGCCAATTACTATAAAAGTATAGGTATTAATATCACACACAACGATATTATTACCACAACCGGAGGCTCTGAAGCCATAACAATTGCATTAATGGCTTGCCTGAACCCGGGTGATGAGGTTATCATCCCCGAACCCTTCTATGCCAACTATAACAGCTTTGCATTACAGGCCGGCGTGGTTGTTAAGCCCATAACTTCTCTAATTAGCAACGATTTTGCCCTGCCACCAATTTCAGAATTTGAGAAAATAATTACCCCAAAAACAAAAGGCATTGTAATTTGCAATCCCAATAATCCAACCGGGTATCTTTACTCAAAAGAAGAGCTGGAACAACTTGCTCAGTTGATAAAAAAATACGACCTCTTCCTTTTTTCCGATGAGGTTTACCGTGAGTTTTGCTACGATGGGAATACCCATTTTTCTGCCATGATGCTGAAAGGGCTGGAGGAGAATGTGATCCTGATGGATTCCGTATCGAAACGATACAGCATGTGTGGTGTGAGAATTGGCGCATTGATAAGTCTGAATAAAGAGGTAGTTGCATCGGCATTAAAGTTTGCCCAGGCAAGGTTAAGTCCACCCTCATTCGGGCAGATTGCCGCTGAGGCCGCGTTAACCACACCAAAATCATACTTTGATGAGGTCTATCAGGAGTACATTGAAAGACGAAACTTTATGGTGGAAGCCCTCAACAAAATGGACGGCGTTTACTGTCCGAAACCTAAAGGGGCCTTTTACACCGTGGTTAAACTCCCAATTGATGATTCCGATAAATTTGCTCAATGGCTACTGGAAAATTTTGAGTACGAAAATCAAACGGTAATGCTTGCCCCGGCCACAGGGTTTTATTCTACTCCCGGATCGGGGAAAAATGAGGTAAGAATAGCTTATGTTCTCAAAATTGATGACTTGAAGAATGCCATGAAATGCCTGGAAGTTGCACTTAAACAATACCCTGGCAGGTCAGTATAATTTTTCCATTCATTATAAAAAAGAGAGGTTGTTGGGAGTGTTCGAGATTCCAATAACCTCTTTTCATTTACTAACTTTTTCATTTTATTCTGAAAAAGCCTACCTTAGTGATTATTTTAAAACTTTGAAAACTAGCCTGTCATTTGTATCATTGGTCTTTTTAACATGTTTCACTGTTTTTGCTCAGGAGCAGAGAATAATTGTTGGGGCAGAACAAGTTGAAAAATATTTACCCATAATTACCGGGAAAAAGATTGCTCTTGTGGCCAATCATACTTCAGCGGTAGGGAAAATACACCTGGTGGACACCTTGCTTAACCTGGGCCTGAAAATTGATAAAATATTTTGCCCGGAGCATGGCTTTAGGGGAGACAATGAAGCCGGGGAGAGTATAAAAAATCATGTTGATATTAAAACAGGGCTACCGGTTGTATCATTGTATGGGAGCAATAAAAAACCCTTTGCAAGAGATCTGCAAAACATTGATATAGTGATTTTTGATATGCAGGATGTTGGGGTTCGGTTTTATACTTACATATCCACTATGCACTATGTAATGGAGGCGTGTGCAGAGCAGAACCTGCCATTGATTATCCTGGACCGTCCAAATCCAAACGGGTTTTATGTTGATGGTCCAGTGCTTGACACAGCCAATTCGTCCTTTATCGGTTTACATCCTGTTCCTATTGTTCATGGCATGACCATAGGAGAATACGCTCAAATGATTAATGGTGAGAAGTGGCTAAAATCAGGCGTTCAATGCAGTGTAACTATAATCCCCTGTATCAATTATACCCACAGCATGGTTTACAACCTCCCGATAAAACCCTCACCTAATTTACCCAATCAGGTTTCAGTGTATTTATACCCATCACTCGGACTTTTTGAGGGTACGAACATAAGTGTTGGCAGGGGAACCGATTTCCCTTTTCAGGTATTTGGCAGTCCTATGTTACCTGTAACCGGTTTCTTCTTTACCCCGACTGAAAAACCAGGAGCCAGCAAAAATCCACCGTATAAGAATGAGCGTTGCAACGGCATTGATTTGAGGGATTATAACCCAAAGTTTTTTTTAAGCAATCAAAAGCTTAACCTCGAATGGTTGCTTTTTGCCTACAAAATGAACCGTAAGAAATCAGCCTTCTTCAACAGCTACTTCGAAAATTTATCCGGTACAAAAATGCTTAGGTATCAGATTGAGAAAGGGTTAAGTGAAGATTCCATCAGGTCAACCTGGAAACCACAACTTGATAGTTTTATGAAGATTAGGGAAAAGTATTTACTATATCCTGATTTTAAATAGTTGTGGCAAACTATGATGATTGTTAGTTACAATGAGAAGGGTTAAAGTTAAAAAAATAAATTTTACTTAAAATATAAATTTAACCAGTTTTCTCCCTTTAACCTTTATACTTTAACCTTTATACTTTATACTTTAACTTAATGCCAATAAAATCTAAGTTTTACGTTGTTTGGGTTGGACACACACCGGGAATTTATGATTCGTGGGAGAAGTGTAAGTTGCAAATCCAAAATTATCCTAACGCAAAATACAAAGGATTCCCATCCAAGATTACTGCTGAGAATGCTTACAAATTAGAGTACAATTCCTTTGTAAAAAAAACTACTAAAGAAAAAACTTTAATTAACATTGCTGAAAATCAACCAAAACCAATTTATCCGTCAATTGCTGTGGATGCTGCTTGGAACACTGCTACCGGTGATATGGAGTATCAGGGAGTAATTGCACAAACCGGCAAGCTGATTTTTAAACAGGGCCCTTACAAAGACGGAACAAATAATATTGGTGAGTTCCTGGCAATTGTTCATGCTTTGGCGCTTTTGAAAAAAGAAAAAAGCGATCTACCTATATACACCGATTCAATTACGGCTATTAGCTGGGTAAGAAAAAAGAAAGCAAATACTAAACTGTTGCCCACTAAGAACAATGAAGTACTATTCGAATTAATAGATCGAGCAGAGAAATGGCTGAAAGAGAATACCTGGAAAAATATGATCCTGAAATGGGAAACTACTATCTGGGGTGAGATCCCTGCTGATTTTGGGAGGAAATAACGGTATCTCCTATATAAAAAAATCTATTTCTGATATTCAGACAGCTAACTACCAGACTCCTAATTATTATTTTTTGCACATGCATTTCAGCATTTTTGTTGTTTTTTGCTTTTTTATTTCAGCATTATTTAATAGAAATGCTGATTCTTTTCAGCAAATAATAACTAATCAATAAGATGGTACAAACCCATAAAGTTATGTTTTAAAACAAATGCTCCAGAAATTACGAGGCATCTTTAATGAATGATATTTATGATTTGAGTTCAAAAATATTCTTTGAGTGCAAAGAGTCGCATTTTCTAGGAAAGTGAAACTATTAAAAAACAAATAATTATTTTAAGTGTGCTATTATACAAGTGATTTAGATAAATAAAAAAGTCACCAAAACTAATAGATTTCAGAAATCACCTCTCGAGCGTAATCATAGTCTTATTGGGGCTTGAAGCTGTAATGCCACTTTGTCGGTGTTCATCTTCTTTATTAAGCCGAAGCTGTAAATAATTACATATAGAAAAACTTTGGCAGTGGTTTATTTAACAAATCGCTCAGTTCAACATTTTCTATATTCAACTAATAACAATACAATCAATAAGCAATCCTGGAATTAGATCAATACATTGGAGTATCAGCTTAAAAGTACATTAAATTTATTCGCTTTTATATAAGTGATTTTACATATATATTTCACTTTTATATAAGTATTATAATTATATTTGAAAAAAATTGACTATGGATCAGCTTTATTCGTATTCGCAGCAGAAGATCAGTAAAACCAAACTAGACTTTGTCAGGTTTCTTATGGATAAAATTGATTGGAAACAAAGACTAATTGGAATTACAGGAGCACGAGGATGCGGAAAAACAACATTAATGTTACAACGGATAAAAGTAATGAATTTGAAGGTTGAAGAGGTGCTTTATATAAGTTTAGATAATATACACCTTGTTAACAAACCTCTTTTTCTCATTGCTGATGAATTTGCTAAGATGGGCGGGAGGTATCTATTTCTTGACGAGGTTCATAAATATCCCAATTGGAGTAGCGACATTAAAAATATTTACGATTTATTCCCCGAACTACAGATTGTATTTACAGGATCCTCGGTGCTTGACATTTACAAGGGTAGTCATGATCTGAGTCGTAGAGCAATTCACTACAAACTTCCAGGTTTATCATTAAGGGAATTTATTGAATTCGAGTATGGTATCAAAATCAAAGAATCAACTCTAGAAGATATTTTATTTAATCAGGCAGATATTGCTAATGATATTAATAAAAGAATCAAGCCATTAAAAGTATTTAATGAATACCTAAGAAATGGTTATTATCCATTTTATCAGGAATCAAAAGATAACTATTCGGAAAAACTTCTAAATACAATAAATTTAGTAATTGAGACGGATTTACCTGGTGTATTTGCCATGGATTTTAGAACTGTTCTTAAAATTAAAAAATTACTTGTTCTTATTTCTAACTTGGTTCCATTTACTCCAAATATAGAAAAGCTTGCCAGACAAATAGAATCCACACGCGATAATCTATTGAAACAGTTATATTACCTGGATAAAGCTCAAATTGTAAAATGGTTAAGTAAGAACTCAAGTGGCATTAATTTCCTGAATAAACCTGACAAATTATACCTCCAGAATACAAATCTTGCGTTTGCATTGTCTGATATACCAAATCAAGGGACTCTCCGAGAAACCTTTTTCATCAACCAACTTACAGTAAATAATATTATTACGCTGCCTAAATCTGCTGGCGATGTATTAGTTAATGGCAAATATCTATTCGAAATTGGGGGGAAAAATAAAAACAATAAACAATTAGAAGGATTAGATAAGGCTTATATTGTTAAGGATGGGATTGAGTTTGGTGTTAATAAAACCATTCCACTATGGATGTTTGGCTTTATTTATTAAAACGTAAAAAAAGGGATGCTCTCACATCCCTTGTATTTTCTTGTATAGTTTTCTATTTAAAAGCAGGAATACCAGTTATCTCATTCCCGGTTATTAAAAGGTGAATATCATGAGTTCCTTCATAGGTAATAACCGATTCTAGGTTCATCATGTGGCGCATCATAGGGTAATCGTTGGTAATACCCATTGCACCTAATATCTGACGGGTTTCACGGGCAATGGTTAAAGCCATAAACACGTTGTTTCGTTTTGCCATCGAAATTTGTGCAGCAGTAGCTTTTCCAGCATCTCTAAGTTGTCCAAGACGCCAGGTTAAAAGTTGTGCTTTTGTAATTTCGGTTAACGCTTCAGCAAGCTTCTTTTGTTGAAGTTGGAATGCACCCACCGGTTTACCAAACTGTTTTCTTTCCAGGGAGTAACGCAAAGCAGCGTCGTAGCAATCCATAGCAGCACCAATAGCACCCCAGGCGATTCCATAACGTGCTGAGTTCAAACAATTGAGGGGACCTTTTAAACCTTGAATATTAGGTAAAACGTACTCTTTGGGAACAACTACATTATCAAAAACAAGCTCACCGGTAACAGAAGCTCTGAGCGACCATTTACCATGGGTTTCGGGAGCGGTTAAACCTTTCCATCCCTTTTCAACAATCATTCCGCGAACTATATCCTGATCATCTTTTGCCCAAACAATGGCTATATCGGCTATTGCAGAGTTGGTGATCCACATCTTTGCACCATTTAAAAGGTAGTGGTCGCCCATATCTTTTACCCTGGTTTTCATTCCGCCCGGGTCGGATCCGTGATCTGGTTCTGTTAAACCAAAGCAGCCAATAATTTCACCGGTAGCCAAACGGGGCAAATATTTCTTTTTCTGCTCTTCGCTACCAAATGCGTTAATAGGGAACATCACCAGGGATGTTTGAACCGATGCCATGGAGCGGATACCAGAGTCACCACGCTCCAACTCCTGCATAATTAAACCATAAGAGGTGTAGTCGAGGCCAGAGCCACCATATTCCACTGGAATAAAAGGGCCAAAAGCGCCCATCTCTCCCATTTCCTTAACAAGATGCATAGGAAATTCCGCTCTGTTGCAGTAATCTTCAATAACTGGTTTTACCGACCGGTTAACCCAATCCCTGATTGAATTACGTATAAGCTTTTGCTCATCGGTATATAGCTCATCAACCAGGTAATGATCGGGCATTGTAAATTGTACTGTAGCTGACATATTATGAATATTTTAAGTTGATTTTTTAAGATCAAGTTTAATAGTAATTAAGTGGCAAAGATATTACAAACGAACATCTTAGAAATTAAAATTGATATGTTATACAATAGTTTATTCCTTTGAGATTGCCCTGGAAATTATCAGCTTTTGTATTTCTGATGTGCCTTCGTATATCTGTGTGAGCTTGGCTTCGCGCATTAACCTTTCCACATGGTACTCTTTAACATAGCCATAACCTCCATGTATTTGGACGGCCTCTGTGGTAACATTCATGGCGGTATCGGTTGCTGTAAGTTTAGCCATAGCGCCAGCAGTTCCATAAGGTTGATGCTGATCTTTTAGCCATGCTGCTTTATGAACCATTAACCTTGAATTCTCAATCATTGTGGCCATTTCGGCTAACTTAAAAGCAATAGCCTGATGGTTGATAATTTCTGTTCCAAAGGCTTTTCGCTCCCTTGAATATTTTAAAGCCAGCTCATAAGCACCCGAAGCAATGCCCAGTGCCTGGGCTGCAATACCAATTCTACCTCCTTCGAGCATTTTCATGGCAAACTTAAACCCAAAACCATCCTCGCCTATCCTGTTCTCTTTAGGTACCATTACATCATTAAACATTACTGAATGCGTATCTGAACTCCGCATCCCCATTTTATCCTCATGCGGACCAAGCGTTATCCCTTTGGCGTTTCGATCAACTATAAAGGCGTTAATTCCTTTATGGCATTTATCAGGCCATGTTTGGGCAATGACAATGTAAACCCCGCCTGTATTTGCGCTGGTAATCCAGTTCTTCGTTCCATTGATAAGATAATAATCACCTTTATCTATTGCCGATGTTTTCTGGAAAGTGGCATCGGAACCTGCATCCGGTTCGCTTAAAAGGAATGCACCTATTTTTTCGCCACTGGCTAAAAGAGGAAGATATTTATCTTTCTGCTCTTTTGTTCCAAAAGATTCTATTCCGTATCCGACCAGCGAATTGTGAACAGACATAATAACAGCAACAGAGGCATCAATTTTAGAAATCTCTTCAAGTGCAAGAACATAAGATATATTATCCAATCCTACACCTCCATAATCGGGACTGATAAGCATTCCAAAAAAACCCAGCTGAGCAATTTTTTTAACATGTTCAGTTGGGTAAATTGCATTGGTATCCCTTTCAATTACATCTTTAATCAACTCTCGCTGGGCGTAATCCCTGGCGGTTTTTCTGATCATCAGCTGTTCCTCGGTGTACTCAAAATTCATAATAGAACTTATAAGCAAGATTAGTACTATTCAACTTTCTTATAAACAATGGCAACAACAGTTCTGTCGTCACCTCCCATATTTAGAGTCATTCCGTAAGGCCTGTTTTTAGGAATCTCAACTTGGGCAGCGCCAGCCTTTCCTGTGAGCTGCTCCCAAATTGTAACGGCTTGATGAACCCCAGTAGCACCAGTGGGATGTCCCCAGCCTATTAAACCGCCCGTTGTATTCATTGGGAATTTACCGGTACGAGAGGTGTTGCCATTTATTACAAAATCGGGACCTTCACCGGGTTTTGCCAAACCAAGCGCCTCAACAGTCAGAATACCAGCCACTGTAAAGCAGTCGTGAACTTCAAGTGTTGCAACATCATTGATTGTGATACCTGCGGATTCCAGTGCCCTTTTAGCCGCCAGTCCTACAGTTGAAAGTTTTGTTGGATCCTCAGGTTTTTTGGTAATGTCATCCACTATCTGTGCCCAGCCAACAATTTCAACTGTATCAGATTTAGAGATGCCGGTTCTTTTCAACCCTTCCTCGGACAGGATTCCAATCGCCGAAGCCCCATCAGATACCTTTGAGCAATCGAATACATTCAGATGCTCTGTAAACCCTTTAGGGTTTGGCTCTGTTAAGCCAACTTTGATAAGATCAGCGGTTTTATTCTCATATTCCTGAGCGGTAGGACATAACCTGGCGTTCTCTATCGCATTTTTATACCAAGCTGCAAAAGCCTGTCGGGCTTTTTCGCGACCATACTTCTTAAAATAAGCACCTGCACGATCGCTGAACTGTCCCGGGAAAAAATAGGCATGGCCCTTTTTTCTTTCCGCAAACCAACCTGCACCAGCAAGAATATCGGCACCGTACATTGCCTTTACGGTATTTTGCACCTCTACACCCAAAGCCAAAACCACCTCTGCACTCTCCGATAATACTGATCTCATCCCAGAAACCAGAGCCAACCCGCCAGATGCACAAGCACCTTCGACGCTAAGGCTTGGTTTATACCTCAACCCTTCGTCAATTATGGGGAGGAATGCTCCCAGGTGACCTTGTTTCACGAACCGTGACGACATAAAATTGCCAATCACTCCTTCGTCAACATTATTAGCACCACCCAGCATTTTAACCGTAGCCTGGCCTGCTTCCTTAATATAATGCTCAATTCCGGGTCTGGGTTTCTTTGGGTTAAACTCTTTTCGGCCGGTACCAAGGGAAATGGTATTATAGCCTGCGGTCATATATATTTTACGCTTCATAGTCGAAAGTTATTTGAATTTTTAGTCCATTAGGGTGTTGATTGGTCCATAAGCATGGAAAAAGCCGGTAAGCATTACCGTATTGACATTCTCGTCGTGATCAGCAATTTTATCTTCTACCAGTTTTTGTCCAATATGCTTTGAATTGAAATGGTACTCCTTAGCCAGATTTGCGCCCAGGGTGTTAAGCCCTTTAAGCTCAATAAAATAATTTTTTAGGAATTCATCCTTTTGCTTATTCCCGATGACTTCCTTCCAGGGTTTATGTGATGAAGGTAACTCTCCTAATTTAGCATCCACAGTTGTTCTGAAGGTTTCGATATGTACATAATCTTTTATTTTTACATCATAAATCCCAACTGGTTTGCCTTTTTCATAATGGAATATTCCAGGTTTTTGGGAGCCATCGGAGTTTTGGCCACCTTTAACCCCCTGAGATATCAGCTTATCTATAAAATCGCTATGCAAATCCTTTTCATTTAGCCTGGATTGCATTACAAAAAGTATTTTCTGACAAACATCAACGCCAACGTAATCAATTAGTTGAAAGATACCCATCGGACGGATAAGGTAATCCTGGCTGATACGGTTAACCGCGTAAATGGCCTCCACCATGGGCATTTCTTTACTCAGCTGCTCGGCTTTCTTTATTCCGAACAGTAAATCTCTCATAAAGTGACCATTCCCGATAAATCCGGCAAAATCATTTGCTGGTACTACTTTCTTGCCTAGTTTTTGGGCATAAACCTTAGCAAATTCAATAAGATTTTTGTTTGTGCTCTCCGATGTAATCAGCTCCACAAGTTTTTGCACTGCAGGTGGGTTATAGAAATGGAAACCTATTATCTTCCCGTTGATATTGGCTTTCTTGTCGAGTTCACCAATTGGAACCGAAGAGGTATTTGTTAAGAACCATGGATCCTTCTTATTGTTGCCAAGGATTTGTGAAATGATTTTTACCTTTAGATCCACATCTTCAATAATGGCCTCAAAAATGATGTTCGATTCGTAGGTGGATTCCACCCTGGTGCTGAACAGGACGAGCTTAAGAACATCATCTACGTACTGATCAATAATATCATAATTCTCAATCAGATCGGGGTAATCCTGATAAACCTCGCGTAGCTGAACAATTTTCTTCTCTGCAATTTTTTTTACCTGGGCTCTCAGGTAGCTATGAAGTCCGCTTAAAGCAGCCGGAGAAACATCAATGGCATTAAGAACAAAATTTTTATTCCGGTTCTCGGGCTTAAGCTGTAGGTCGGCCATCTCAACAGCAGTAAGTAAGAGGATTCCCGATCCCATTTTCCCGGCTGCTCCGAGTACCGACACGTGCTGAAGTTTTTCCTCGTAGTTCATTAGCATTTTTTTTAGTATGTTAATTTTTATTCCATTCTGGTTTTCTCTTTTCAAGGAAGGCTTTCATGCCCTCAACACCATCGCTGTTAAACATCTTTGAAAAGGCATCGCTTTCCAGGTCGAGCCCTTTGGCAAAATCTAAATTATACCCTTTATGGGTTACCATTTTGGCTGCTCTCACAGCATTTGGGCCTTGATCGGCAATTTTCAGGGCGATATTTCTGGCTTCAGCCAGTAAGTTTTCGGGTTCACAAATTTTCTGAACCAGTCCAATCCGGTGTGCTTCAGCTGCATCAATCATCTGTCCGGTAAGAATCAGGAAAATAGCATCACCTAATCCGGCCAGCCTTGACAACCTTTGAGTGCCACCATACCCGGGAATTAAACCTAAACCCACCTCGGGCATTCCGAACTTTGCCTTTGTGCTGGCAATCCTGAAATCACATGCCATAGCCAGCTCACTTCCACCTCCAAGTGCAAAACCATTAACTGCAGCTATAACCGGTATTTCCAGGTTTACCAGCCGGGCAAAAGCTTCCTGACCAACTTTTGAGAATGTAAAACCCTCAGCGGGGCTCATCTTTTGCATCTCGGCTATATCTGCCCCGGCGACAAAAGCCTTTCCCTCACCGGTAATTATGAGCACTTTCAAGCCTTTTTTCATTGATGCGTTTATTAAAAAATCATCGAGTTCAATGAAAAACTGGCTATTTAGCGCATTAAGCGCTTCTGGTCTGCTGATTGTGAGAATGCCAACACCGGAATCCTCCTCGTACTTAAGTATTGAGTAGTTCATATAGTCCATCAATTAAAGGGTTGCTAAACTGATTTTGAATTATACCATGCTTATCTGTGCCGTAAATTTATTACTTTAATTCCAAAGGGCAAGACTTAAAACGATGTAGGTGAATTTTTTTAAAAAGTGATTTAGTTTAACATTAAAATGATTTAGGATTATTGATGTAAATCTTATTGAATCGTTAAAATCTTATATTGATGCATTAAAAAGCCAGATAGAAATCCTTAGTCAATTTTTTGTAGTCATCAGAATAGTTTCCCTCCAAATTATGAATAGACAGCTCATTTTCAACCAATTTCTCCTTCATAAATGAGAACTCAAGCAATAATCGTAGAACGGGTTTGTGTGGGTGCGAGTAAACATTAGTTTTTCGGGTACAGAATAATTCCGCATTTGCGGCTTGCGCAATGAAAACATTGCCCTCTGTGTATGGGAACACGGCGCAGAATTTTCCGTTATTACTCAGGAGTTTAGCAACTCCTTCTATAAGTTGATGATAAGGCAATTCATCAGCATGTCGGGCTATATTTCGTTTCTGGAATGCTGATTTGAGGGAATTCGAAAAGTAAGGTGGGTTTGAAACAATTAAATCATATTTAGTTTTAGTTACATCATAGAAATTTTGAAAAGACATATTATAAACGGTTACCCTGTTTTTCCAGGGAGAACTATCAAAATTTGATTTAGCCTGGTTCGCTGAATCGGAATCTATTTCCACTGCATCTACAACCGCATTGCATCGTTGGGCAATCATCAATGCAATTACACCACTTCCGGTTCCGATATCCAGCGCAGTACTAACTCCGCCTAAACCGATCCAGGCACCAAGCAAAACCCCATCGGTGCCAACTTTCATAGCTGCACCTTCCTGCCGGATTGTAAATTGTTTAAATTTAAAGAAGCTCTTTGGCATTGAAATTAGAATTTTTCATATACCCCCAACCCAAATAACGCAAAATCATATTTAACCGGATCATCATCGTCAAATTCACGCAGAGAGGAAGTTAACTCTTCAACCGCCAGCCAGCTGTTTTGCTTCCTGCTTAGCAAACCGATTGATCTGGCAACCCGGCCGGAATGTGTGTCAACGGGAATCATCAAGGTTGATGCGGGAATCCCTGTCCAAAGGCCAAAATCGATCCCCTCTTTTGATGACCTCACCATCCATCGCAAAAACATATTGATCCTTTTTGCTGCCGAACCTGATTCCACATCAGGTACATGAACTAAAACGTTTTTATCAACGTTCCTGGCGGTGAACGCCGACCGGTAAGCACCAATTGCCGATTTTACCGAATTACCATTTTTAAAGCCGTTCTGAAATAATGATTTAAGCCCATTATCAACAGTGTAGATTCCTTTCAGAACTTTAATGAACTCAGTACAATCCTCCTGGTTAAATGTGCGGTGGACAAAGCCTTTAAGATATTTCGCATCGTTTTTTGAATAGTTTACCACAAATTCATAAGGAGCGTTATCCATCCGGTTCAAGAGCCTATCCATGCTTAAAATGATAGATTTCCTATTCCCCCAGGCAATTGTTGCTGTAAGTAAACCAGCAACTTCAATATCTTTCTCGTCCTGAAACCTATGGGGGATCTGGATTGGATCATCATCAACAAAAGATCGTGAGGCATATAACTTATATTTCTCCTCAAGAAATTCTTTAAGCAGGTTTTTATTGGGAAAGCTCACCATTAAAGGATTCTGCCATCGTTCATATTTAGCTGCATATCTGCCATCTGAGCCAGGTCCTTGTCGTGGGTAACGATTACAAATGTTTGACCCATCCTGTCGCGTAGTGTGAAAAACAGCTTATGCAAATCCTCCTTGTTCTGAGAATCGAGGTTGCCGGATGGCTCATCGGCCAGAACAACCAAGGGGTTGTTGATTAACGCCCTGGCAACAGCCACTCTTTGTTGCTCCCCTCCGGAAAGTTCGGAGGGTTTATGATCTATCCGGTTGGATAATCCCATAAAATCGAGAAGATCTTTGGCTTTCTTTGAAGCATCCGGGAAACTTACCTTGGCAATTAACGCAGGCATACAAACATTCTCCAATGCAGTAAACTCGGGTAAAAGGTGATGAAACTGGAAAACAAACCCGATATTTTTATTCCTGAAACGGGCAATCTGCTTATCCTTCATCGTAAAAACATTTTCACCATCAATGGAAATTGAACCTGAATCCGGTGCGCTAAGCGTTCCCATGATTTGAAGCAATGTGGTTTTCCCGGCACCGCTAGGACCAACAATAGCAACAACCTTGCTTTTGGGTATCTCAACTGATACACCCTTAAGAACAGTTAGATTTCCGAATGATTTAACAATGCTATCAAGTTTGATCATGAACTCCATTTTGTAAGATGCAAATGTAGGAAAAAACTCATGTGTTACTTGTTTATTAAATTTATTAAAACTTCTCTTTTTGGAAAAAGAAAACTTTTTCCAACCTTTGTTTTATTAATAATGAACAAAATAACTTATGACACTAGTAAAATCAATTTCGGGCATCAGGGGGACAATTGGAGGCAAGACTGGTGATGCATTAACCCCAATGGATATTTTAAAATTCACAGCAGCTTATGCTGAATGGCTTAAGCAAAAAAATATTGGGATAAAATGCCGAGTTGCGGTTGGACGAGATGCCCGTATTTCAGGTGAAATGGTGAGCAACATTGTTGTTGGAACTTTAATGGGTTGCGGGGTTGATGTGATTAACCTTGGTTTGGCCACAACACCAACTGTGGAGATGGCTGTAACCGGGTTAAAAGCAAATGGGGGGCTGATATTAACAGCAAGTCATAATCCCCGTCAGTGGAATGCCCTTAAACTTTTGAATGAAAAAGGTGAATTCCTATCAGATATTGAAGGGAAGAAAGTTCTGGAAATTGCCGATAAGGAGGCATTTTCGTTTCCTGAAATTGATGGAATCGGAAACATCGAGGAGGAATACTCTTACCTAGATGAACATATCAAGCATATACTAAGTCTCAAAACCGTTGATCAAAAGGCTATTTCAAACGCCAACTTTAAGGTAGTGGTTGATTGCGTTAACTCGGTGGGTGGCATTGCCATTCCCCGGCTATTGAATGCTCTTGGTGTAAAAGATTTTGTTGAATTATATACCGATCCAACTGGGGAATTTCCGCACAACCCCGAGCCACTGCCCGAGCACCTTGGCGATATCTCAAAAGCAATGGTTGAAAACAAAGCAGATGTTGGGTTTGTGGTTGATCCTGATGTTGATCGACTGGCCATTATAAATGAAGATGGATCAATGTTTGGGGAAGAGTACACCCTTGTTGCTGTTGCTGATTATCTGCTTGAACAAAATCCCGGGAACACAGTCTCAAACCTATCCAGCACAGCGGCGTTGAGAGATATTACCGTAAAATACGGAGGAACTTATTTTGCCTCAGCGGTTGGTGAGGTGAACGTTGTTACCAAAATGAAAGAGGTTAACGCGGTAATTGGCGGAGAAGGGAACGGTGGTGTTATTTACCCTGAATTGCACTATGGCCGAGATGCATTGGTTGGGATTGCTCTTTTTTTAACGCATCTGGCAAAATCTAATAAAAAGTGCTCAGAATTGAGAAAATCTTACCCCGATTATTTTATTTCTAAAAATAAGATTGAGCTGAAAAAAGGGATCAACCCCGATGAGATACTTAACAAATTAGCCGCAGCTTACAAAGGATTGCCGATTAATACTGAAGATGGCGTGCGTGTTGATTTCCCGGAAGGTTGGGTTCACATGCGCAAATCGAATACCGAACCTATTATCAGGATATATGCTGAAAGCAGCTCAAAAAGCGCTGCTGATAATCTGGCATTAAAGGTAATTGATAAGATCAAGGGGTATTTTTAGCACATTAATATTTTGAGTATTCATTTCTGGTCATTTATTTCAAATTATCAAAAAAATCAATTAAATCAATATTCTGAAGCAATTCTGTTTGTATTTAACAAAACATTAACTTAACCTCAATTAAACAATTGCTACTTTTAAAAGTCATAAGCGGTGTAAATCTATTTTAATACAAAATCTAAAAATGAAGAAGAAAATAATCATAGGCGTTTCTGCCTTAGCGGTACTTATATTACTATACGCGGTATTTGGGTCATCCAGTAAGAAAACAACAGCACCACAGTACGTTAAAGTCAATCAGGGGACTTTCGAGGTATTGGTAACAGTAACCGGTGAGCTGAAAGCTCAAAATTCCGAGGATATTAAAGGGCCTTCGGAGCTACAAGGGAGAAGTTTCAGAATAAATGACATCAAAATACAGGATTTAATCCCGGAGGGAACTGTGGTTGATTCAGGTCAGTATGTAGCAACCCTCGATAGATCGGCTCTTAGCAACAGGATTAAAGAGATAGATGATGAGCTGGAGAAAAGCCAGCAGGCCTACCTTAAAACACAACTAGACACAACCCTTAACCTAAGAGAGTTGAGAAATAATCTTATCAACCTGAAGTTTGATATGGAGGAGAAGCAGATTGTTGTTGATCAGTCGAAGTTTGAACCACCGGCCACTCAAAGGCAGGCACAAATCAACCTCGATAAATCAGCCCGGGCTTTCCAGCAGGCACAGCATAATTACTCATTGAAAAAGGAACAATCCGAAGCATCCATGAGAGAGGTGGCAATAAACCTTGAACGGCAGAAACGTGAAAAAAACGACATGATGGAAGTGCTGAACAAGTTTGTTATAAAAGCGCCTAAACCCGGAATGCTGATTTACTACCGGGAATGGAGCGGTGAGAAACGAAAAGTGGGTTCGAGCATTAGCCCCTGGGATTTAACCGTTGCAACACTGCCCGACCTATCGGTTATGAACACTAAAACCTATGTAAACGAGATTGATATCAGCAAGGTAAAGAAAGGCCAGAAAGTTCGCGTGGGTGTTGATGCTTTCCCCGAAAAAAAATATACCGGGGTTGTGATGGAAGTTGCAAATATCGGCGAACAGCTGCCAAATACCGATGCCAAAGTTTTTGAGGTGGTTATCAAGGTGAATGAGTATGACCCCATTCTAAGACCCTCAATGACTACAAGTAATCAGATTATAACCAATGTGTACGACAGTGTGCTTTATATACCTCTTGAATCGGTTCATGCAGAGGATAGCCTGAGCTTTGTTTACACCAGGAAAGGGAAGAAGCAGATTATTGTTACCGGCGAGATGAACGAGAACAACATCATTGTTGAAAAAGGACTTAAATATGATGAGGAGATCTACCTCTCGATCCCAGAAAAACCTGAAAATTTTAAGCTGGTTGGTGAGGAGCTGATTCCAATTATCAAGGAAAAAGAACGACTAAAAAAGGAAGAAGAAGCCAAACGGAAAGCACAACAGGAGCTGGAGATGAAACCCAGGAATAACGGGCAAATGATTTTCCAGATGCCTCAGGGTGGAATGAGGAACCTGCCCGATGGTGGCAATATGCAAATAATGCGAAAAACCGAAATCAAAACAAGCGAAGGTAAACTACCTGAAGGCAAAACAGGTAAACCAAAAACCATTATCAACCAAGTTGATACATCTAAACGAACATGGGGTAAACCTGGAGAAGGTGGCGATCGCAAAATGATGAGAAAAGCCGAAAATGCAGATACTTCCAAGAAGAAGTAAAAAACCCCAAAAAAAGAAGATTATGTATAAAAGGTATCTGCACGATATAAATATTGCCATTGAATCGATTTTGGCCAACAAGCTGAAATCAATTCTTACTGCCCTGGGGATTATTTTTGGAGTTGCTGCAGTTATAAGCATGCTGGCAATTGGCAAAGGAGCCCAGCAGGAAATTCTTGACCAGATCAAGATGGTTGGAGTGAACAATATCATTATCAACTCCATATTTGAAGAGCCAAATGAAGATGAATCTTCATCTACTCAAACCGAGAAGAAAGAGAAACGGAAATTCTCTCCCGGTTTAACTCTTGCTGATGCAGATGCAATTAAAAAAATTATTCCCTCGGTTCAAAAGATCAGTCCGGAAATAAGTCTCAACTCATTTGTACAGTTCGAAGGGCTAAGAATGCCTGCAAAAATAGTGGGTGTTTCAAACGATTATTTCACATTATACAATTTACCGCTCGAACAGGGTGCTTTTTTTAGCGACTATATGGAAGAGCACGGGATACCGGTATGCATTATCGGGGCGAACATTCAGGCCAAGTTTTTCAGTAAAGTGAATCCGATTGGGCAGTATATTAAGTTTGGGCATATCTGGTTAAAAGTCATTGGTGTGATTCAAAAATCGAACCTTAAGGTTACTGGGTTTGAAAATACCGGAATCAACGTATATAATGATAATGTTTACCTCCCCGCTAAAACATTATTATTAAGGTATCAGAACAGGGCGCTGGTTAATTTGAGGAGAATGAGCGGGACAACCTCCTTCAGAGGTTTTGGTTTTATGATCAGATTCGGGGGCAGCACCCAATCGCAGACACCAAAAAACTACCATCAGATTGATCGAATTATTGCTCAGGTTAAAGAAACCGAGGATATTACCTCTACCTCTGAGATACTGAGCAGAATGATGCTGCGCAGGCATTCGGGTATAAAAGATTATGAAATCACTGTTCCTGAGCTGCTCTTAAAGCAGCAACAACGAACAAAAGATATTTTTAACATTGTGCTAGGTGCGATTGCAAGTATTTCGCTGATTGTAGGCGGAATAGGCATTATGAACATCATGTTTGCATCGGTTATGGAGCGTATCAAGGAGATAGGCACCCGGTTGGCCATTGGGGCCAAAAAGGCCGATATTGTTGCCCAGTTTTTGTCCGAAGCTGTTCTGATCAGTGTTTCAGGAGGTTTTATCGGGGTTATTCTTGGGATAATTCTCTCCAAGCTGATAACCCATTTTGCAGGAATCCTAACCATAATAAGCCCTTTATCTGTGTTGGTTGCTTTTGGCGTTTCAGCGGCAGTAGGAATCATTTTTGGGCTTTCGCCTGCCAAACGCGCAGCAGAAAAAGATCCAATTGAATCGTTAAGGTATGAATAGAAAAATTTATAATAAGATGAAAAACTTTGTTTCATTATTAATACTCTCACTATTATTAACCTATACTGCTAGTTCACAAAAACCGATGAACAGGCTTACCCTGGATGAAGTTTTGCAGCTGGCAAAAGACCAATCGCCACAGGCTATTCTGGCAAAGCATCGTTTTAGGGCATCCTACTGGCAGTACAGAACCTACAAGGCCGAGTTTTTACCCAGCTTAAAGCTCAACTCCACTATCCCTTCATTTAACCGAAGCATTGAGAGTAACAGGAATGATGATGGATCGTACTCAAACATTGAAATTAACAGCAATAGAATTTCTTCCGTTCTCTCACTGTCCCAGAATATTGGGTTAACCGGTGGGCGAATTGCCATTGAATCCTCTTTGGAGAGGAATGACAGGTTTGGTTTAAGGGATACTTCTTCCTATATCTCAGTGCCTTACAAAATCAATTTAACACAACCTCTTTTTGGGTTTAATACCCTGAAATGGAAGAAGAAAATTGAACCCATCAAATACGAGGAAGCAAAGCGTAATTACCTTCAATCATTGGAGAATATCTCCATGGAAGCTTCAAGGTTGTTCTTCGACCTAATCCTGGCCCAACAAAACCTGAAAACCGCCAGGTTAAACTATGCAAACAGCGATACCCTTTATAAAATAGCCAAGGGCCGGTACAACATTGGTACAATTGCAGAGAATGAGCTGCTCCAGATGGAGCTCAGCTTTTTAAATTCCGGGAGCGACGTAAGCGATGCCGAGGTTGACCTTCAACTTAAAAAAGCGAGGATCAAATCGTATCTTGGGTTAAATGATCAGTTCGACCTGGAGCTGATAATCCCCGAAAATATACCTGCCACCAACGTTTTATATGATGATGTACTTGCCCTTGCCAAAACCAATAACCCGAAAATTCTTGAGTATTCTCGCCAGCTCATTGAGGCCGACCGGGATGTGGCTCAAGCCAGATCCGAAAGAGGTTTTAGCGCTGATTTAAGGATAAACTACGGTGTAACCAGAGATGCCTACCTGATTGAGGATGCTTATAAAAACTTTGATGATCTGCAGGGGTTAAACATATCGCTGGCGATCCCAATTCTTGACTGGGGTTTAGGTCGCGGAAAAGTGAAAATGGCGCAATCATCGCGTGAGGTCATTCGGACAACTGTCGATCAGGCAATAACAGACTTTGAACAGGATGTGTTTCTAAAGGTGATGCAGTTTAACCGCCAGGACGATCAGGTAAAGCTGGCCGAAAAGGCCGATCTGATTTCACAAAACCGATATAATGTAACCAAGGAAAGATTTTTAATCGGGAAGATAGACGTGCTTGATTTGAATATAGCCCAGTCGGAAAGGGATCAAGCCAAACAGAAGTATATCAATACATTGAGTAATTTCTGGCAATTCTACTTCAATATGCGGAAACTCACCCTTTACGACTTTGATAACAAAAAGCCCCTGAATATAGAGTTTGAACTGCTCTTAAAATAAATTTCACGGCACTCAAACAGTTAAGCAGTATTTATAAATCAATAATCCTATTCTTTAAAGCGTATTTAACCAGATCAACCGTAGTTGTTAACTCCAGCTTCTGCATTATGTGGTTCTTGTGCGATTCAACAGTTCTGACACTGATAAATAGCTTATCGGCAATAAGCTGGTTCGAGTAACCTTCGGCCACAAATTTAAGTATTTCCAGCTCGCGCGGGGTGAGCTTTTGTTCCTGGTAGGCATCAGCTCGTTCAGGATCTTTAACCTGTTTAAGGTAATTCTTAAGAATGATATTGGAAACGTCCTTACTAAAATACTCATTCCCTTTGTAAACCTCGTGAATTGCGTCAACCAGCTCTTCTCTGGTGATATTTTTAGGAAGATATCCCTTTGCCCCAAACTTAATGGCATTGAAAATGAACTCCTGGTTGGTGTACATTGAAAGCATAATCACCTTAACGGAGGGGAAATCTCTGGTAATAATTCCGGCAAGTTCAATGCCTGATATGCCCGGGAGCGAAATATCAACAATGATGACATCGGGTTTGCAACAGGCGAGGTTTTCCAACGTGCTATTTGCATCAAAAGCCTCAGATACCACTTCAATATCGGGCAAACCGGTTAAAAGCGCCCTGATCCCGTCGCGTACCAGCTGGTGATCATCCACTAATGCTACCTTAATTTTATTCATTTTAAATTTGTATATCAAACGTAAATCACAAGATCTTATAACATATTAACCTTTGGGCTTAGGGAAAAGAGGAAATTCCACCTGAATTTTCACCCCGTTCCCTTTAGATGAAATAATCTCAAATTTACCATTCAACAGAATGGCGCGCTCTTTCATGTTGTAGAGCCCATTGCCCGATTCAAACCCTTTGGAAGAGTTGAACCCGATGCCATCATCCTCTATGTGAAGGTAAAGCTTCGAAATATCGGAGAAGATTGATACAACAGCCCTTGATGCACCCGAATGCTTAACGATGTTATTCAGTGCTTCCTGAACTATCCGGTATGTGTATGTCTTGAGAATTTGCGACAGGGAGTCGGGCAACACACCAATTACCAGCGAAACGTTTATTCCCGAGTTGGATTCAACCTCGGTGCATAAATTGCGAAGCACAACAGCCAGGCTGAATTCAGTCAACGCAGCAGGCATAAGGTTGTTTGACATCCGGCGTATTTCCTCAATGGTATGGTTAAACATCTGCTTTACCGATTCCAGCGTTTTTCGCTGATTTCCCATCTCATCAACCGGAATGCTTTCCAACTTGAGTTTAATGGCCACGAGGGTTTGTCCCAACCCATCATGCAATTCGCGTGATAACCTTTGGCGTTCCTGCTCCTGTCCATCAATCACTGATCGCATCTGGCGTAACCTTTCGGTTTGCAATTCCTCTTCAATAGCTTTCCTTCGCGATATATCCCGTATTACTAAAGATTCAACTTCCTGCCCATGAAATTGAACGATACTTTTCTGCACTTCAACCGGAATCTTTTGTCCTGATTTGCTTTTCAAAATAGCCTCAAATGAAGCATTTGGTTTACTTTGAACTTTCACCAAAACATCCTCCTGTATCACCAGAAAATCCCCGGGAGATTTTTTCATTAGTTCGAATTCATCATACCCGGTAAGGTTAGAAAGGGCATGGTTAATCAAAACCGGTGCGCCATTTTTATGGAGTAATATTCCATCCACAGTAGCCTGATAAAAGTGGGTGAGACGTTGCTCCCTCTCTTTTAGCCTGTTTGTGGTATGCTTAAGCTGTAAGGTCATCCGGTTAAACACCTGTGTCAGGTGGCCAATTTCATCGTTCCGTGAAACGGGGAGTATTTGATCAAAATTGCCCTCTCCCACTTTTGACGCAGCTTCTTTCAGTTTCAACAAAGGAGCTGTAATTCTCCTGCTAAGAATGTAAACACCAATGGTTAACATTAGAAAAACAGCAAAACTGATGAGTAAGATTCGTTTCCCAAGAATTGAAATTTGCAAAAGGGCTTCATCCCAATCCATATCGGAAAGAATCACCCAATTTAACCCTTTGATAGATAAAGGACTGTAAGAGCTTAATACCATCTGATTCCGATAATCACTTGTTTTACCAGTGCCGGTTCCCCCTTTTAGGGCTTTTTCGACCAACTCAGATTTGCAGGATATGGAAAGTACTGATTTATCATAAAATCTTGATGAACTTCTCATCAGGTAATCATCACCCACAAGATATACTTCGCCTGTTCTTCCCTGTCCCTGTAATGTTGTCAGTTCAGAGGTTATAGTATTAATAGTTTTTTCCGATACCTCGAAAAGCAATACTTTGCCAGTTGAGCTATCGGGGTTTTGAATCGGGTATGCCAGATAGATATAATACTCATTAGACAGAGGCCCTTTAATAAAATCAAAAACTGAAACTTTCGAACGAGATCTTTTCTTTATTAAGCTGTCAGCTATGGTGAATGAGTGGTTAATTGAATAATATCCGGAAATATTTCCATCCTGATCAATCTTTAATGAGCTGTTTCTTCCGCCGGGAAGGTAAAGTAAAATACCTGAGTAAATCCCAGAATTGGCAATATATTGAAGGATTTTATTTCTGCTTGAATTTATAATATCTTTTTTGGGCAACCCGGTTTTTTCTGCGCTCAGGTTCAGTAGAAAATTAATAAATTCATCATCGTTTGCCGCTAAAACGATCTCCCTTTCCCTATCGTTAAAAAACGATTCAATTCGTGCTTTTTTCTCGGCCCTAAGCGAAGTCAATTGCTGTAAAGTTCTTTCCACCAGAGCGTTTCGGGCTGAATGGTAGGAGTATGCCCCAACCATAACTACACCAGCAATGCAAAAGATTATGGAGTAGATAAACAGGCGTGTATTTAAGGACAAAGACTTCATTCTGTAGGAAATTCACCAAATATAGCAATTCAATGTATTTGAACTTTGCAATAGAGATTATTTTTTGGGGGAATAGCAGGCAACCCTTAATAATAATCACATAGAAGAATAAATGTTTCTCTAATACCCTATCCTTCAGATTTCTTAAATTTATTGTGATACGAGTATTAAATTCCTAATCCAGAACCATAAAATATTTCATCAAATAAAGAATTAACTTTTTCATCTATCTTTATCAAAAAAACATGAAGCAAAAAATACCTTTCAAAGTAATAGAGCTGGAAAAAAATAACTATCATCTCCTTGTAAAAGGGGAGATTAGCAAGAAGGAATACCTTTTTGTAATAGACACAGGTGCTTCAAAAACGCTGATTGATTTCAAAGTGGCCGAAAAGTTAAAAAGAATACCCGTAAAAAACGAGGCCCCCATTGCCACAGGGATAATGGCAGAAAAAATATCAGTTGAGCTGGTGGCTATCACCTCCCTGAAATTAAATGGGGTAAAATTTAACAAGACCGAAGCCGTGGTTACTGATTTAAAAGCCATAAATGAGGTTTATGAAAAGCTAACGGGAAAAACTATTGGAGGGCTTATTGGTTGTAATTTTCTGATAAGTAAAATAAGCAAAATTGATTTCCAGAAAAAATACCTTACCCTGAAAAAAGGGTAGAAACATCTTCCTGTTTAAGATTTTCCCCTAAATTAAGCACTCCTAAAAAAATAAGTATCAGCCAGCCTGTTTAGTTTATCTGAAAAAAAGTAATATATTTGCCCGATATTTTTTGAAAGAATCGAATAGTTAATTTATTAATAATCAGAACAAATGCAAAATAAAGGTGCTGTTAAGTTTTTTGCTATTGCATTCGCATTGGTAAGTATTTATCAACTTTCGTTTACATATTTTACCAAGACGGAAGAAAGTAAAGCCAGAAAGTATGCACAGGGAGATGCTGCTAAAGAGTTTTACTATCTTGATTCAGTTTCCACCGAGGTGATATACAACCTTGGGGTTCGCAAGTACACATACAAAGAGTGCAAGGAGCGCGAGATAAATTTAGGGTTGGACCTAAAAGGTGGTATGAACGTAACCCTTGAAGTATCAGTGGTTGACATTATCAAGGCAATGTCGAACAATAGCGTTGATACCTCATTCCTAAAAGCAATTGAAATTGCTAAAAATATGCCCGGTAACATTGATTTTGTTACCCGTTTTGGCAGGGCATACAAAGAAGTTGCACCTAATGCCCGTTTAGCTGCACTCTTCAATACCGTTGAACTCCGCGACAGGATCAATTTCAACTCCACTAACGATGAAGTTCTAAGTGTAATCAGGAAAGAAGCTGAAGCTGCTATTTCCAACTCCTACCAGATTTTACGGAATCGTATCGATAAATTTGGGGTAACCCAGCCAAATATCCAGCAACTTGAGGGTTCAGGACGTATCCTGGTTGAACTCCCGGGTGTTAAAGAACCTGCCCGTGTAAGGAAACTCTTACAGGGAACTGCAAGCCTTGAGTTTTGGGAAACCTACGAGAATTCTGAGGTTTATCCTATGCTGGTTGCGGCAAACAACAAGATTAAAGAAATAAAAGACGCAGAAAAGAAGCTTAATGCCAGTAAAGTTGAAACAAAGCAGACAGCAGCAAATCAACAAAGTACCGATACATCCAAAGGCAAAAGCGAGCTGGTTGATCTGCTCAAACAGAAGGAAAATCAAGATACCGCATCACTGGCATCTACTGCAGCCGCTGATAACTATCCGCTCTTCTCAGTTCTAAACCCCAGCATCGATCAGTCAGGACAACCTTTGCCCAGCGCTTTGGTGGGCAGGGCACATTATCGTGATACAGCAAAAGTAAACGCTTACTTCAAGCTGCCACAGATAAAAAGTTTATTCCCAAGGGATCTCAAGCTGTTATGGGGTGTAAAACCCATTGACAAAGAAGAGAGCGTTTTTGAACTTATAGCAATTAAAGTTTCCAGCCGCGATGGTAAAGCCCCGCTCGACGGTAGCGTTATCACCGAAGCCAACGATGAATTTGGTCAAAGCAAGGGCACCGCAGAGGTTTCCATGTCGATGAATGCCGAAGGCGCTAAAGTATGGGCACGATTAACCGCCGACAATGTGGGCAGGTGTATTGCTATTGTTCTCGATAATTTTGTTTACTCTTATCCAAGGGTTAACCAGGAAATCAAAGGAGGCCGTTCATCTATCACAGGTGGTTTTTCGGTAAATGAAGCCAAAGACCTTGCTAACGTGCTAAAATCAGGGAAACTTCCTGCACCTGCAAGGATTATCCAGGAGGAGATTGTTGGTCCTTCACTGGGTCAGGAAGCTATTACTGCCGGTTTATGGTCGTTTGTAATAGGTTTTATCGGTGTGCTTTTATATATGCAAATTTATTATAGCCGGGCGGGTATGGTGGCAAACCTGGCGCTATTTGCAAATGTTTTCTTCACCTTTGGGGTTATGGCATCACTTGGTGCGGTTTTAACCCTTCCTGGTATAGCCGGTATGGTGCTTACCTTTGCTATGGCCGTTGATGGTAATATCATCATCTACGAAAGAATGCGTGAGGAGGTTCGTGCCGGAAAGGGCATGCAGCTGGTTATTAAGGATGGGTTCTGGCATGCGCTTTCAGCTATTATCGATGGTCATATCACTACCATTTTAACCGGTATTGTGCTGTACATTTTTGGTACCGGACCTGTGCAAGGTTTTGCCACCACGCTTATTATCGGGCTTGTTCTTTCACTTTTCACTTCACTTCTCATTTCAAGGGTGATATTTGAGTGGATGCAACGTAAGAATTGGGAAATTCATCTTGGAAATCGCTTTACTATAAATGCATTTACCAAGGTAAACTTAAAATTTATTGAGCCCCGAAAATTATTCTATGTACTCTCCAGTACCGTAATTATTATTGGTATTATCTCCCTTTTTGTAAGGGGTCTGTCGTACGGTGTAGATTTTACAGGTGGAAGGACTTACGTTGTTCGATTCGACCAGGAGGTTTCAACACAGGATATCCGTAAAAGCATCGAATCGGTTATGAATGATGCGCCCGAGGTAAAAACCTTTGGTCCAACCAACCAGGTTAAGATCACCACCAAGTACATGATAGCCGATAATACTACCCAGGCCGATTCACTGGTTGAAACAAAACTTTTTGAAAGCGTTAAATCATACTACAAAAATCCACTAACATTTGATGAATTCAGCGCCCATACCGAAGGGAAACAGCTGGGCCGAATGAGCTCCCAGAAAGTTGGACCCGTTGTGGCAAAGGAGATGATCTATTCTGCATTTATGGCAGTATTCTTTGGTTTGCTCATCATCTTTATTTACATTACAATAAGGTTTAAAAACTGGCAGTTCGGGCTTGGAGGAGTAGTGGCATTATTCCACGATACCATGTTTATCATCACTGCGTTTACGCTATTCCATGGGATACTCCCGTTCAGCCTGGAAATTGACCAATCGTTTATTGCCGCCTTGCTGACCATTATTGGTTATTCAATTATGGATACTGTAATCATCTTCGATAGGATCAGAGAGTACCGGACTATCCATCCAAAGTGGGAACTTGGCCAAAATATAAATGCTGCTCTTAATAGCACATTAGGTCGTACAATAAACACTTCTGGGATTACCATGGTGGTTCTGCTTATTATTTTCATATTTGGAGGTGAGGTTCTTCGTGGTTTTGTATTTGCCCTGCTTATTGGGGTAACCATTGGGACATACTCATCAGTATTTATTGCCACTCCATTTGCCTATGATATTCTTCAATGGCAACAGAAAAGAAAAGAGATAAAGAAATAATCACAATAGTATGTTTACTTGAAATCCTGCTTTTTTACAAGCAGGATTTCTTTTTAAATAAACAATTATACCTTTGCAAAAAAGATGCTAACCATGTACCCATTATTCATTGGTGGAACCGAAATTATCTTTATTCTTCTTATTGTATTCCTGCTTTTTGGATCTAAAAGCATTCCCCAGATGGCAAGAACCCTTGGGAGTGGCTATAAACAGTTCCAGAAAGCAGCCGATGAAATCAAAGAGGAAATTGCCAAGGCATCTGATTTAACCGATCAGCCTGAACCTAAAAAACCCGATAGAAGCCCTGATGATTTAAAGGGATAACCTGCTGAGGTTTATATTTATGGAGTTTTTTCCTTTTCATCCATTTATTACCTGAATTCTGAATCGTAAATTATTGTATTATTTACCACTGTAATGAGTTGAATCTAAAAAAAATTCGTCCCCTTATTATTTAATAACCAATTAAGTGTATCTTTGCAGCCTTAAAATAAACAATTTACAAAACGTTTTTTGAACAAACTGCCCTTGAAAACAAGAAAAGGCAGTATTTACAACAATGGAAAAAGAAAGAACAAGAAAGTTCGGAGACAAACGCGGGACGCGGAGTGACTCTGAGAATGAACCCGCCAGGGTTTACCGACCAAGAACATTAACCCCGAGGAAAAAAGCCTCATGGGGCGATGAGAAACCTCAAAGCGAAGATTCAGAATCAAATTCTAATTTCGAGAGTGAATTACCTGCAACAGGTACTGAAAAATCTGTATCCTCCAGGGATGATAAAAAATCTGAACGAATACCTTCGGATAAATCCGGATATAAAAGAAGGGATTCCCGGGATGATAATCGCCCCGGCGATACTGGTTCACAGCCGCGTTGGAGAGGCAGCAAATACGGCAGTTCCAATGCATCAGAAAGCAACGAACCAACAGACATAAAACCCCGCTTTGGCGAAAACCGGGAGGACGGGGACAGAGAGGATGGCAGAGAACATCGCTTTAGGAGAGATGACCAAAGATCATCAGAAAGAAAACCTCGATACAGCGATGATCGCGGAGATCGTGATAACCGATTCCGAAAAGACCGATCATCCGGTCCCGAAAGGGAGAGAACCTACGAAAGGAAACCCCGCTTTGGAAACGATCGGGGTGAGCGAAACGAAGGGTTTAGAAATGGCCGTGGCCCCAGGGAGGGCGGTGAAAGATCGTACGAAAGGAAACCTCGTTTTGGAAACGATCGCCACGAGAGAAGCGAGGGGTTCAGGGCTGATCGTACAACAAGATCAGATGGAGAAAGATCTTACGAAAGAAAACGCAGCGACAGCCGGTCGTATGGTGATAAGCCTTTCCGGAGCAGAGAAAGAAGCAACAACGACAGGCCAGATAACCGCAGGTCATCCGATCGTGATTTCAGGGGCAGGCCAAATGGGTACAACAGATCGCGCGACGATCATGATGAAAAACCGTTAAGGTTTAAAAAGGCTTTCAACGATGAGCTGGGCGACAGCACCACCGGAAGTAAATATCAATCCAGAACTAAATCAAAAGAGCCTTTTCACACCGACCGGATAACCGAAAGTTTTAACCAAAAGCCGATGCTGGAAGTGGAGAACGACGGGTTGATCCGCTTAAACCGGTTTATCTCCAATACCGGGTTGTGCAGCCGCAGAGAAGCCGATGAGTTTATCCAGAACGGCATGATCACTGTAAACGGTGAGGTGGTCTCCACGCTTGGCACAAAAATCAAAGTTACAGATGAGGTTTGTTTCAAAGGCAAGCAGCTGGATATTGAGCGCAAAGTTTATATCCTGTTAAACAAACCCAAGGATTATGTTACCACGGTGGATGATCCACACGCAAAGCGAACGGTTATGGAACTGATTGACGGTGCATGCGCCGAAAGGGTTTACCCCGTAGGCCGGTTAGACAGGAACAGTACCGGATTGCTTCTGCTTACCAACGATGGAGAGCTAACCACCAGGCTAACTCATCCGAGCTATAAAAAGAAGAAAATCTACCACGTTGTTCTCGATAAACCAATAAATCAAACTGATCTTGAAAAGTTGACCACAGGCATTGAAGATGAGGGCGAAACCCTTGTAGCCGATGTGGTAGATTTTGTTGAAGGAGCCGATGGCACTGAAATTGGTGTTGAAATTCACACCGGGCAAAACAGGGTCGTTCGAAGGATGCTCAATGCTATTGGCTATAATGTGGTAAAGCTGGACCGGGTTTATTTTGCTGGTTTAACCAAAAAGAATCTGCCCAGGGGTAAATGGCGATTTCTTTCACAAAAAGAGATCACCATGCTGAGGATGAATCGATTCGAGTAAAGAATTATTACTAAACGCAAAGACACGAAGAGACAAAGCAAACCTAACGCCTTTGCGTTCATATAATTTAAAGTATGACCCACAAATCAGGTTTTGTAAATATTATCGGGAATCCGAATGTTGGCAAATCAACGCTGATGAATGCGCTGGTGGGTGAAAAGATATCCATTATCACCAGCAAAGCGCAAACCACACGCCATCGGATTATGGGAATAGTGAACGGGGATGATTTTCAGATTATCTATTCCGACACCCCCGGAATCCTTAAACCTGCCTATAAGCTGCAGGCGTCAATGCTCAGGTTCGTGGAATCCGCTCTGGTTGACGCCGACATTCTGCTATACATCACCGATACCTTTGAATCATCAGAAAAAAACCCTGAATTCATAGAAAAGGTGAAAAGCCTGACAATCCCGGTAATCCTGGTAATCAACAAGGTTGACCTGATAAATCAGGAGAAGGTGTTTGAGCTGGTGAACTACTGGCAAAACCTGCTCCCAAACGCAAAGGTGCTGCCCGTATCAGCTCTTCATAACTTTAACACGGATGGTCTGATCAGCCTGATAAAAGAACATCTTCCCGAAGGTCCTGAATTTTTCTCGAAGGATACGTTAACCGATAAAACCTTAAGGTTTTTTGCCTCGGAGATTATCCGCGAGAAGATTCTTACAAACTACCAGAAGGAGATCCCATACTCGGTTGAAGTTAATATTGAGGAGTACAAAGAGGGCACAAAACTTGATAAAATCAGGGCGCTGATCTATGTTAACCGCGAATCGCAGAAATCAATTATCATCGGGAACCAGGGGAAAAAGCTCAAGAAGGTTGGAACAGAAGCAAGAATTGATCTGGAGAAGTTCCTCGATAAAAAGGTTTACCTTGAACTTTATGTTAAGGTTGATCCCAACTGGCGCGACAGCGAAACCAAGCTGAAACGATTCGGGTATATCCAATAACTTCTTACTTCTTACTTTAAACTTTAGCCTTTAACCTTTACACTTTAACCTTTACCATGGGAAACATAGTAGCAATAGTAGGAAGACCAAACGTTGGCAAATCAACCTTTTTCAATAGAATGATCGGCTCACGCCATGCCATTGTGGATGCAATTTCGGGCGTTACCCGTGACCGGATCTATGGCAAATCGGACTGGAATGGTGTAGAGTTTTCCATCATCGATACCGGTGGTTATGTGGTTAACTCCGATGATATCTTCGAGGAGGAGATCAGGAAACAGGTGATGATTGCCATTGAGGAGGCCGATGTTATTCTTTTTCTGGTTGATGTAATGGAAGGTCTTACCGACCTGGATGTTGAGGTTGCAAATATTTTAAGAAAAAGCAATAAAAAAGTATTCCTGATCGCAAACAAGTGCGATAACAACAAAATCAGCCTTAATGCCAGCGAGTTTTACAGCTTAGGACTGGGTAAACCCTGGGAGGTTTCATCAATTAACGGATCGGGCACGGGTGATATTCTGGATGAAGTGGTTAAGAATTTCACACCGGCTGTTGAGGAGAATCTTGCAGATGTACCAAAATTTGCGATTGTTGGTCGCCCGAATGTGGGTAAATCATCGCTGATTAACGCCCTTATTGGAGAGGAACGGAACATAGTAACCCCAATAGCCGGAACCACGCGCGATTCAGTCCACACCCGCTATAACAAATTTGGCCACGATTTTGTAATCATTGATACTGCCGGGCTGAGAAAAAAAACCAAGGTAACCGAAAACCTGGAGTTCTACTCCGTGATGCGCTCAATCCGTGCCATCGAAAGCTCCGATGTTTGCTTGCTGCTTATTGATGCCACGCAGGGCATCGAATCGCAGGATATGAATATCTTCCAGCTGATCATAAGGAATAAGAAGGGCGTGGTTGTGGTGATCAACAAATGGGACCTTGTAGAAAAAACAACTAAATCAACCGATCAATATACAAAATCAATCAAAGAGCGGCTTTCGCCATTCCAGGATGTTCCAATTATCTTTGCATCGGCACTTACAAAACAAAGAATTCTTAAAGTTTTGGAAACTGCTATGGTGGTATATAATAACCGACAGCAGAAAATCCCGACTTCAAAATTGAATGACTTTATCCAGGAAGCGGTTGAGGCCTATCCCCCGCCGGCTTACAAAGGGAAATACATTAAAATCAAATATTCCACACAGCTGCCCACCCAAACCCCTTCGTTTGCATTCTTCTGCAACCTTCCGCAGTACATCCGCGAACCCTATAAGCGTTACATTGAGAATAAGCTACGGGAGAAATTTAGCTTTACCGGAGTGCCAATTCAGATCTATTTCAGGCAGAAATAGGAAATGGAAAAACGGGGCGGTGGTGAAATGGAATAGTTGCAAGTCCAGCCCATTCTGCTTAAAACAAATTTGAGTTATAACAATGAGTTAGATTAAACTGTCATTCTAAACTAAATGAAAATTATTCCATTAAATAACCAACCGTGCAAAATAACTCTAAAAATACTTCGATAAAGTTGCCATCCACCCCTTGTTGTAGAGCTTGGCCAGAAGAGCCAGCTTGTAAACATCGAAAAGCAGCAATGATGGTCGTTTACCGCAAAGGTGCTTCCGAATGATTGGGTTCACCACCCGGAAAATCCAGCGCAAGGGGATGATCAAACCCAGGGTTCTCAGGAAACGGAACACGATCAAAATTCTTACTGACCGTTCCAGGTCGCGCCGGAGATCAGGTGCCATCCGCATGAGTTTGGTAAGGTTGATCACGCTTTGCTCCGATTTTACCAGAAAATCGTGGCAAGGTTCAAGTCCCAGGTGTAGCAGATGGTTATCGATGTGGTAAACCTCTACACCACGGCGTTTTAGTTCAATACCAAAAAGCGTGTCCTCGTGGCCATACCCGGATATCTCCTCGTTAAACCTGATCTTGTGGTAGGTGTCGTATTCAATCAAAAAGTTACCGCTCATGAATGAGTTATGCGGTTTCATCTGCCGGCGGGCGGCAGATTTTCGCTCGCGGTAAACCCCGTACTTCCAGCGCAACAGGAGTTCCTGCCGGAACGGCTTATTCCCGTACTTGATGCCGCCGCATACCACCGGGGCTTTGGTAAGCACATCAACATATTGTTTAAGGAAATCGGGGTTATCGATCACCAGGTCGCAATCCAGGAAGAGAAGCCACTCACCTGTCGCAAAATCGGCAAGCCGGTTCCGGATTTTGGAACGACCAATGTTAAAATCGAACTCCAGGTAGTTCACAAAATCCCTTCCGGCCAGCTTGGAGTTGATCTTTCTGTAATAGGCCAGGGAGTGATCGTCGAAGAGCATGATCTCAATGGGGTATCCTGTCATCTTGGATTGATGGATCAGCTCGTCCACCAATTCGGTGACATCAAAATTATAGACAGGGATACAGATTGAGATCATATCAATTTATAAAAAACACGGGGCAATTTAGCTAACCTGGATGAGAAAAGAGAAATCTAATCGGATGAATTTTTCTGCGAACCTGGTGTTAAGGGTTTATTTTCGTCAATATTTTTTAATAAATCATCGGGAATGCTTTTTTTGGCTTTTACCCCAAGCTCTTTAAGCTGTTGGGTTTGTGAAATAATATTTGCTCTGCCGCTCGTAAGTTGGTTATATGCTGAATCGTAACTCTTTTGGGCTTTGGAAATATTTTCGCCAATTTGTTTCAGATTCTCAACAAATAGAACAAACTTATCGTACAACAAGCCTCCACGTTCAGCAATTTCAATTGCATTTCGATTCTGATGCTCCCTTTGCCAAAGGTTGTAAATCAGCTTTAATGCTGCTATCAGGTTAGAAGGGCTTATAAGTAGCACCCTACGGCTATAGGCATAGTTCCATAAATCGGGTTCAGCTTCCATAACAACCATATAGGCTGGTTCAATAGGGACAAACATCATAACCGAGTCAAGGGTTCCAACTAGATCAGGATAGTTCTTTAAACTCAGCGAATCGATATGGGTTCTGATCGAGCGTAGATGCTCTGCCAGCGCTTTGTCCTGTTCCTCACGGGTTTGACTCGAACAATATCTTTCGTATGCTACTAGGGAAACCTTTGAATCAATGACAACTTTTTGATTATCTGGGTACGAAATAATTACATCCGGTTGAAACCTTTTCCCTTCTGAATCCCTGAATGACTCCTGAACAGAGTACTCTCGACCTTTAACCAAGCCTGATTTTTCCAGTATGCTTTCTAAAATCATCTCGCCCCAGTTGCCCTGTGTCTTGGCTTGTCCTTTAAGGGCATCGGTTAGATTTTTTGCTTCCTGGCTTATTACCTTGTTTAAATCGCTCAGTTCTTTTACCTTTTCGCCGAGCGAGAATCGCTCCTTGCTCTCCTTTTCATAAACCTCCTGAACTTGTTTTTGGAAATGTTGAATATTTTCTCCCAGGGGTTTAAGAATTCTATCCAGATTCTCCTGGTTAACTTCTGTAAACCTTTTACTCTTATCCTCCAGGATTTGATCTGCCAATAATTTGAACTCACTAGTAAATTTTTTGCCAATCTCCTCCAACTCAAGCTTCTGTTTTTCAAGTGACTCCTTGAGGTACTTATTCTCCATATCCAGCTGAACACAACGCTTTTGTGATGTATTTAATGTTTCGTTTAACGTAGCAAGCTCTATTCGGAGATTATTGAATTCTTCAATTTGAATTTGAAGCTGCTTATTTACCCCCTCTGCTTTTGCCTCATTGGCAGATAACTTTGAAATCATTTCTAACTTGAATCTTTTTTCCTGATCGAGTTCAGCAATAAGAGATTTATTGTGATCTTCGCTCCGTAACAGCCTGTCATTGGCAATAATAAGAGCAGAATTCAACTCATCAAGTTTTTTCTGTAATTCCTCTGTGTTCCCAGCTGTTTTTAATTGTTGGTGCAACAACAACCACACAGCTATGCATCCTAAAACGATTCCAACAATAAGAAATATAATATTCTCGATCATAATTATTGGGTTTAAATGTTCATTCGGCTGGATATATATTGGAGCTACTTCCAGCAAATTCGTTCAAAACAAAAAACTAAAATATATTAAGTAAAAAATTGTTTCAATATCCGGTTCAATGATTTTTTTGGGGTGCCAGGAATACCTTTATCCCATTGCTTCAATGATTTTTATTATTTTATCTTTTAGATCTGGAAGGTCAACTTTTATTATTTCCAAACCAAATTCAAGTCAACACCAAAATATTCATGAACAAAAACATTTCTCATTCCAACAATTTGGGACCATTCAATCAATTAAAACATAGACTTTGGTTCCTCAGAAATGTGATTACTTGCCTCACCAATAATCTCAAGTTGTTTGATGCAGGCATATCTCATCATAGAATTACTGATAAATTCTGAAAAGTCATTATCGTTAAGATATGATTCTATTTCGAGTATTACATCATAAATGTGTTGGAGTCTTGCCTTGTCTCCTAATTTACCTCGCATAGATTAGCTGTTTTTCATTCTCAACTATGGGCTTTATATACTGCGACAATCCATTTGAAGAAACCAAATCTACCTTACTGTTTAACAACTTTCCCATATCAATCTTCATTTGAATGAACTGTAATCCAATCATTTGAGAGTAATCCAAGTCAACAAGAATATCAATATCACTTTGATTATCGGCTTCATTGCGAGCAAATGAGCCAAAGAGATATGCTTTTAAAACGGGTTGCGTTTCAAAGTAACTTTTAATAGTTTCTATTCTGTTGGCATCAAGTTTCATAGAACAAATATACAAATTTTTGCGGATTTTGCTGAATAGGAGTATTAACAGGTATAAATGCCCAAAAGAATCAAAATATCACATTTCATTAATATACAAGTAACTTATCCCCCCATTGTGCGTCAAACCTGTTGTAAATTTCATTGCCTTATTACTAATTTTAGCCTAAATTGATCGACTATAATTCTTAAATTTATGAAAAAAATAACCCGGTTTATATTGATTTCCTTTGCGTTAGTGTTAATCCTGACTCGGATTGCTAATTCGCAACATCAGATTTTTACCACTCCGCATAGCGACAGGATAACAAGCTATAATATTTCTGCCAGGCTTAACCCTGATACTAAAACAGTTGAGGGTAGTATGACCCTGAGCTGGCGTAACCCATCAACCGATATGGTTAACGAGCTGCAGTTCCACCTGTATCTTAACGCCTTTAAGAATACCAAATCAACATTTATGCAGGAATCGGGAGGTTCACACCGGGGGTTCAGCCTGGATGAATCGAAAATGGAGGAGTGGGGCTATATTGATGTAACCAGCATGAAAATTGTTGATGGCGAAGATTTAACGGGCAAAATTAAATTCATTCAACCCGACGACAACAATGCCAACGACCAGACAGTAATATCGGTGATGCTGGATAAACCGGTCAAGCCCAATGAAGAGATCAAACTCGATATTAAGTTCATCTCTAAACTTCCCAAGATATTTGCCCGCACCGGGTACAGCGATGATTACTTTTTTGCCGGGCAATGGTTCCCCAAAATCGGGGTTTACGAACCCAAAGGGCAAAGGTATGCCACCAAAGGGCAATGGAACTGCCATCAGTTTCACGCCAACTCTGAGTTTTATGCCAACCACAGCGTTTACAATGTTGATATTACTTTGCCAGCTAAGTATGTGGTAGCAAGTGGAGGAATTCAGCAATCAGAAAAAGACAATGGCGATGGAACTAAGACTCTGCAAATAAGAGCCGAAGATATTGTTGATTTTGCCTGGACAGCCTCACCAAGGTTTATGGTAGCCGAAGATCAGTGGAAGCATGTAAAAATCAAAGTTTACCTGCAACCGGAGCATTTTTACATGGCCGACAGGCATATCAATTCAGCAAAAGCTGCATTAGCCTATTTTGAGGAGCATTTGGGCGAATACCCATTCCCACACCTGGCCATAATTGATCCCCCGTTCAGGGGAATGGGATCGGCGGGGATGGAGTACACCACGCTTATCACTGCTGGTTCATTCTGGCAAATTCCTGATGGGTTGAGATTTACCGAAATGGTTACCATCCATGAGTTTGGGCACGCCTACTTTATGGGAATCCTGGCCTCAAATGAGTTTGAGGAGCCTTGGCTGGATGAGGGGTTTAACACTTACTTCGAGACACGGGTAATGGACTACGCCTATGGCGACAAATCCTCATTTGTTGACTTTTTGGGATTAAAGATCGGGGATGGCGAATATGCCCGCAATGGCTATGTTGGCATGAGCAACCCGAAAATTGCAGAAAACTTCAGGTATTCATGGGATTTTAAACATGGCGGTTACGGCAACTTATCGTACCAGAAAACCTCTACCTGGATGAATACGCTGGATCGGCTGGTTGGCAGGGAAACGATGGATGAAATTATGAAAACCTATTTTAACCGCTGGAAATTCAGGCATCCCTGTGCCACAGATTTTATTGCCATTGTTAACGAGGTGGTCAAGAAAAACCTGGGGAACAAGTATGGAGAGAATATGAACTGGTTCTTCGATCAGGTTCTATACGGATCGAACATTTGCGATTATAAGCTGGCGGCAATTCAAAACAGGAAAATATACCCCGACAGGGGGATCACTGATCTGAACGGCGAAAAGGTTTTACTAAAGGATAGCGTTGATAAGAAAACAAGCTATAAATCGAAGGTGATTATTCACCGGTTGGGTGAAGTCATAATGCCAGTTGAGGTACTGGTTAAATTCAGCAATGGCGATGAAGTGTTGGAAACGTGGGATGGCAAGGCTCGCACTATCGATTTTTCCTATGAGAGACCTGAGAAGATTTTGTGGGCTAAAATTGATCCCGGCAACAAGATTCTTATTGATATCAACCTGATGAACAACAGCCTGACAACAGAACCCCAAAAATCCACAGCCTGGAAAATTGCCCTGAAATTTCTGTGGGTCCTGCAAAATATGATGCAATCATTGTCAATTCTATCATAGCAAATCAAAAAAATGAAAACAATACACGCCTATATATCCGGACTTAAATTGTCTGCCAAATCAGTTAAAATGGTATTATTCATCTACCTGATCAATATTGCACTTGGGTTAATCGTATTACTCCCATTTCATAGCACTTTACAATCTGCCTTTGGCTCATCCATGTTGCCCGATGTAATTGTGAAAGGGTTTGACTTTACCGCTTTCTCTGAATTTATGCGGCAATCGTTTAAAAACATTTCGGGGTTTATTGGCCAGATGAAATGGGTGGTGTTATTTTATATGATATTGAACATCCTGTTTGCCGGGGGCATTTTAAGCATAATTAAGGGAAGCGATAAATTTAAAGTGCAAAATTTTATCAATGGTGGGGTTCATTACTTCTTCAGGTTTCTCAAGCTTTCGCTTTACATGCTGATTTTTTACCTTGCAGCAGCTTTGATTGTATTTCTCCCAATTTCGTTGATAATAAAAAGTGCAGCCGAAACGGTTGAATCTGAAGCTTCGCTTTTCTATATCGGGTTGATCGGCACAAAAATCTTTGCAGCGATAATGATTATTCTGATAATGGTTTCATTTTATACCAAAATCAGGATTGTGAACGAGGATTCAAGAAAAGTATTCCGGTCCATTTTCAAATCCTTTGGATTTGTATTCAGGCACTTTCTCAGCACATTTTTCCTGGCAATTATGCTGATCATTAACCTCGCAGTGCTTTTTTTGATATTCTGGTTTTTGAACAAAATCATTGGTACTTCAACGGGTATCACAATACTGATCATGTTTATATTTCAGCAGCTATTTATATTCACCCGGGTATTCTTCAGGGTATGGGCTTATGCCAGCCAGTTCAACCTTTTTGTTCAGAGATAATTAAAAATGGTGTTTCCTATATTTTAGCCATTATACATTAAATCAGTGTACCTGCTGTTATTTGGGAGCCATTTTATAAAGTCCGGCAGCAATAAAAGCAAATAATATATTGGGAATCCACACGGCAATTCCGGGAGGGATGTTGCCGCCCACGGCAAACATGGTGGAGAACCTGATGAACAGGATAAATGTGAAGCTGATTGCCAACCCCAACCCGATATGCAACCCAATGCCACCTCTTACTTTACGGGAGGAAAGAGAAACGCCTATCAGAGTGAGGATAAACGTTGAAAACGGGTATGCAATCCGGCTATACTTCTCTATCAGCAAGTACTCAACGGTATCCGCTCCCTGGAGCTTTTGCTGCGCTATATAATCGTTAAGCTGGAACATGTTCATCGTTTCAATGATATTCAGGCGGCTGTTAAAATCTTTTGGGGTGATATAAACAGAAGTGTCAATTACATCGCCGTAAACAATATTTTCTCCCTCGTCCTGGTAATTCCGTATATAATAGTTCTGGGCTGTCCATTTGTTTTTGGTTGAATCCCATCGGGCATAGTCGGAGAAAAATTTCGATTTCAGCAGACCATCTTCGAAACGCTCAATGGAAAACTTATAGGCGACCTTGCTATACGAGTTATAGGCCTCCATATACACGTAAATTCCCGGCCGTACCTGCCGGTGTATATTGCGTTCGGAATTCTGGTAAGGTCGTTTTATGTAGGTGTTCTCAAAATCAATCCTCACCGCATTTGCCGGTGGGATGATAAAGCTTGTCAACAGAAATGAAAAGATGGCAATAATGGTGGCAGAAATAAAATAAGGGTACATCATCCTTCTAAAATCAACACCACTGCTAAGAATAGCGATAATCTCGGTATCGTATGCCATTTTCGAGGTAAAGAAGATTACCGCAATGAAGGTAAAAAGCGAGCTGAAAAGGTTGGCAAAATAGGGAATAAAATTGAGGTAGTACTTAAAAATGATGTCGTGCAGGGTGGCTCCCTTCTCCATAAAATCATCCAGCTTTTCGGAGATATCAAATATCACCGCAATGCCTACAATCAGTATAATTGCATAAAAGTAAGTTCCGATGAACTTACGGATAATGTATAAATCAATTATTCTAATCCTGAATGGTTCTTTCATAGCCTAAATGTTAATTTTTTAACCATTTGTTCTTTCCAGGTTTTAAAATCCCCGTTAATTATTCTTTTTCTTGCCTCCTTCACCAGCCAGATGTAAAAACCCAGGTTATGGATGCTGGCAATTTGCGGGCCAAGCATTTCCCCGGCAATAAATAAATGACGAAGATACGATTTTGAATATCTACTATCAACAAAAGTAGTTCCAAGTGGATCAACGGCAGAAAAATCATTACGCCATTTCTGGTTGCGGATGTTGATTATGCCCTCGCTGGTAAAGAGCATTCCATTCCGGCCATTGCGGGTGGGCATTACGCAATCGAACATGTCAACTCCCCGCGAGATGGCCTCAAGAATATTCTCCGGGGTGCCCACTCCCATTAAATACCTTGGCTTTGCCACCGGAAGAATTTCATTTACCACCTCAACCATTTCATACATAATCTCGGCAGGCTCGCCAACCGATAATCCACCAATGGCATTCCCGTCACATCCAAGCGAGGCAATGTGTTCTGCGGCTCTCTGGCGAAGATCTTTATAAACACATCCCTGAACAATGGGGAATAATGCCTGGTTGTAACCATATTTAGGTTGAGTGTTGTTAAAATGATTGATGCACCTTTCCAGCCAGTACTCTGTTAAATCGAGCGATTTCCTGGCATAGGCATACTCCGCATCACCGGGCGGACATTCGTCTAAAACCATGATAATATCGGCGCCAATCACCCGCTGGATATCAATTACAACCTCGGGGGAAAAAAAATGTTTGGAGCCATCAATGTGTGATTTAAAAGCAACGCCATCGCGGGTTAACTTCCGGTTATCGGCCAGGGAAAAAACCTGATAGCCTCCGCTATCGGTAAGTATCGGCTGATCCCAGCTGGAAAATTTATGTAGCCCACCGGCAGATTCGAGCACATCTAGACCCGGGCGTAAGTACAGGTGATAGGTATTCCCCAGGATAATAGAAGCATTGATATCATTCTCCAGCTCCCTGTGGTTCACCCCTTTCACACTGCCAACTGTTCCCACCGGCATAAATATCGGGGTTTCAATGATACCATGATCCGTTTCAATAACCCCGGCGCGGGCTCCAGAATTTTTATCAGTGGTTTTTAATGTAAAATTCATTTTTTTGTAATTGGCACCAAAGATAATTAAAATCATTTCTATTATTGATTTGAAGTAGTGGGGTTGCTTTGGTAAACCCAAAAATGTTTAATATCATTGCGAATGGTTTCTAAACTGCCTTATTGTGAATCTGATTATCTCTATCTCAACCTACTACGAATTAGCGCTTGCTTCCATCCTTTTGGTAACCTTTCTGATTCAACTTTTTTACTACTTTGGTTTTTTTATAAAGATACCGTTATATAAGAAGCCCGTTAGTTCTGAAAATAAGAAAGTTATTCCGCTTTCGGTTGTTATCTGTGCAAGGGATGAGGAAGAAAACCTGAGCAAATTTTTGCCAACCATTTTAGAACAGGATTATCCTGATTTTGAGGTGATCGTCGTTAACGATTGCTCGTCCGATAATTCAGAACTAGTCCTGAATAAGTTTGTAAAAGAGTATTCCCGGTTAAGAGTTACCACCATTAAGCAGGATGAAAAATTCTCACACAACAAAAAATTGGCGCTTACAGTTGGGATAAAAGCGGCCAGGTACGATTGGCTGGTACTTACTGATGCTGATTGTAAACCCGAAACCAACCAATGGCTTAGCACAGTAGCATCAAACTTTGATGACAAAACAGAAATCGTTCTTGGCTATGGCGGTTTTTTTGAAGAAAAGGGGTTTTTAAACAGGTTGATCAGGTTTGATGGCCTTTTTATTGCTATGCATTACCTTGGATTTGCACTCTCCGGGAAACCCTATATGGGAGTAGGGAGAAATATGGCCTACCGAAAAGAATTGTTTTTCGGAAACAAAGGTTTTGCATCTCATGCCCACCTCGCTTCCGGCGATGATGACCTGTTTATCAATGAAGTGGCAACATCAAAAAACACCCGGGTTGAATTCCGGTATGATGCCCATGTTCGAACAATCGCCCGCAAATCATTTAACCGCTGGGTTACCCAAAAAAGCAGGCATATTACTACCGGTTCAAAATATAAGTTTTCATCAAAATTTCTGTTAGGCAGTGAGATAGCCTCGCGTTTCCTTTTCTACGGATCGGCTATAACCCTTGCAATAATGCAATTCTTTCCCTGGGTTGTATTAGCTTTATTTGTTGCCAGATGGCTCATTCAGCTATCAATAATAAAAGCCGTAATGAACCGTTTGAACGAAAAGAAAATATTGTTAATTTTACTTGTTTATGATTTCTTTTCGCTGTTCTTTTATGGAGCAATTGCAATTATCAACCGATTTAGAGCAAATAAATCCCGATGGAAATAAGTCCCAACCTATCTGAAAAAGCCAAATATGATCTTGTTTTGGTAGAACAAGCCATGAATGGCGATCAGAAAGCTTTTGCCGTGCTGCACGACAGGTACCGGGATGCCATTTACTATATGCTCCTGAAAATGGTTAATAACAGAAGCGATGCCGAGGATTTAACCATTGAGGCATTTGGCAAAGCATTTAAGAGCATACAACAATATACACCAAATTTCGCTTTCAGCACCTGGCTGTTCAAGATTGCCACCAATAACTGCATCGACTTTATACGGAAGAAAAAAGCCAACATTATTTCCATTGATCAGTCCAGCGAGGACTCTGAAGGAGTTTCCAACTCACCAACAGCAAACCTTCAGTCCAGCCACCCCGACCCTGAAGAGAAATTAATTAAAGAACAGAATATCAAGCTTATACAAGAAATAGTTGGTAACCTTAAACCCCGTTACCGGAAACTTATTGAGCTTAGGTATTTTAAAGAGTACTCCTACGAGGAGATAGCAGATGAGCTTAAACTCCCCATTGGTACCGTCAAAGCACAGCTATTCAGAGCGCGCGAACTTCTTTACGATATTCTTAAAAACAGCCCACACCAGCCCTGAAAAAATGGAAGTCATTAGCAGCTATTTTCCCGAACTGACTGCCATCCAGCGAAATCAATTTGAACAGCTGGATGACCTTTATAAAGACTGGAACTCAAAAATCAACCTTATTTCAAGAAAAGATATTGACAACCTTTATGTTCATCATGTTTTACACTCGCTGGCCATTGCCAGGGTAATCTCGTTTGTAAAAGGCACAAGTATTTTGGATGTTGGAACGGGGGGTGGCTTTCCTGGAATCCCGCTGGCTATTCTCTTTCCAGATTGCCAATTCACTCTTGTAGATTCAGTTGGGAAAAAGATAAACGTAGCTGCCGATGTGGCTAAAACCATTGGGCTAAAAAATGTTATCGCCTTTAAAACCCGTGCCGAAGAGATGAATGGCAACTTCGATTTTGCCATCAGCCGTGCTGTCGCCCCGCTGCCTACCTTGTTGAACTGGTCCAAAAAATCGGTCAGGCCAGGAGGGTTCAACAATCTTCCCAACGGGTTTATTTGCCTGAAAGGTGGTAATATTGCCGAGGAGCTGAAACCTTTCCGAAAAAATTTGCAAAAATGGAATATCTCCGAATTCTTTCAGGAGCCTTATTTTGAGGAGAAATATGTAATTTTTATTCCAAACTACTTCAAATAAAAGTTGATTATTTGGGTTAAATCTTTTTTTAAAATCAAAAAAGGTTTATTTTTGCAGTCCAAAATTCAGACAGGGTTAATTAAAAGATTTTCTAAATATAAAAGTTTACTCCGATGAAAAGAACATTTCAACCATCGAACAGGAAGAGAAAAAACAAACATGGATTCCGTGAAAGAATGGCAACACATAACGGCAGAAGAGTATTAAATGCTCGCCGGGCCAAGGGCAGAAAAAAACTTTCTGTTTCGGATGAGCCAAGTCATAAAGGATAATTACCTATATATCGTAATGAAAGGCAGGAAATACCTGCCTTTTTTTATAACCCAAAGTATGACATTAACCTGTTGGTTTTTAAATTAAACCATTCAAACAAAAATCCGATATTTTTGTATAACATAATTAGAATGGGAATAGAAACTGATAACTCGAATTTACTCCTGCAAAAAATGCAGGCAATTGAACCATTGCGTTCGATTGCCAATAAAATACTTGATGGTTCAAGAATTACTGTTCCGGAAACTGTGATCCTTTACGAAAAAGCAGATCTCGGCTACCTGAGCGTTTTAGCCAATCATATCAGAACAGAAAAGAATGGCAAACACGTTTACTTCAACCGGAATTTTCATATAGAGCCCACAAATACCTGTATATTTAACTGTAAGTTTTGCTCTTACCATAAGCTAACCGGCGAAGAAGGGAGCTGGGAGATGACATTAGATCAAATCCTAAACCTTTGTAAAAGCTACCAGAATAAGAATGTTACAGAGGTCCATGTGGTTGGCGGGGTTCATCCCAAATGGGATATCAACTATTATGGGATGATGATCTCGAAAATTAAGGAGGTGCTCCCCAATATTCACGTTAAAGCATACTCTGCCATTGAACTAGACTATGTAATCCGGAAAGCCAGGCTATCTTACCGCGAGGGAATGCGAAAGTTAAAGGGATTTGGGCTGGATTCAATTCCCGGTGGCGGGGCAGAAATTTTCAACCCTGAAATCCGCAATAAAATATGTGGCGATAAGGCCGATGGGAATGCCTGGTTAAGCATTCACGAAGCCGCACATCTTGAAGGAATTCCATCGAACGCTACTATCCTTTATGGGCATATTGAGAACTACAAGGACAGGGCTTACCACATGGAGGCAATTAGAGCGTTGCAGGATAAAACCGGAGGGTTTAACTGTTTCATCCCGTTAAAGTTCAGAAGCCAAAATAATCGCCTAAGCTACCTTGGCGAAGTTAATATGGTTGAGGACATGCGAAATTTTGCCATTTCCAGAATTTTCTTCGATAACATTACCCACATTAAAGCCTACTGGCCTATGCTTGGCCGGGAAACCACAAAACTAGCCCTGGCTTTTGGGGTGGATGATATTGACGGAACCATTGATGATACTACAAAGATTTACTCTATGGCCGGAGCCGAAGACCAAAAACCAGTAATGACCGAGGATATGTTCATTGAAATGGTTGAAAGCACCGGAAGAATACCTGTGGAAAGAGATTCCCTTTACAACCCAATTCATATTTATCAACACTAAAATTCACCCTTTTCCGTTTTTCATTTTATTCTTTGTAAGGATTTTAATGCAATAATCTTAATTTTGCTAACTAAATTCTTTATCTCACTTTAAAATTTAGAACAGGATGATCAAGGATAGAATAAAAGAATTACCCGAAAAAATATACTCCAATTTTTATGTAAAAACCATTCTCAAGGGACTTGCAATACTGATAATTGCGGTGTTCCTCGTTTTCATTTTTCTCATCATTTTTACCCGGCACGGGCAAAATTACCCTATACCTGATTTCAGGGGGATGAGCCAGGCTGATGTTCACAAGCTGGCGAAAAAATATAAGCTAAGAATTGAAATTGCTGATTCTGTTTACATCGTTACAAAAAAACCCGGGAGTGTTATTGAGCAAAACCCCAGCCCGGGTACTCACGTTAAACAAAACCGGAAAATTTTTCTGACCATTAACGCCAAAAACCCCAAGAAGGTTGAAATGCCTGATATTACTGACATCACCCTTCGTCAGGCAAAAGCCACCCTGGATTTACATGGGTTAATTGTTGGAAACCTGTCATTTGTTCCGGATATAGCTGTAAATAACGTTCTAAAACAAAAATTTCAGGGCAAGGATATCGAACCGGGAACATTGATCCCCAAAGGATCTAAAATTGATTTAGTGCTGGGGCGAGGGATGGCTGGTGAAAAAACCGGATTGCCTCTGATTGTTGGTCTTAAGCTCAACGAAGCCAAAAATTACCTCATAGAAGCTTCCCTAAACCTGGGTCAGGTAAAATTCGATGAGACAATAAAAGATTACAAGGATTCGTTAAATGCAAGAGTTTACAGTCAGTATCCGGCATTTTTCGAGGGTACAACTATAAGTTTTGGAACCAGGGTTGATTTATGGTTAACGCTTAACGAGTCGAGAATACCAGAAATCAGGAATAATGCAATCATAGTTGATTCATCCTATCTAAAACTTGACTCACTCGAAATTGAAGATATAATTGAATGAGGAAAACAGTTTTATCAACCTGTGTCATATTACTTCTAATCCATAATCTTTCAATTGGTCAGGAGGTTTTGCTCGATTTGCAGACCCAACCAACCAAGGCCATATTAAAACCACCTGCTCCATTAAAGAGCTTACTTTCATTGCCATTTTTTGATGATTTTGCTTATAGTTCCAGCCAACCAAGAGCTGAATACTGGAAGGAATCAGGAGTTTATATTAACCAATCCTACTCCATCAATGCACCAACAATCGGTGTTGCCACGTTCGATGCCATAAACCGGAAAGGTGAACTCTACTCAACCTTATCAACAACAGCATTCCCTGCCGATACATTAACCTCACAACCACTTGAACTTAATTTTCCCGGCGATACAAATATCTACATTACCTTTTACTATCAGGCCAGGGGGTTGGGAAAAGAGCCACAAACCTACGATTCGTTGGTTCTTGAGTTCCTGGATTTTGAAAAAACCGAATGGGTAAGGGTGTGGTCTGCATCAGCCAATTTCCAGAATAAACAAATAAATGAAAAGCATATTTTAACCCATAAGGTGTTCGCGCACACATCCGATACCCTTGAAAAAATGTTTTTCATGGTCCACATGCCCATTCTCGATGATCGTTTCAAAAAAACCGGTTTTCAGTTCAGGTTCATAAACTATGCATCACTATCACCAAACTCCACTATCCCCGGGCTACTTGGAAACAGCGACCACTGGAACCTCGATCTGGTGTTGATTGAAAAAGATAAATTCTTTGATGATATCATTGTAAATGATGTGGCTTTTTATAAACCATTAAAATCAATCCTTAAGAACTACGAATCCATCCCCTGGAAGCATTTTAACAACGCCGCAAAACTGGCTGAACTACCCGACCCGCTGCCTTTTCAAATAACCTACTGGAACCTTGGTCCGGTTACCTGGAATATTACCCGGAGATTTTCTGTTACAGATTTGTCGGGCAATACTCCACCTTACCTTTTTTCCGGTGGCGCTGAAAATATATATCAATACCAGACAATTAGCTACACCCGGGAATTCCTTTACGATTTCTACTCCAGCTGGGACGATTCTGCCAAGTTTTTGTTCAAATCATTTTTAATTACCGATATTGATAGCGAAACTTATCCCCGTCGGTGGAATGATACTTTATCCTATACCCAGCAGTTCCATAACTATTATGCTTATGATGATGGTTCTGCCGAAAACGGGTATGGGCTTTATGGCGCTGGTAGCGAAACCGGGATGGTGGCCATGAAATTTCATTCGTACGAAACAGATTCCCTGAAAGGGATAATGATCTTTTTTAACCGCACCTTTCAGGATGCCAGCCAGCAATATTTTAAGCTTACCGTATGGAACGACAATAACGGAAAACCAGGAGACATCATATATCAAAAAACTGGAATAAAACCAATTTTTACTGACAGCTTGAATGTTTTTACGCTTTATGCAATAGATCAAAAAATCAAAATAGGCGGTAATTTTTATATTGGTTGGGTTCAAACCACTGCGGAGATGCTTAATGTTGGTTTTGATCTGAACAAGGTTCATAATTCAAATTTATTCTACAACCTTTCGGGGCAATGGGTGAACTCGCAGTTCGAAGGATCATTGATGATCAGGCCGGTGTTTGGGAAGTTGATAAAAAATCCGACCCGGGTTGAAAAGCCGCTTACCTTTCCAGATGTAAACTTATTCCCCAATCCGGCTTCTACAATGGTATCTATTGAGAGCATGGAGAATCACCGTATCAGGTATTTTAGAATAATTGCCTTAACCGGGCAGGTTGTTATTTCACAGGATTTCACGCAAAAATATATTGATGTCAGCAACCTGAAAACCGGGGTTTACATTATTCAACTAATCAACGACAATGGGATTATTACAACAAAAAAGTTAATTATTGCCCGATGACGGAAATCCCAAAAGATTTACAATCAATATCAGAAGATGATTTCGAAGATGATGTTTCCGGCGAGCAATCGGAGCTTTACGAGCATTTTAATTTTACTGTTGATAAGGGACAAGAACTGGTAAGAATTGACAAATATCTCACCAGCAAAATTCACCAGATCTCCCGGAATAGAATTCAATCGGCTGCTGATGCAGGAAATATCCTGGCGAACGGTGTTCCGGTGAAATCTTCCTACAAAGTTAAGCCCCATGATTCAATATCAATAGTAACCGCTTATCCACCAAGGGATGTAGAGATAAAACCTGAAAACATTCCATTGAACATAGTATTTGAGGATGATGACCTGATTGTGATCAATAAGGAACCGGGGATGGTAGTTCACCCCGGGCATGGAAATTTTACCGGCACATTAGTTAATGCGCTGATGTATCATTTAAGGGATGTTCCTTTGTTTAGCAGCGGCGAAATTCGTCCCGGACTCGTGCATCGAATCGACAAAAATACATCCGGTTTGCTGGTTATCGCAAAAAGCGAAATCGCAATGAACCGGCTGGCTAAGCAATTCTTCGACAAGACATCAACCCGGAAATACCTTGCATTGGTTTGGGGTAATCTGGAAGGCAACGAAGGTACAATAACAGGAAATATCGGGAGGAGCATCCGGGACAGAAAAAAGATGCAGGTTTTCCCATCAGGAGAACAGGGGAAAAATGCCATCACCCACTGGAAAGTTATTGAACGGTTAGGTTATGTAAACCTGATCGAATGTAAACTTGAAACCGGCAGAACCCACCAGATTAGGGCACATTTCGAGTATATCAAGCACCCGCTGTTCAATGATGATAAGTATGGCGGCGATCAGATTGTTAAGGGGACAGTTTTCACAAAGTACAAGCAGTTTGTTGAGAACTGCTTTGCAGTCTGCCCAAGACATGCCCTGCACGCACAAAGCCTTGGTTTTAAACACCCATCCACCGGAAAGGAGTTGTATTTTGAATCCGAACTCCCTAATGATATGAAAAATGTAATTGAGAAATGGAGAAAGTATTTGACTGGAAGAGAACTCGAGCAAATTGAAGAATAAAAACACTTATCACTCTTAATTGGGCTTAAGCCCAATCTTCTTGTTGTGAAAATTCCCGTTAGCTTAAGCTAACGGGAACTAGTAATAACTACACTTGAATTTAGTCTCATATCCTTTAAAACTCAATTGATACTCAAACACCAAATCATTTATTAAACTCATTACTTTCATATAAATTTGAGTTTCAATATTCATTACCTTATATTTGAACCTATCAACTATTTCATTCAAAAATGATAGCTGATTTGCTATCTAATGTTTGCAACAGCTTAAATGAGAGCAGATTCAACTAAATGATCACTGGAAGTATTACCCTAAACCTGTACTCAATTCCAAGAATGACCAGAGATATTGATATCGTTATAGAACCAGAAGAATCAAGAATCGATGAATTTGTTAAACTATTTCCCAATTCTTATTATAATACAGAATCTATCTACCATGAATCAAGGTATGTTTAATATTATCGACTACTCAACAGGATTCAAAATTGATTTCTTTTTTAGAAAAAATACTGAGTACTTCAACATTGCATTTTCAAGACGAAAGAAGATTCATGAATTTAACACAGATATATGGGTCATAACTATTGAAGATCTAATAATTGCTAAACTAATCTGGACGCAAAAAAAATAAGTGACAAACAAATTGATGACATTAGAAACCTGCTATTCAACCCCGATAAGGATACAGATTATATTAGAGCCTGGTGTAAAAAACTTAACCTAAACACTTTTAATTTGGTTATATAATGGAGGATACATCAATTGAAATGCTTTTAAAGCAATTTGAAATTATTAACTCTTTTCCCTTAAGCAAAAGAGTTGCCATGCTATTTGATCTGACTGAATTATCAAGAGAAATAATTAAAAACAGAATCTGAGCAACACATCCAAATATTAGTGAATCAGAACTAAATGCTGAACTTTTCAAAGTTTTTTATAGAGAAGATTTTGACTCCGATAGTTTAGAAAGAATATCAAAATCAATTTTGGAATCAAATTCTATGAAATAGATATACAAGAATCTATCCTTTCAATCGTTTTCTGAGTTTTCTTATCTTAATCCATCCTATCATCTCAAAAATGGATAACTTTGTAGGGTTTTCCCAAAATTTAAACTTGAACCCATTTTCTTTGTTGATTACATAAAGATTTATTAAAATGAAAGCACAAAATAGAGTTCTTCTCATGATCCTCGATGGCTGGGGGATAGGGAATAAAGACAAATCGGATGTAATATTCAATGCCAAAACAGATTACATGAAAAGTCTGGCCAAGTCATATCCTAATGCACAGCTGCTAACCAGTGGTGAAAACGTTGGTTTGCCCGATGGGCAAATGGGGAACTCAGAGGTTGGTCACCTGAATATTGGCGCTGGGCGCATTGTTTACCAGGATTTGGTCAGAATAAATAAAGAGATTAAAGAGGGTTTAATTGATAAAAACCCCGTTTTAGTTAAGGCTTTTACCTATGCAAAAAATAACGATAAAGCAGTTCATTTTATTGGTCTTGTATCAGATGGCGGAGTACACTCATTAGATACGCATCTGTATAAACTTTGTGATATCACCAAGGATTATGGTATTAAGAATGTTTTTATCCACGCCCTTACCGATGGCCGGGATACCGATCCCGAAAGCGGATTAGGATTTGTTAAAAATCTGGTAAAGCATTTAAAATCGAGCAACGGGAGAATAGCATCACTGGTGGGAAGGTATTATACTATGGATCGTGATAAACGCTGGGAACGGGTTAAAGAGGGTTATGATTTAATGGTCCATGGCAAAGGGAAACAAACCAAAGATATTGTTACTGCAATTGAAGAGTCTTACAAAGCAGGGGTTACCGATGAGTTTATTAAACCTATTGTTTGTGTTGATGATAGCGGAAACCCAATTGGGACTATCAAAGAAGGCGATGTAGTGATTTGCTTTAACTTCAGGACCGACAGACTTCGAGAAATAACAGTTGTTCTCTCCCAGAAGGATATGCCCGAGTTTGGGATGAAAACCATTCCTCTTCATTATGTTACAATGGCTACCTACGATGAATCATTCAAAGGGGTAAATGTGATCTATGAAAAAGATAACCTGATTAATACGCTGGGTGAAGTGGTTTCCAATGCAGGTTTAAAGCAGCTCCGGATTGCTGAAACAGAGAAGTATGCCCACGTAACCTTCTTTTTTTCCGGTGGCCGCGAGAAAGAGTTTGCTAACGAGAGTAGAATTCTTATCCCATCGCCCAAAGTTGCAACTTACGATCTCCAGCCGGAGATGAGCGCCTACCTGGTAAAGGATGCCATAGTTGCAGAGCTTAAAAAACAGGAGCTGGATTTTATCTGCCTTAACTTTGCCAATGGGGATATGGTTGGCCATACAGGGGTTTACGAGGCAATCAGAAAAGCGGTTGAAGCGGTTGACAGCTGCGTGCATGATGTGGTAGAAACGGCAAAAACCAATGGTTATACCGTTATTGTAATTGCTGATCATGGCAATGCCGATTATGCAATCAATCCCGATGGATCGCCAAACACAGCCCACTCCCTTAATCCCGTACCCATAATCCTTGTCAGTGATAAATATAAAAAGGTTGAAAGCGGCGTGCTGGCTGATGTAGCCCCAACTATCCTTAATATTATGGGACTGCCCATACCACCGGAAATGACCGGAAAGGTGCTTTGCAGCTAAAACTCACAGCCAATGATGATCGGGATTGACGATAAGGTGATCAGCAGCGAAATTCTGGAGAAACATTTTTGTTGCGATCTGTTGGCATGCCTTGGAGCTTGCTGTGTTTATGGTCAGTCCGGGGCTCCTCTTGAAAGAACTGAGGTGGAAAAATTAAAGGAAATCTACCCTAAAGTTAAAAACCACATAACAAAGCAAGGTCGAAAGGCGATAAAAAAGCTAGGCGTAGCGGTTATTGATGTTGATAATGAGGATGTAACGCCTCTTATTGATGGGAAAGAGTGTGCCTACAGCATTCAGGAAAAAGGAATCAGCTATTGTGGCATTGAAAAAGCATGGATGGAGGGGAAAATTGATTTTCAAAAGCCAATTTCATGTCATCTTTACCCTATCCGGGTGAAGAAATTTAACACAGCAATTGCGCTTAACTACGATCAGTGGGAGGTTTGTAATCCGGCCAGAAAACTGGGTGTTGATAAAGGTATTCCGGTGTATCAATTCCTAAAAAGTGCGATTACCAGAGCCTTTGGTGAAGATTTTTACTACCAAATGGAGGAGGCGGCCAAACTCCTGAAAGAGGAGAAGTTGAGCTAATAGATATCTTTGGATTGCTGCTATTGCAAGAGTTGGTTTGAGGTTGAAAATTTTTAAACCTCCGGTAAATTTCCTATTATTACAAAAAGAAAAAATCAAAAATAATTTATCATGGAATACATCAGAAAATACATCGATTCAAATAAAGATCGGTTTCTGGAGGAGCTGTTCGGGCTAATCAGAATACCATCAATCAGCTCATTAACTGAGAATAAAACGGATATGGTGCGGGCTGCAGAGTATTGGAAGGAAACCCTGCTCAAGGCTGGTGCTGGTAAAGCCGAAGTAATGCCTACCGATGGTAATCCGATTGTATATGGAGAAAAGGTTATTGACCCAAAATTACCCACCATACTGGTTTATGCCCACTACGATGTAATGCCCGTTGACCCGATTGAATTGTGGGTATCGAAACCATTCGAACCCGAGGTTCGGGACAGTAAAATTTATGCACGAGGTGCAGATGACGATAAAGGGCAAAGTTTTATCCATGCCAAAGCTTTCGAAATCCTTGTTAAAAACAATACCCTACCGTGCAATGTCAAGTTCATGATTGAAGGCGAGGAAGAAATTGGATCGGCGAGCATGACCAAATGGTGTGAGAAAAATAAGGATTTGCTCAAAGCTGATATTATTCTTGTTTCTGATACATCAATGCTTGGGAAAGATGTTCCATCGGTAACAACCGGGTTACGAGGTCTGGCATACGTAGAAGTTGAAGTAACCGGTCCAAATAAGGACCTGCATTCAGGGCTTTTTGGCGGTGCAGTGGCCAACCCGGCCAACGTGCTGGCAAAGATGATCGCCTCCCTTCACGATGAAAACAACCGGGTAACTATACCGGGTTTTTATGATGATGTGATGGAAGTTGATCCGGCTGAACGAGCCGATATGGCCAGGGCTCCCTTCAATCTCGACAGCTATAAAAAAGCATTGGAAATTGATGAAGTTCTTGGTGAGAAGGGTTATTCCACCATGGAAAGAACCGGGATCAGGCCTACACTGGATGTGAACGGGATGTGGAGCGGTTACATTGGAGAAGGTGCAAAAACCGTTCTGCCATCAAAGGCATACGCCAAAATATCCATGAGGCTTGTCCCAAATCAGGATCATGAGAAAATAGCAAAGCTGTTTGAGAAACACTTCATGGCCATAGCCCCCAAATATGTTAAAGTTAAGGTTACCCCACATCATGGCGGGCAAGGCTATGTTGCACCAACAAATACCCCGGCATATCGGGCAGCTAGCAAAGCCGTTGAAGATGTTTTTGGAAAGAAACCTGTTCCTTTCAGGAGTGGTGGGAGCATCCCGATTATCAGCACATTTGAAAAGGTGCTCGGGATAAAATCGATCCTTCTGGGGTTTGGGTTGGAATCGGATGCCATTCACTCACCCAATGAAAATTTTCCACTCGACAACTTCTTTAAAGGGATCGAAACGGTTGTCAGGTTCTATGCGAATTATGTGGAAGAACTTAAGAAATAATCTGTTTAACAATTTGGATTAGGCTTTAAAAAGACTAAATTGCTTGTTCGTATTAAACTACTTAACTTTTATTCGAGATGAAAAGATTAGTAAACCTGCCTACGATAGCTACTTCATTCACTTTGGCAATTTTTTTACTTTCCTGCAGCAGCAATAAACCAGCAACAACTGATGAAAAAGTTGTACTGGCCAAGGAAAGCATTACAAAATGGGTTGAAAATAATGCCAGCGATTATCCTCATTACAAATCGATTGAATTTGGCGAGCTGGTGCCCAGGTACGAAAGAACTGACAGAACGCTTCAACTTAATGATCTAATTGCCCAGGAACAAGCAAAATCCGAAATAAATCAAAAAAAACTGGACAGCTTAAAGACATTGCTAGAAAGCAATAAGGGTTTGCTGATGGGGTACACCATTATTCATAAATACCAAACCACCAACCTTGCCGGCGAAGTGATAAACAATGAACTGCTGTTTTTCCTTGATAGCACCTTCAGGGTGGCTTCAATCCTGGATCCCGAATCGTACGATTTAAGCCTTGATCCCAAATCGCTTTTCAAACCTGAAACGGATATGAAAGACAGCGCAAAATAAAATTAGTCACCTAATAAAAAAAACCCGCAGGAATTCTGCGGGTTTTTTTTGTGGTGCCACGTGGAATCGAACCACGGACACAAGGATTTTCAGTCCTTTGCTCTACCAACTGAGCTATGGCACCATTGCCAAATCGAGGTGCAAATATATACGAAATTTATTTATCCCAAAATATTTGATTACCGAAATCAACAAAAAATTCATTAATCCCCATGGAACAAGCATCTGGGAACAAATAACGGTGCCGCACTAGATTTTCGGCTGGGGAGGATAACCGCGTCATAATCCCCAGACGAAAACCAAACTAAAGATAACAAAAGTTTGTTATCGCGCATCGCGCCCAGCAGAAATGTATAGTGTGCTAGGGTACGTAAATTTTCTACAAAAAGGTTAATCCAATTCTTCTGTTAAGTCCTTTCTCAAATATTCTAATTAGCGTTGAAAGTTGGATATTCCCTTTCCCGTTTTCAATTTTGGAAATGTAACTTTTCTTTGTCCCTGATTTCTCAGCCAATTGTTCTTGGGTCATTTCAGACGCTTTCCTTGCTTCTTTAAGCATTTCGCCCACAATGAACATTTGCGCCCTTTCTTCGTACTCATTTCGGCTTTCAGTTCCGATTTTTCCGTGTTCAACCTCTAACAACTCGTCAAAGGTTGTAACTCCTTTGTATTTATCCATAATTAACGTTTTTTTAAAATTCAAAATATTCTTTCTTAAGTCGTGCTGCTCTTTCTATCTCTTCCTTTGGTGTTTTCTGCGTCTTTATCTGAAACCCATTGAACAATACAACTATTCGACCCTCGTCAAAGCAACAGAATATTCTGTAAATAATGGATTGATATTCAATCCTTATCTCAAATAGTCCGTCACTCCCGCTAATCGGAGCAAGAAATTTTTCAGGCACTCTGTCTACCTGTTTTATCAATTCGAATACATATTGAATTTTCGCCTTTGCTTTATCATCAAGGGTTCTATAAAAATCCAAAAAGTATTCTTTATGAAATATTATTATTCTTGTCATGCAGCATAGTTATCTTAAAAGATAACATAATTAAAATATTTCTTAAGGAAAGTGTTTGTCGCTGGTAATTTATGTACCCTAACTTTTTATAACATTCATTTTTTACTCAATCCTTGCTCTTTCCCTTCATTTACATTAGGTTTACACTCTAAATTTCTGCGAATGGATTTTCAATCATTTACGCTACAAAATGGGATCAGGGTAATCCATAAACGAAACAACTCCCCCGTTGCCCAATGCTGCCTAATGATTAATGCAGGAACGCGTGATGAACAGCCAAACGAACATGGCATTGCCCACTTTATAGAGCACGTTATATTTAAAGGCACCAAGAAACGAAAGGCATTCCATATCATGAGCCGGCTTGAGGATGTCGGCGGTGAGCTAAACGCCTACACCACCAAAGAGGAAACGGTAATTCACGCCACTTTTCTCAGGGAGGATTTCAGCAGGGCCATCGAGCTGATCTCAGATATCACCTTCAAGTCAACTTTCCCTGAAAAAGAGATGAAAAAGGAGAAAGAGGTGGTAATTGATGAGATCAACTCCTATAAAGATAACCCTTCTGAGCTCATTTTTGATGATTTTGAGGAGCTGGTTTACGATGGCCACCCATTCGGGCGGAATATTCTGGGAACAAAAAAGTTGATCAAACGATTCACAAAAGACGACCTGCAAAACTTCATCCAACGAAAATACAATACCGACCAGATGGTTTTTTGCTCTATTGGCAATTTATCGTTAAACCGGATTAAAAAGCTAACAGAGAAGCACCTGGGCTGGGTGGCCTCAAGCAGAAGGGATGAGATCAGGTTGCCGTTTGTCAACTATCGTCCCAATACAAAAGTTGTTAAAAAATCTACATTTCAGTCGCACTGTATAGTTGGCAACCTCGCTTACGATCTTCAGGATCCAAAACGAGTTGGGATGCACCTGCTTAACAATATACTCGGGGGCCCGGGGTTAAACTCCCGGCTAAATCTTGTGCTTCGCGAAAAGCATGGCCTGGCCTACAACATAGAATCAATGTACACCCCATACTCCGATACCGGTTTATTCTGCATCTACTTTGGAACCGATAAGGATAATTTGAACAAAACCCTGGTACTGGTGCATAAGGAGCTTAAAAAGGTGATGAACGAGAGGCTTGGCGTTCTCCAACTTTTTAAAGCCAAACGACAGCTGATGGGGCAACTGGCCATTGCTTCAGAAAGCAATGAAAACCTGATGCTGACGGTGGCCAAAAGCTTTATGGTTTACAACTCCATCGACACCCTTGAAGCGGTTAACTCTCAAATAGAGGATTTAACGGCTTCGGCAATCATGGAAATTGCCAATGAGGTGCTGGACCCCGGCAAGCTATCAACGCTGATTTACAAGTAATATGAGTAGAATTGATAATGATTTTGAGAAATACCTTACAGACCACTCAACCCCGGAGGATGAGGTTTTAGCGGAGCTTTCCCGGGAAACAAACCTGACTACCTATAACCCAAGGATGATAAGCGGCAGGCAACAGGGCTTGTTCCTGCAATTCCTTTGCCAGATGATTAAACCTAGGCATGTCCTTGAGATTGGCACATTCACAGGCTACTCGGCTATTTGTATTGCCCGTGGGATTATGCCCGTTGGGCATTTAGATACCATCGAGGTAAATGACGAGTATGAAGAGATAATCAGAAAGTACTTTAAACTGGCCAAAGTAGATAACAACATCGCTTTACATATTGGGAGTGCCTTGAAAATTCTGCCAAAATTAACCCTCAGCTACGACCTGGTGTACATCGATGGCGATAAACGTGAATACCCTGAGTACTATAAATTGACCCTTCCGATGGTAAACCATGGAGGTTTTATAATAGCCGACAATGTTCTATGGAATGGAAAGGTTATTGAATATGGTGCCAATGATCCCCACACTAAGGCAATTATTGAATTTAACGATATGGTTCAGCAGGATGAACGGGTTGAAAATGCTCTGCTCCCAATGCGTGACGGGTTGATGGTGATACGGAAAATCTGAATTGAACTCTTTCTGGTTTTAACAATTGTACGCATCAATACTTGTAATTATTAGCTCTTTATCTTTCCACTTTATCCATTTTACTTATGATGATAGGGTTCCCCTTTGATTATTGTCATTGCCCGGTAAAGCTGCTCCACAAAAATCAACCTGACCAGCTGGTGGGAAAACGTCATTTTTGAAAGCGATATCTGCCCGGCTGTCAGATTTTTAACCCCCGAAGAAAACCCATAAGGGCCGCCAATGGCAAAAAAAATATCTTTTGTCCCTGCAACCATTTTACTTTCGATCAACCCCGCAAACTCAACCGAGGTGTATTGCTTTCCATTTTCATCCAGCAGAATAAGCTGGTATGACCCTTTCAGGCTATTGATCAGCAGCTCGCCTTCTTTCTGCATTTGCAGATCGGGGCTCATATTCCGGCTGTTCTTTATATCCGGTAAAATCTTCAGCTCAAATTTGCAGTAGTGCCCAAGTCGCTTTACATAATCATCAATAGCCTCAGCAAGGTATTTACTATCGGTTTTGCCAATTGCGAGAAGCGTTATTTTCATATCTGTAGAACTTGGGGTTAAAATAATCAATTTAACGGAGAATTGATTGCTAAAACTAGCTATATTTGGTCTAAACTTTGATGAAAAATATTGCTCATTTAATCAAGGATCTATTAAATAAACCAAAGGAAATGAAGAAATTAAGAATACTGATTGTTGCACTGGTTGTACTATCGATTGCAACTGCCTTTGCTATATCATCCCTTCAGGATGCCCCTGAGGTGATTAAGAAAGCCGCTTTTGCCATTCAAACCGGGAATGCTTCGGAGCTGTCAAAGTTTTTTAACAAAACCGTGGAGCTGGAATTACTTGGCGAGGAGAATTTTTATAGCAAATCGCAGGCAGAACTGCTTCTGAAAGATTTTTTTGAGAAAAATAAACCCGTAAAATTTGTGATCAACCACCAGGGGGTAAAAGAAACTTCAAGTTTTGCCATTGGAACACTTACCACCAAGGATCAAACATTGCGGGTATCGTTTTTCATGAAATCCGAAGATAAAAAAAGCCTGATTCACCAGTTCCGCATCGAGAAAAACGAGGAAGGGGAGTAATTCATCAATTTACCATGCCGATTCCCCCAAATGATTAAAACCAAGCTAATCCACAAACTTATCGAGCTGGCCATTGCCGAGGATATCGGGGATGGCGATCATTCTACCCTTTCATGTATTCCCTCCAAAGCCAAAGGAGCTGTTCAGCTTAAGGTGAAGCAAACCGGTATAATTGCCGGGGTAGAAATTGCAAAACTGATCTACCACCAGGTTGATCCCGGTTTAAAAATCACTTTTTTAATAAAAGACGGGGCAAGGGTAAATCCCAATGACATTGTTTTTAGCGTGAAAGGCAGCATCCATTCACTGCTGCAAGCTGAAAGAATTGTATTGAACGTTATGCAACGAATGAGCGGAATAGCCACCCAAACCCGTGAGTATGTTGATCGGATTCAGGGGACAAAAGCCAGAATCCTTGATACCCGGAAAACCACACCCGGTATGCGGGTCTTCGATAAAATGGCCGTAAAAATCGGGGGTGGGGAGAACCACCGGATGGGCCTCTACGATATGATTATGCTTAAGGATAACCATGTTGATTTTGCCGGAGGCATTGAGAATGCAATAAAACAGGCAAATCTGTATTTGAAATTCACGAAAAAAAAGCTGGATATCGAGGTGGAAACCAGAAATCTTGATGAAGTTGTAAAAGTTATCGAAATAGGCGGTGTAAAAAGAATTATGCTCGATAATTTCAACCTGGACGATACAAGGAAAGCGGTAAAGCTGATCAACGGTAAATTCGAAACGGAATCATCAGGAGGGATAACGTTGGAAACCATCCGCGATTACGCGCTTTGCGGGGTGGATTTCATTTCGGTTGGGTCAATAACCCATCACATCAAAAGCCTGGATATGAACCTTAAAAAGGGATAACATCTGTCTGAAAAATGAACAACGCCTTCAACAAATCATTTCTTATTTCACAAATAAATAGCTGGCTGCTGGTTCGCTGGGCAAAAAAAATTTCCTTCCCGGGGTTTAACGGGGTTTCCGTTTACGAGGTTCTTCGGTTTTTCCTGAAAGGGATTATAAACGGCGCCATAACAACAAGGGCTTCAGCCGTTGCATTCAGCTTCTTTCTGGCCGTTGTTCCTACGCTGATCTTCCTTTTTACGCTTATCCCCTATTTGCCGGTTAAAGATTTTCAGTACCAGCTGCTATCCCTCATCAAGGGGATCATGCCGGTTTACGCATATCAAACCGTTGAATCCACCCTGGTTGAGGTGCTGACCATGAAAAGCGGAGGGTTGCTCTCCTTTGGTTTTCTGGCTGCAGTGTTTTTCAGCCATAATGGCATCAGCTCATTAATTGATGCATTCAATGCCACCTATCATACCATAGAGACCAGAAGCTTTTTCGCCCAACACCTCATTGCATTGCTGCTCACTTTCTTGCTCCCGGTTATTGTTATGATTGGCGTTATTATGATATTTTTCGGACAAGTGGCTTTAAACTGGGCGTTTGAAATGGGTTGGTTTCGAATGAACCTGACCTTCTACCTTCTGGGTACTGTGAAATGGATTGTCATCATTGCCCTTTTCTTTTTCAGCATCTCACTGCTCTATTTCCTGGCTCCTGCCAAACGGCAGAAATTCAGGTTTTTCTCAGCCGGGTCCTCGCTTGCCACCCTACTGATCATCATAACATCCCTGGCTTTCTCAACCTATGTTAACCATTTTGGGCAATACAACACTTTTTATGGTTCTCTTGGCGGGTTAATCGTTTTTTTACTCTGGTTGTACTTCAATGCTTTTGGGTTAATATTGGGCTTTGAGCTGAATGCAAGCATATCTTCGGCCAAGCTTAATAACTCCCCATTGCAATAATTTTTACAATTTCAACAAGACAGATAACCCCGGATTTGATTCGATAATGTGCCCGATACCTCTGAACAAATTCGGGCAATTGCTGTTGTATCCTCTATCAGATAACGATTTAAGGACATGAAGAATAAAGATATTGCCAATATCAGGAAAGAATACTCATTAAAACAGCTCAACGAGACAGATATAAATTCAAACCCATTCGTTCAGTTTGATATCTGGCTTAAAGAGGCAATCGAATCAAGAATTCCGGAGCCAAATGCGATGGTGCTGGCCACATCCTCCTTTGAGGGGAAACCCTCTGCAAGGGTTCTGCTCCTGAAAATGTTCGATGAGCGGGGGTTCTCCTTTTTCACCAACTACGATAGCCGGAAATCTAGAAATATCCTGCAAAACCCATTTGGGGCGCTTGTTTTCTTTTGGCCCGACCTGGAAAGGCAAATCCGTATCGAAGGGAAAATAAGCAAGGTGAGCGACAAGGAGAGCGACCTGTACTTTAAAACCCGTCCCGAAGGGAGTAAGATCGGGGCATGGGCATCGCCGCAAAGCCAGGTTATTCCAAGCCGGAAATACCTGGAGAACCTGAACGCCGATTTTAAAGAGGAGTTCTCCCGGAAACCTATTAAACGCCCACCCAACTGGGGCGGGTATATTCTGGTTCCTTCTCTCTTCGAATTCTGGCAGGGAAGGCCGGATAGGTTACACGACAGGATTCAATACACCCTTTCAAACACCCATTGGAAAATAGAGAGGTTAGCGCCCTAGGTGTTAAGATCACCAGCTAAAAGGCACTCCCGGTTATCATCTTCTTTATCAGAAAGTAGATAAAAGTACCCACCACCAGCAGGAACATAAAGAGCAAATACCCGATAAGATAAAAAAGCGCCGCTTTTACTGCCGATGTAAAAACCGATTGCCTGAACAACTTCCTGAAGGTAAAGGTGTAAAATGCAAGGGTAATCAGAAACGGGATTAAGGTGGCCATCGATGTTTTATCAATGTAAATTGCACAGGGCAGGCAGAGTATAGAAATAACCCCATATACATAGCATTGCAGGATCAGGTGTTCCGCATAGTTGAACTGCCTGTACAGCCATTTTGACGACAAAGCGAAAAAGGGGATAAACAGCAAAGTGAAATACTGCATGTACTCCTTGATAAAACCAACAAATGCGGTTTGCAGCTCCAGCCCGTGCTGGTTGTTCATAGACAGGGCATTGTTGATATCCTGTACATTCTTGTCCAGGTTGTTATTCCTTACCACCAGGAATGTAGTAATGGCTATCAGGTAAATGGCCAATTTTGCCGGGTTGGTGTATCTCTTTGTGATCCCGTTGATATAATCTCTTATCACCACATGCGGGCGAACCAATACCGAATAAAAGGTATAGAATAACCCCCTGTCGAGGTCGAACACCTTCGTAAACAAATCGCCGATAAGCTTTCTGGTGGTGAACCTTTCGGTGATAAGCACCTGCCCGCACTTGTTACAGTAGTTCAGGGTATGGACATGGCCACAGTTTTTGCAAGTATTTTCCATTGCTATTGCTTTACCCAAATGTAATTATTTTCAACAAACTTTTAAAATTCATTCTCCCTTGGTATTTCTGCTGTTTACATCCCCTTTGTATTATCCCAAATTAGCCGTAACGGTGCAGCCAGTCTGTATGCATAATGCAACCAGCTGTAGCTCTGCATGATGCTTTCTACATTTTGTAGATAATCAGTCGCAGCACTGCAGGAGCCTTTCTATACTTGATGCTAGTCAGTCGTAGCACTGCAGGAGCCTTTCTGTACTTGTGGCAAGTTAGTCGTAAAGCGACTGATGGCTTTCTATAGCTTATCGCATGTATGTTGCAGAGCTGCGGCTTATTTAATACCTTTGATACCCATCTGCTGCAGAGCTGCAGGACATTTTTTATCATTGGTTGCCACCTTGCTGCAAGGTTGCAGCAAGCTTCCTGCCCTAATGACGATAAAAAAATCACCGGAAAATCTGAAAAGTCAATAATATTTAAGTTCATTCCCGACGATTCATTCCCGGCAAATTTATTTCCGGCGACTTTAGTCGCCCGGAAAACTCAAAAAATCAATTTTTTGGACTTTATTCCCATTTTTTCAGGCATTAATTGAAAGGAAAAGTCATATCCGTGATCATCCGTAAAAATCTGCGTAATCAGTGTTCTAAATAACCAATAGCTATTTCCTGAACTTCCTGATAAAATCCTCCACCTCCTGCACACCACCCTGGTAGATGAGGTAGCCGTTATAAGGTTCTCTCAAGGTAATCTCGTCGTTCACGGGGGTAAGCATCAACCGACGCACCTCCTCTGGGTCGTTGGTTTGACCCAAAGCCCAGCCCAGCTTAATATAAGCCGTTTCGGGCAGCATGTTTTCGGCGGGAATTATCCCTTTTGCCATCAGGTCGCGACCTGTATCGTAAACGTACATGTGCACAAAACCCCAAAGGGTTTGAACGGTCATGTAGATATGAACGCCCTTTTTGGTAGCCCTTTCAATGGCAGGGTAAAGGGGTTTGTTGATATGGCCAAGACCAGTACCTGCAATGATAATCCCCTTATAGCCATTATCAACCAGGGAGTCAATAATATCCGGTTGCATATTCGGGTAATAGTAAACAATGGTAACCTTCTCCTCAAAGTAAGGTAAAATCTTCACCTTTCGATCCTTCCTGCGATGGTTGTAGTTCTCTTTAAGCGGCTTAACGCCATCCTTCCGGCTTACGGTAGCAATAGGAATTTCCCCGATTGTTCTGAAAGTGCTGCGATATGATGAGTGCATTTTTCTTACACGTGTACCGCGGTGCAGGAAACCATACTCATCGGATGTAGGGCCAAACATGCAGACCATCACCTCGGCAATATCGGAATGGCCTGCCGTAAATGCTGCATGCATAAGGTTTAAAGCAGCATCGCTGCTGGGGCGATCGGAACTTCGCTGTGATCCAACCAGGACAATGGGAACAGGGGAATTCTGTACCATAAATGTTAATGCGGCTGCGGTATGGCTAAGCGTATCGGTTCCATGGCCAATGATGATCCCGTCTATGCCATTCTCAATCTCTTTACCAATGGCAATTGCCAAGGCTTTGTACTGCTCTGGCCCCATGTTCTCGCTGAACACCGCGAATAGTTTTTCGGTTGAAAGGTTGCAAATATCCGCCAGCTCCGGAACTGCACCATAAAGCTCACCGGGAGAAAAAGCCGGGATTACTGCTCCGGTTCTGTAATCGAGGCGGGAAGCAATGGTGCCGCCTGTCCCAAGTAATTTTACCTTGGGAAGATTGGGGGTAAACGGGAACTCCTTTTCAGGGATCTTATAGGTGGCTTTAAAATAGCCCACCTCCTTCATCCCCTTAATGGTAAAAATATCGATTCCAATGTTATAGCCGGTTTCAATTTTTAAAACGATGTGCTTGTCGTCATCGTTTTCTGCCCTGGGAAGGACAGTCCCCTTGAAAACTCCACGGGAAGTATCAATAACCGCTTTACCCCAAACCCTGACGTTATATTTTTTTAGCACTTCCAGTGCTTTCCCTTTATACCCTTGAAAAATATCTTCCATTTTTTAATGCTTTTTTACTTTTTTATCACCATGAATGGGACATGATCAGCATGTACTTGGAGAAAATTTTTGCCCATTGTGGTTTTATTCTATTCAGATTGATATAATTACACAACTTTTTTCTCGATATGCATTCGCAGATCTTTCAGATCCATATTGCCCATAGCTTGCCTGTTCAGCTGGCCCATCACCCAGTTGATGGTTGCCTCACGGGATCCATTCTTGCAAACCTTGATCTCACGGAATTTCTCAAGCAGGTAATCAACCGGAGCAACAAGCTCCTCTTTGGTTCTTTTCTTAAAGTTAAGGCTTGTGAGCACAGAGTTAAAATCCATGTTTGGATGTTGGAAAATAATTGGGAGAATCAGCTTGGCGATGGATGGTTGCAACTTCTGTTTGCTCAAAAACGTGAACATTTCCACTATCCGGTTATAGCCAAAATCGGGGTGTTTATGCAGCTGCCCCTCAACAAACTTAAGGGAATGCCCTAAGAATGTTCCGGCAAACCGACCTGTCAGTCCAATCTTTACCAGTTGCTCAATTACCGGCACCAGGTTTTTCTTTAACAGGTAATTGTAGGTGTCCTCCGGTATTTCCCAATCCTTAAGCTGTTTATAACGCTCATGAATATCAACCGGGATTCGTTTTTTGAGCATGTTTATATAGCTCTCCTCGAGGGGAATCGGAGCCGAATCGGTGTCGGGGTACATTCTGTCCGCACCCGGTAGCACCCGTTCAAAGAGAGTAGTCCCATCAGGCAGGGGACGTCGTGTCTCACGGGGAACTTCAACAAAAGCCATCCTGCACCTCTCTTCAACTGTTTCTATTGCAGTTGGCATATCGTCTTTCAACCCCCAAATCAGTATTATAGCATCATTCTCGTTTGGTTTTAAGAGCGATAATAATTTTTCCAAATCATTTTTACCAAGAGGGTTTTGTAAATCCTCACCGCTGGTCATATTCGGTTTCTCAATACCTGCTATAACTTTAAGCCGATCGCTCAGCTCATTTGTGAAGGTTTTGCCTGGCTGGGTGAAATGAGAAAGGACCCCTTTAAAATAGGGCAGGTTAATGGCAACCAGCTGAAAACCTTCATCGGATCGGGCTATTGCAGTTTGGTATTCCAGACCAATCTCTCTCGGATCAATAACTTTTGAGGTAATTGCCCATTTAGTATGTTCTGGACATCTTTCATTTAGCAGCTTTTTTATGTGAAGCAACGCCCATTGCCGGAAACACTCATTATGCGATAATTCGGGAATCCATTTGTTATGCGAAACCCCTTTTATCTCCACCCGCGTTCCCCCTTCACAGCTAACATTGGTATCCTGACGGGCTGCGCCCATCCCGGTACGAACTTTCCCGGTGCTTCGGTTAAGAAAACGAATATATTCGGCTGCCTCCCTGAGTTCATCCGGTGTGTAGCAATGTGGGTGGGTTACTGTTTCAATGAGCGGCATGCCCAACCTGTCGGTCTTGTAAATTCTTTGATGGCCAATATCAGAAATCTCCCGGCAAGAATCCTCCTCAATACTGAGTTGAATCAGCCCCACCTTTTTATTTTTCAGCTGGATTTCCCCCTCAACTCCCAGTATAGCTGTTCGTTGAAAACCAGTTGGGATTGACCCATCAAGGTATTGCTTCCGGGTGATATGAACCTCTCCTACGATATTCAACTTACTCAGCAACGAAATCTCCAGAGCAATCTCTAATGCTTCCCGGTTGATGGGGAAGGGAGGGGTGTCGTCAATTTCGTAGGTACAGGTGGTTGCGTTATGAATTCGGTAAATAATCTCCTTCCGGGTTTTAAACTCCATCAAAGCGGTTCCATCATACTCGCCCATTTCGCTGAGAGTGGGCCTCATGTGCCTTATCAGCTCGGCGTTGAAATTATCGCTGGCGTGGTAAATCCCTGCCGGGCAACGGCAAAACAGCTTCTGTTTTGTTTTTAGCTGTTGGTGAACCTCAAGCCCTGACTTAAAGCCAATCCGTTTATAATCATCGGGCTTAGCCTTCCTTCGTGGAACATACCCGATGGCTTTCATGGTATTTTGATAATTTTTCTGGGGATCAAAACTTTTGGTGGGTGTTGAACTCTTTTTCATGAGCAAACCTAATAATTATTAATCAACCTGAATTAAAAAATAAAAGCCCTAAGATAACTTTGTTTACAGTTTTTTACAATAAAACCCCTTTTAATAATTAACTTAATATTGAATTTGACTGATTGTTTGATAATTGTAATTAAACCCTCGGTTATTCTGTTAATTTAACAGAAATTGGATGTTGAATAATATTATATAATTTTGATTATTAATATATTGGAGCATCTCCTGAATGAAATTGGCAAAACGCATAGTAATCCCAATACTCATTATTTTAGCAACCTATTCGTGCTATCACAAGGAGCTGCAATATTCTTTTACCCCTTCGAAAGGGGGTGTAAGTGTTGGAAACACTTTGATTTACCTGGCTGAAGCTAAAGAATTTCAAACCCCAAAAGGAATAAGTCGTTTCCCCGATGGAGGCCAGTCCCGGGTTAACAAAGAAATGTTTGGCCTGTTCAAAACCGATACTTCAACTAGCACTACAGTTCTTATTGCCCGGCTGGACAACGTTTCAGGGTGGCCTTCAAGGTACTCAACAAGGTTGGAGAAAAATCTGGATTATGTTGCAGTTGGAATTATCAATGTAACCATGAAAGATTCTGTTAATGGGATCTATCTGTACAACATCAAAAAAGGGGAACTACAAAAATATTCAAACCTGGGGGCTTTGCCCACCCTTTCAGCAGATGGGTATAAAATGGCATACTGCAATGAAAACAAGCTGATTATTGAAGATATTAAGTTCAAAACCCTGCTGGTTTCCTACCTGCTTAATGCAAAGCCGGCTTTTCTCAGCTGGAAAAACGATTCCGAGATACTGATCTTTTATTCTGCTCCGTTCTCTGTTGAGCTATTGAACATCAATACCGGGAAAATCATCAAAACTGATTTGAAATATCAACCCAATTATAGCCAGGAGTTTAATGCTACACAAATCAACAACATCGTCAGGATTCAGGATAACTCCATCAGGGAGCTACTTTCAAACCATTGAACAAATTTTACTTTCCGGTGCCTGTTTGGCATAGATCATGCTCAAAAGAAAAGGCATAAAAAATCAATTTAATAATTTTTAAACTCTTCGTTTTCGAAGAAAAACATGTAAATCAGGAGAAAATGACATACCATCAATTCCCCGCATGATCCAACCAGCTTTTAGCAATATCTAAAATTGAATTATATTTGCACTGTTTATGAAAAAAAACTATTCATACCACTTTCTGTATATTTTCATTTTATCGTTGCTTTTAAATCAGCCCATTAAAGCAGACATCCATTCGTTATATTCGGATTTTTTGCCTCAGGATACCATTAAAAAACTAACTACAGTCAGGAAAATCGCCATTGAAAAAAAGGATACGTCCAAAGTCAGCAAAACAGATGATACTGGTAAAAATATCCTGGATATTCTTGATGGGTTGAATAAGAACAAGAGGGTGATTTCCTGGAAATTAAACCCAACCACGTACAACCTTGAACTCGATGAAGGGGTTGATACCCTGCTGTTTTTCCCCCATTTTGAGATTCCGCTTCACAAAAAACTTGAAACGACCACCTATTTGGGGAATATTGGCTCGCCTATTAAAAGCGATCATTTTTTTAGTCAACACCCCGATTACCCATTCCTTTTTTCCAGGTATTACCTGGATTATACATCAGGTGTTCTTAGCCACAAACAGTACAATGTAAAAAGGCCACTTTCCACTCTTGGGTATTCTATGGGCGGAAAACGCAGCCAGCTTGAGCAGACATTAAGGGTTTTCCATACCCAGAATGTGAACAAATACCTCAACGTTGGGTTAAACTATGATAACTTTGGCACAAAAGGAACTTATAAATACCAGCAAACCCGCGATAATTTCTTCAACGCATTCAGCAGCTATTATAAAAACAACCTCTCCTTCCAGGGTAATTTTGCATACTATCGCATTAGGAATAAGGAGAATGGCGGGTTAACATCAGATTATTTTATTCAGGACACTATCATCGAAACAGAACTGGTTCCGTTTAAGCTTAAAGCTGCTGAGAGCGAAGTGATTCAAAGGAGTATTTCAGCCTTAATAGGATATGATCTGTTGACCCGAACAACCCAGGAGAAAGATCAAAAAGGGGAGGTTGTTGCCGCTAAAAAGCCTGTGTTTAGCCTAAAGGCTTTGGTTGATATTAACAGACATTCAAGAACATATACGGATGGCTATAAGAATGACACTTCGCATTACTCCTTTTATAAAAATTTTTATATCAGCAAAACGAGCACAAATGACTCTGTAATGTTACTCACCTACGAAAGTATGATTATGGGTGAGCTTTCCCAGCTGGCAAAATTCCCCGGGTTGCCCGGGCTGCGATTTTGGTTATCTGATATCAGGGGTAAGTACTACTACTTTAAACCAACGGACTTTATTTTAAACCGCGAGGATGATAAGATTTACTCCAACCATTTTGGTGTGGCCACTTTTAGCTATTCTCCTTACTTATCCTACAACGGTTCATTAAGGCTTTACTTAAACGGGTACAGAGCCGGTGATAAAGAGTTGTTTGGCAACCTGTTGATATCCCCGTGGAAATCGCTTGACCTCCCTTACGTAAAAGGAACAATTGAAATAACTGAGCGGGAACCGGATATTTTTACCAAGAGCTACTTTTCCAATCACTTCAAATGGGTTAACTCATTTAACAAGCAGAAAAGGTTTATGCTGGGTGGCTCCATTGGCGCCGAAAAGTGGCGTTTCGAAGCCGGGTATAACCTTATTCACATAAACGATTTTATTTATTTTGATACACTTGCACTCCCTGAACAGGTAGCAAGGATCACCATTACTTCTGCCTACATTCAGAAAGATCTGAAACTGGGCGGTTTGCATTTCACTAACCGGGTTGTATGGCAGGCAAATACCAATCCTGATGTACTCAGCTTGCCAACATTCTCGATTTTCAGCTCCCTGTTTTTTGAGCACGAGCTGGTAAAAAACGTTCTCAGAGGTCAAATTGGTTTTAACGTCTGGTATAGAACAAAATTTTATGCTGATAATTATTCCCCGGCAACTGGTCAGTTTTATAATCAGCGGGAGAAGAAGATTGGAAACTACCCCTATACCGATGCTTTTATCAACCTTAAATGGAAACGCGCAATTCTATACTTTAAATTCGATCATGTTAATCAGGGAGTTCCTAATAGTGAGTATTTTGCAGCGCTCCACTACCCATTCAACCGAAGAATATTTAAAATTGGCGTTTCGTGGATTTTTTACGATTAGTGGTCAAACTTTAGAATTATTCTAAACAATTATTGCCTAATTTCGTTCCTCTTTTATAAACAAGTAATTTTTTAATGCAAAAATCAATTAAAAACAAAGCCAAGTTTGCCATTTATTCCTTCCTGTTAATTCTTTTTTCCTGCATTTCCAAAGACACCCCTTTACTCCTTTTTGAGGATGGAACCCGCGACCTGGCAGAAATACTTACCGAGGGTAAAATAGTTGCAGTAACCGATTATAACTCCACCAACTACTTCATTTACAAAGGCGAGCCAATGGGTTACCAGTTTGAGATGCTTTACGCGTTTGCCGCATACCTTGGGGTTAAATTGGAACTGGTTGCCGAGAATGATATTGACAAATCATTCCAGATGCTTAAAAACAATGAGGTTGATCTGATAACAAGCAACCTGACGGTAACCTCCAAACGAAAAAAAAGCATCAGCTTTACTGAACCTTATGGCCAAACCCGGCAGGTATTGGTACAAAGAAAGGTGACTGAGGAGGAGAGCTTTAAAGGTAAAAAGCTGATCCGCAACCCGCTCGATTTAGATAAAAAAGTTGTTTACGTGCAGAAAAACTCATCATTTGCCGATCGTTTAAGAAATTTATCGGATGAGATTGGGGGCACCATCAGCATTGTTGAAATGGAAAAATATGAAGCGGAGCAGCTGGTTGAACTTGTTGCCAACGGGGATATTGAATATACAGTGTGCGACGAGAATGTTGCCAGGGTTCAGGCTACATTCCATACCAACCTTGATGTGGAAACCCCGGTGGGATTTCCTCAGAATCTCGCATGGGCAGTGAGGAATGAATCAACCGATCTTCAAAAGAAATTAAATGAATGGCTGGGTAATTTTACTAAAACAGCTGAATACCGGATGCTGAAAAATAAATACTACGACAACCCCACCCTGGCCAGGATGATGAAAAGTGATTACTTTTATGTTCATGGCGGCAATATCTCCCAGTACGATGAGCAGATCAAGTTAATCAGCTCACAGCTAAACTGGGACTGGAGATTGTTGGCTTCATTAATTTACCAGGAGTCGCGGTTCAAACACAACCAGGAATCATCCAGCGGTGCTTACGGGTTAATGCAATTCATGCCAAGCACTGCAAAACAATATGGTATTGATCATAAGGCTAGCCCCACCACCCAACTCGAAACCGGGGTTAAGTACCTGATATGGCTTGATGAGAAAATGAAGGACAATAAAATTCCGGATAATGAGAGGGTTAAATTCATACTGGCTGCCTATAATGCCGGAATTGGCCACGTTCTTGATGCCCGGAACCTTGCAAAAAAATATGGAAAAAACCCCAACGTGTGGGATAATAACGTTGACTTCTTTATTCAGAATAAATCGGAGTTCTATACCGACTCTATAGTTCGGTTTGGATCTCTTAGAGGAAAAGAAACCTATCGTTACGTTAACGAAATCCTTGATCGCTACGAGCATTACAAAAACCTGATTAAAGAATAGCTACCCGGGCTGTCGAATAATGTTTATCTGCAGCTGAAAAGTTCGATGAACTCTGAGATAATCATAGCTGTTGCTCCCCAAACATGCTCACCTCCTACATCAAAATAAGGCGCAACTATCTTATATCTTGGAGTTTGAATCGTTTCAACGGATCGGTTTCTGGGATCCTTCAGATGGCAAACGGGAACCTCAATTGTATAATCAACTTCCTTTTTATTAATATTCAGGTTCGGTCTGCTGTCTAGGTATCCAATAACCGGGTGCACTAGCATATTACTAACCGGGATGTATAAAGGTGTAATCGCTCCAAGAATACTAACATCTTTCTGGGATATTCCAATTTCTTCCTCTGTTTCCCTAAGTGCAGTTTGGATTAATGAAGAGTCCGAATCCTCAGTTTTTCCTCCGGGAAAAGCCACCTGGCCACTATGGATGCCATTGTACAATACTCGTTTGATTAAAAGGGTGGATATTCCATAATTGCTACTATATAACGTAATGAGTACGGCGCTATTCCTATGCTGGCTATCAACACCGTTAAGCCTGATCAATTCACCCCTGTGGCTTGGAGCCATTTTGCTTTGTGCGGTAAAGCCCGGTAATGGTTTTAATAAACTTTGTCTTATCTGATGGATAATTTCCAAATCCTGAATCATAGATTTTTTATTGGATTACAAGAATAAAACAAATATTTTTGAATTCAGCTTTAAAAAATGTGTACATAAAATTAGAGCATTTTTTAATTCTAATTAGCTAAAACTAGTTGTCAAAATTTACACACCATGAATAAGATCTTTACAATGAATATTTTACTATCCATTGCTGCTGTAAGTTATGGATTTAACATTGATACAATTCCTAAAATAAAACCTAAGCTCTACCCAAGCTGGGCTGTTCTTACACCAGGTGGAACAAGTTTTCACGATGGAAAATTTTTAAAAGGGTCATTACTGGCTGCAACTGAAATCGGTGCCATAGGATTAGGTGTTAAATATAGCGACAACCTTAAATCAAACAGTTCCACCCCTTACCATAATTACCCAATTTTGCTGGGAATGCAGATATACACATATGATAAATGCGATGTTTTCCGCAATTTCATGGAGTTTAACAAGTTTTACAGGCCAGAACTAAAATACGATGACATTGAAACCAACAAGCTCCTCATCCAGCCATTTAAACCCAAAAATATTTTTACTCCGATTACCGGGGGCTTTGTACTTGCCGCGCTAATCGAGCTTTACATTGAAGGGAGAAATGCTAATCATAGCTTTAAAGAGGTAAACCGTATGTACCTGCTTACGCATTATGCAAACCGAAACCAGGCACTGGCTGTATTGGGCGGAGTTTCATTGGCAACCAGCATGGGTGCCGGAATTACAGAAGAATACATAATGAGAAATTGCCTTATGCCTTTATGGGATTATAAGTATGGTCAAAGAAAGGGATTATGGTATTCAAGTATTTTCTTTGGGGCTATGCATTTACCAAATGTACTTTTTGCTGAAAAGCCAAATTACAAAATGGCATTGCTCCAGGTGGCAGAAGCAACCGTTGCCGGGTACTTTCTTGGTAAAGATGTTCAAAACCGAGGGTATAAAATCGGGCCTGCTGTGGCAGCCCATACCTGGTATGATTTTACCTTGATGCTTGGCTCGTTTCTGGTAAATCCGGATGATAACGTTTTTGGGGTTAACGTTACTTTTAAAATAAAATAATAAAACCCATGAATACACACAAGTATTTCATAGTTGATGTTTTTGCAGAAAAAAGGTATGCAGGGAATCAGCTTGCAGTAATTCTTAATGCCGCTGATCTCAGTGGTGAACAGATGCAGTCTGTTGCTAGGGAGATGAATTTCTCAGAAACAGCATTTGTCCTGTACGATCACCCCCGAGCACAGGGCTGGGATGTAAGAATTTTTACCCCGGCCGCTGAAGTTCCTTTCGCAGGCCATCCAACGTTAGGCACTTCTTATATTATTGCCAATGAGGTAATAGGGCAACCTATAGTAACCCTTACGCTAAATTTAAAGGTTGGCCCCATCCCCGTTGAATTCACCGGCAAGGGACAGAACCAGTTGATATGGATGAAGCAAATGCAGCCAGCATTTGGTAAAATTTTCAGAAAAAATAAAGTGGCTAAAGTTCTATCAATAGATTCATCAGATATTGATGACCGGTTTCCCATTGTAGAAAGCACAACCGGGTTGCCTTTTATTATCGTACCACTTAAATCGCTTAATGCGGTGAAAAAATGCCAGGTTATTCACCATCTGCATGTTGATCTGGTAAAAGATTCCGAAGCCAAGGATTTCATGGTATTTTGCCCCGAAACTTACTCTGACTCAAACTCGATTCATGCAAGGGTATTTGTTGATTTTCTTGGCATACCCGAAGACCCTGCCACAGGGAGCGCTAATGGTTGTTTGGCTGCTTACCTGCTTAATTATGGTTACTTTGGTACAGACCAATTGAATATCAAAGTTGAACAGGGGTATGAAATGAACCGACCTTCAATACTTCACTTACAAGCATCATTAAAAAACAGTACATACGATATCAGGGTTGGTGGTAAAGTTATAATGGTGGCAAAGGGGGAACTGGTATAGGTTAGCCAAAATATTTTTTGATCAGGGAGATGAGCAAATCGATGTCAATAGGCTTGGCTATGTAATCATCGCATCCGTAGAGTTTGCTTTTTTCTTTTTCCCCCTGCATTGCGTATGCTGTTTGAGCAATAATTGGCAAATCGGGTCGTTGGGATTTTATCTCTCTTGCCAGGTCATATCCATCACCATCGGGTAACCTGATATCTAATAGCACTAAATTTATATCCTGATTCCTCTCAATATGCTCCCTGGCCTCTTTAATACTGGAAGCAATAAATAGTTCAACCCTTGTTCTTTCAAAAACCTTTTTTAGAAAAAACTGGATATCAACCATATCTTCAACAACCAGTATTTTTTTATCAGACCAATCTTCAGGCGACGAGGAATCCATGTTGAACTCTTTTATTCTAACATTTCCCTTGGTTTCAGATAAACATGATTTCAAGGGAAGTGTAAAGTAAAATGTTGATCCCTTTTTAATCTCGCTTTCAACCCAGATGCTACCACCTAGCAAATCCACCAATCCTTTTGAAATGGCTAAACCCAAACCCGATCCGCCATACATTCTGGAGTAAGAATCATCGGCTTGCCGGAATCGTTCAAATATCATCTGATGCATCTCCGGGGTAAGTCCAATGCCTGTATCCTCCACAAAAAACTGAATCCGGGGGTTTAAATCATCAATTACAACGGTATATCCAAATTTCACAAAACCCTCTGGGGTAAATTTTATTGCGTTGCTGATCAGGTTGGTTAATATCTGCTTGATCCTCAAATCATCAGAATTGATGATGAATGGTGAGGGGTTTGAGAGTATTGGGGGATGAATTCTTGTTTTAACAATTTCCTTGATTTTCAGCTGGGAGCTGAAAAGTATGAAAAGTTCGGATAGAAGATTATTCAAATCGAACTCGCGGGGGCTAAGCTTCAGCTGATTGGCATGAATCTTCGATATATCAATAATATCTTCAATAACTCCCATTAAGGTTATACCGCTATTGGTAATTAAATCAACGTACTGCTTCCCATTTTCACCAAGCGACTCTTCCTCCTTTAATAATCGGACAAAACCAAGTATAGCATTCATGGGTGAGCGAATTTCATGGCTCATATTTGCAAGGAATGCAGTCTTAAGCCTATCCGACTCTTCGGCCTTAAGCTTGGAGGCCAATAGCTCAGCCTCAGCTTTTTTTCGATCTGTGATATCTGTTGCAACGCCTACAAAACCTATTGCTTCACCTTTTTCTCCCCTGATGATTGCTGTGGATAATGATATTGGGAATTCCGATCCATCCTTCCTAACATTCATGAGTTCACCAGCCCAGCCACTGTCAAGCGTCTTATTAAAAATTTCATCGGATAAAACTTTTGTAACAGAATGGTGTCTGATAATGGAAACTGGTTTCCCGATAATCTCGTCTTCGGTAAAACCGTAAGTTTTAAGGAAAGCAGGGTTTACGTAAATAAAATTATTATTAAGGTCGGTAATTGATATACACTCCATCACATTCATAATGGTTTGGGCAAGCATGGTAATTTTTTCTTCGCTCTTTTTCCTGTCGGTGATATTTCTGGCAAGTGTTAAAACCTCTTTAGTTCCGGCTGGTACAATACGGGCCTCAAAGAAATTTAGCTCCCCGTTTAAAATCAACGTATATTCGAGTGTTTGCAACTGCCCTGTGGCCAAACATTTATTTATATAAAACACGATCCGGTTGCAAAAATCCAGTGGGAAGAAGTCATATATTGACTTGCCAACCAGCTCATCCTTAGAATCAATCAGATCATTCTGGTTGGATGATTTTATATCAAGGTAAACACCCTGGTTGTTAAATTTAAACAACAGATCAGGGATAGCGTTGAGCATTGCTCTTAAGTTCGATTCGCTCTCAATCAACGCCTCGTTGGCAACTTTCTGTTCGTTGATGTTCTCAATAACTCCATAGAAATAGTCCAATTTGCCTTCTGCATTCAGGTGGGTATTCCAGTCATCACGAACCCAGATAGCTTTCCCATCTTTTCTGAGAAGCTGATATTCATTAATTTTTGAATTCCCGGAAAGTTTAAGTGATTCAATTATTTTTTCTCTTTCAAGTGGGGAAATATAAAAATTGCGAACATTAGTTGTCATTAGCTCATCTACGGAGTTGTAACCCAGAATGGTAGCCAGTGCCGGATTTGCATAAAGCAACTGGCCATCCTCCGTGGTTCTGTAAATTCCTACCGGGATTTGCTCTGCCAGGGTTCTGAACTTGTCCTCGCTCTCCCTAAGTATAATTTCAGCCTTCTTTCGTTCAGAAATATCACGTATAAATACCATGGTGGTTATTTTACCACGATAAGTTGCCATGTTCACATTGAATTCTACCGGGACTAGCTTGCCATCAGCGCTTTGAATAATTGTTTCATATATGGATGGCACATTTTCCCCTGCAAGCCTTCTTCTATAGCGGTCTAAGATTTTTGGCGACTCCTCAGGTGGTAAAAACCGATCAATGGGTTTCCCAGTAAATTCGTTATGCGTAACGCCAATCATTTCGATAATTTAGGGTTCCCATAAATCAATAATCCGTCCTGGGCAAAGATTATCCCGTCGTTAGTTTTTTCCACTAAAATCCGGTACATTTCTTCCGACTCGTGCAATGCCTCTTCCGCCTCTTTCCTCAAGGTAATATCTGATGATACCACTAGAATTCCATAATCCCCATTGGGTAAATTGATTCGGGTTTCCCTGATATCAACAAATATTTTTTTACCATCCTTGCGGACATTATACACTTCGTTTTGAAGGTTTTCCCCGTTGATAATCCGCTGAATGTTTTTATCAACCAGCGGCAGTAACTCCAGTGGAACCAGGTCATGAAACCGTAAACGTAAAAGTTCTTCTTTAGAATATCCCAGTATTAATGACGCAGAGGTATTTGCACTCAGTATTTTCCCATTGGCATCTCCTATCAGTATCCCATTTGGCGAAAGTTCAAAAAGGGTTTTATAAAGTGATTCGCCAAATTCATTGCTCTGCCTTGCAACTCCACCTACTGATTTACTGCGCATAAAATGCATTTTGGTTTCCTTGTACAAGTTAAAAACATTTTGAAACCTACAATATTTTTTTAAATAAAAAAACCTGCCGGGTTAGCAGGTTTTCTCAATTGCGTTTAATATTTTTTTAGGCTATATGAAGATATTGCTGAACCAACTTCGCAATTTCTTCATTATTCCCGTAGAGCTTTTCGCTTAGCCCTTTATCGTTGTAAGATTTTAGCTTTTTAATTCTCGAATCAATCAGCCCTTTCGTAAAAACACCGGATGATTCAAACAGAGATCGTTTTGCATCAAGCGCATCAGCAGATTCCCAGCAGGATGCAGGCAACTGCTTAAGCTGTGCCAACTTATCCTTGAATTCTGGTTTGAAAATGTTGACGTCAACGTATAGCTTCTCCGCAATTGCAAAGGCTTCGGGATTTTTAATGCCATTTAATGCGCTAACAACCAACCCGGCCACGGTAAGGTAAATATCTGCCGAGCCATCCGGAACCCTGAATTCGATGGTTTGCTTTGAGGTAGTTTCGGGTAAACAGTAAATATCTTCAGGGTTTGCATCCCTGATCATGTGCCTTGCACCTGTCCAGCCTAGCGGTACTCTGATAACAACTGAACGGTTTCTATCGCCCCAGCATATATTTGTAGGTGCTTCCTGGTGAGGAACCAGCCTTAGGTACGAAGTTGGAATTGTATTACCAAAAGCGGTTAAAGCATCAGCGCTTTCGAGAATACCAGCAATCATTTTACGGGCCACAGAGCTCAATGCACTTTTTTCAACCATGAGGTTGTCACCATCTTTCTCAACCATCATGTGAATATGCAACCCACTCCCAGCTTTGCCAACAGTTATTTTTGGGGCAAAACTGATATCAACGCCGTACCTGTAACCCAGCATCCGAACTATCCATTTTGCAACAACAAGCTGATCCACAGCATCTTCAACAGGTGTAGGTAAAAACTCTATTTCATGTTGCTCGTAGAGCTTATCGTCAGTCATAAAGCATCCCACCTCGGAGTGGCCGTATTTAATTTTTCCACCAGCCTGAGCTATAAGAACGAGGGCTTCTCTTCTTAAATCTTCGAATTTGGCAAATGGTTCCGACTGATGATATCCTTTCTGATCTATTCCGGGGTAGGAATCATCCCTTTCACTTATAACATAATACTCTAGTTCCCCAAGGGCTTTAAAGGTAAAACCCGTTTCATTTTTAAAATGTTCATGAGCTTTTCTTAGGATATACTCAGGTGAGCTTTCCAGTGGTTTGCCTTCACTATTATAGAAAGAGCAAAGAATATCAAGCGCAGGAACATCGGAGAAGGGGTTAACAAAAGCCGTTCTGTACCTGGGGATTACATATAAATCGCTACTGCAGGCTTCAACGAAGGAGAACAAACTGCTGCCATCTACCCTTTCGCCTGCCGATAGGATAGAATCAAGATGATCCTTCGAGCTGATGACAAAGTTTAATGTTTTTAGCTTACCGTCTTCGGCTATGTAACGAAAGTTGATCATTTCGATCTCTCTTTCCTCACAAAAAAGGATCAGATCATTCTTTGTAAATTCATGAGAAGGTTTTTTTAAGAATCTCACCAGCTCATTGGGGCTCATCAAAATTTCTGTATCTTTCATATTTTCAACATTTGATGTGTTTCTTTTGATGAAAAGTGCACAAAGCTAGCTAAACTGTTCTTAAAACTCAATACTTCTTTCTGATGTTTGATAGCATGTATTTAGCTATATATGAGCAATTAATTATTATCAAACATTTTTTCTGGGTGCAAGGTATTTATTGTAGAGCAATAACCCGATAATGGTTAAAACGCCAATCATGCTAAACATAAACCAAAGCAAACCAGGTCGCCCCATTTCGTTTACAAATTTAACATAGGTAAATGCCCCCAAAACACCACCTATCCCGCTGCCAATCACCCCGTAAAGAAATGAATATCCAAGGTAAAGTGCCTTTTTGTCATCGGGTGCAATTAGCCCAACGTATGATATGAATTTGGGGTGAGCAGTCATTTCACCTATCGAGAATATGATAATCCCTGCTATAAATACCCACGCATAGGTTGATACTGCCAGAACACCCATCCCAATTGATCCACATAATATTCCAAATATAATTGTAGGCATCGCCTTTTTATTCTTCACAATATTTGAAATGAATAGCTGCAATGCGATGATGGTTCCCGCTGCGATAACGGTAACGTGCTCCGCGTCGAATTCCCATGTTGACTTTATTTTCAAAAAGGATAATACGCTATTCACGGTATCATTTACAGGAGTCATATCCATGTACTCTTTCAGATACCATAGAACCGTATCAAACATCTGGAAATACATAATCCAGAAACCAGAGTAAATAACTATCATGATAAGGAACCTGTAATCCTTTAAAACCATGATCATGCCTTTAAAAACTTCGATGAGCGTTTTTGGGGTGGTTTTTTTATCAGGTTCTTTATAAATGAAAATATTCATCAGCAGTAAACTACCTGTAACAACCCCTGCCATGATGAAAATGTACTCCCAGCCTGCTTTTTTAAGCATTGGGATTAAAATCAACGGGAACAAGAAGGCACCAAGGTTAATGGACCAATAGTAAATGCCAAACCCAAGGGTTGAATTCTCCTCGGTGGTTGTTCGTGCAATTGTTCCGGAAATGATGGGTTTAAAAAAACCAGCCCCTGTGACCATAAGGAGCAGGCTAAAGAAGATGGCCAAATATGATGTGCTAATACCAGTAAGAAAATACCCGGCACTCATTACAACAAATGAGAACATAAGGGTTCTCCGGTAGCCAAACTGATCGGAAATTGCCCCGGATAGTATTGGGAGAAAATACAATAAAGGTGTAATTACACTTTTTATAACCCCAACACTTTCCTTAGAGAAGCCAAGCCCTCCCTGATCTGTTGTCATTATCAGGTAAACCGACAGAACCGACATTACCCCATAGTATGAACCCCTTTCAAAAAACTCCATCACAACGGCAGTCCAAAAGTTTTTGGAGAATTTTTTATAAGGACTTGAACTGGATTTATTTTTACTCATGAAAATGTGTTTTTGCAAATAAACAAAAAACAGCCATTCGGTGAATGGCTGTTGAAATAATTCTGATTTATAACTATTTTGATTTTGCGTTCTTTTCGGCTTCTTTTAAAGCTTTATCGGCTTCCTTTTTCATCTCTTTGGCTTTCTTCAGGTTCTCCTTCCCCTTGTCGGATAATTTCTTACCATTCTCATACTTTTTGATTGATACTTTGTACTTACTGTTCCAGGCTTTCATATCCTCCTTATACTTGGCATCAATTTTTTTGAGTTCGGCTTTAGCCTCATTAACCTCGTCTTTATCTTTTGATTTTAATTGCTTTTCATAGGGTTTAATGCTGTTGTAGTAATCCTTATCGATATCTTTTTGTTCGCGGGTTAGCTCTTTCATTTCATCATCAGCCTCAGCCAGCAAACTTTGGCCAGCTTGTATTAAGCTGTCTGCTGAGAAAACCTTGGCATCCGCCTTCTCAACTTTAAGCTTTGCCTGATCAACCTTATCCTGCATTTTCTGTTTCTTTTGATCATCCTGGGCAAATCCGCTTAATGATATACTAATTAATCCTATAATTACAAGGGTTATCAGGGTATGGGGTAAAAGTTTTTTCATAATCATTTTTTTTTGTGGGTTAACCAAATTGTAATACGATAGGACAAAAATAAAGAAACCCACTTAAAAAAAGTGGGTTTCTTGTACAATTATTTTCTTACAAAGATAAAATCACCCCCTGCATCCCCAGTTCCCTTAATTTCGCCATAGAGAGGTGTAACCGGGCTACTGGACATGACAATGTTTTTAAAGCTGCTGTACAATTCCTCTGCCGACAGGTAGTTCTTAGTGTTCTCGTTTAAACGTTTTACAAGATATTCAAGGAACACGCTTCTATCGGGAACTTCGGTCAATGAGCCACTTGTCATGGCTTTTCTACTTGGTGAGTCGTAAAGTTTATTGGCAGCATCAGAACCTTCTGCAAATGCTTTGCGGTTAAGGAATATGCTTCCACCAAAACATGCATCTGCAATTAATAGCGTGTGTTTTGATTTGATGGCAGCAACATAATCTTTAATCTGGCTATTTGCAAGCCATTGAGCCGTACTGGTAATCTTTGAATCAACGGGAATCCAATAGCCAAACTCTGTTTCTTTATCCCAGAAACCATGCCCTGCGTAAAATACCAGCAAGTTATCGTACTTTGTTATTCTTCTTGTTAGCCGATCGAGCTCGTTTATCATTTGCTCCCGGGTAGGGTTTTTTAAGAAAATTACATCCTGCGGGTTGAAGGTGTATTTTGTGGTAAGTACATCGTAAAGTTTTTGAGCATCATTGATAGGTTGGGCCAAATCGGTAACCGATTCGTCCTGGTAATCGCTTGCCCCCATAATCAGGGCATAGTATTTTGGCATTCTTTTCTGTTCATCAAAAATGATATCCAGCTCTTCTGTTTCCCCCTTTGATGCCTGGGCTGATTTGCGAACTACAAAGAATTTCCTTTCGGTGCTGTTTTGCCTGATATCGGTTGCACGGATAATTACTTCGTTTTTCCCATCATGCAGTTGTACTTCAGCAGAGAATGTTCCATCCTGCCCAACCGTTGCGTCTTTCCCATTTATAATAACATCGGAAATACCGCTTTCATCAGTGGCTTTACCTTTAACAACAATGGTGCTGCCATCAACGGTATATTCTTCCCCTGTACCCAGTGCTCTCAACCTCTTATCATCCATTCCGATTGAGGATTGGGCATAAGGTCGTCCACGTGTTGTTCCGCTGCTAATTAACGGGATATCTGCAGGTTCTGTGATAGTCAATGCAGGAGGGGTTACATCTTTTACTTCCTCTTTCTTAATAGTATAGCTAACTGGACTGGTTGCTGCTTCGAGTTTTTTGGAAACCTCAACTGTTAAACCGGATGTTTTGGCAAATGTGATTGGTAAATCGCGGAATTGAAGTTTCCCGATTTCCAGTGCACCCAACCCATACTCCTCAATGGTAAGCAGTTCAACACCAATATCAAGCCTCATTGCACGATCAAGATCACCCGGTACTCTTTCGAACGTAAAGGCAGCTTTAACCGTTTCGCCAGGTTTCATGGTTCGGGTTGGGGTAGAGTATCGCTCACTGCCAACAACTTCAGCAATATTGCCTCTTTGGGCATCGTACTTAAATTTTTTGAAATCGGTTATGGTGATCAGCCCGTTTATCATCTTAAGGTCTTTCTTAGGGCCATTGTTGGTAATGCTAAGCAGCAAATCTATTTTGTTATTATCGGTATGATGAAAGCTCTCTATCTTAAACTGCATCTTGCCGAACTCCTCCTGGGTAGGCGCCAAAGATTTGGTGGTAGCGGCAATTTTAAACATCACGCTTCCATCCAGCTCTTTTAAATCTTTTAAAACATCCCATACAATTATCTGGTTTTTACCACCCGGAACGTTTGCTCCCGTATTTCCCATTACGCTTTTCATGGGTAAAAAGGTTTTCCCTGCATCAACCGAATACATTGGAGTCACATCGAATTGTTGTCCCAGTTTTTCTCCAATGATATCATAGCCAATGGTTAACTTCTCGCCAATCTGCTTAGATGTAACATTCGTTATCTCCTGAGCAAAAAGCGATGATGTATTAATCGCTCCCAGCAATAACACACTGTAAATAATTTTACTTAGGTTACTCATATTGTTGTATTTAATGGTTTTAACAAATAAATCTATTTAATTCCTGCGTTTTCCTCAAGTATTTGAATATCAAATTTAACAGTATCTTGTGCAAATTCAATGCCATTCAACTTTAAGGATGCGGCCATAGATGCAACCTCGCGGGAAAGGGTTACATTCTCGGGGTTGTATTGCTGACCAAGATTTTTAATCCGTTTTCGGCTTTCCTCTGTTGTTAAAGTAAGGTGTCGCAAAAATTCCTGGGTGAATTTACTCCATAACCCATTGTAGCTGGTAAAAGGTACAGTATTCTCCTTCCATAATGGTGATGCATACCTGTATATGTAAACGGGGAACTCGTTTAGGTTCCCCAGGTAAACCGAATTGGTAAGAAACTTATTCCCTTTTTCACGATAGAGGTAATGAGCTTCCTGGCTGCTCATCTGCGGTGATTTAAACGATGATTGCAACTCGTACTCTGCCTGCACCTCAAATGCATCTTTAACCTGTGCCTCTACATAAAAAACTGTACCAATGACACTTAAAATCTTACTGGGAGTTTGTTGAACTAAAGTAGGGTTGAATTTAATTAACACCATATACTCATTATAACGGGTGAAATGGGTATCAACAACGGAGAAGCAATCATCATTAATCAGAGATGCAGTGCTAACCTTAAAATAGGTATCGAAACGCTGTCTGTAGGTGGAATACTTACCCTCTTGCTGCTCGTTAGTGTACATATCCCTGATATACTGTAATTTAGATTTCATATTAATACATGCCATTGCTTCCGCCCGATGTTTTGCCAGCTCTCTTGCTTTTACAGGTTCCATATCAGGATCGGAAATACCAATGGCATAAATCAGGTTTTCATCACTCTTTGGCGGGTTAAAAAACCAAACCGGTAAGGTGTCTGGGTAATAGCTAAGGGTGCTGATATTTCTGAATTTTTTTTGGCCCTTTGAAATGATTTCCAGGTCTTCCTTTTCGAATATTTTCTCAAAATTCTTTATATCCTGTCCAAAGTTGGTTTTACAACCAAAAATGAAAAGCATTATTAATAATGATAAATATTTAAAAGACGATTTCATAAAACATTCTTACCTATGTAAAGTTATGAAATAAATTACATTTTGTCATAATAACAGCAGTCGGTTTTTTTATGGATGTAACTTTCGTGTTTATGAGTAACTATATTAATGGGTTATATGCTTCAGATTTTAAGTTTGATTTCATTAAGATCCCTGGAAAGGACTTTGCAAAGAACTTTGTGTGTTTGAAGGCAAATGACTTGCAAAAAAACCATTAATGCCTGCTAAACGTCTGTTTAAAAAATATTTCACTGATATACAATAAAATAACTTTGTTCATTTTAAAAAAGGACTCCATTTTTTCCAATTCTAACTTTGTTTTTGTAACCTTGCAAACTCGATTGCGGTGGACAAAAATTCAATTTCAATATTTACTAACTAAAAAAGTACATGTATGGCTTTAAAAAGTCAGATTGAGGAATTAAAAAAACGTAAAGAGGTCGTTCTTCAGGGTGGTGGTGAACAAGCCATTGCCAAACAGGCGGCAATGGGGAAACTAACTGCCCGTGAACGAATTATTGCGCTGCTTGATGAAGACTCATTTCATGAGTATGACCTTTTTGTTGAACACGAGGCCCGTGATTTTGGCATGGATGGTAAAGTGCTTCATGGCGATGGTGTTATAATTGGGACTGGCACAATTTATGGTGCGCCTGTGGCAGTTTTTGCACAGGACTTTACTGTTGCCGGAGGGTCACTGGGTGGTATGCACGCTCGTAAAATCACTAAGATCATGGATTACGCTTTACGTATGAGAATACCTTTAATTGGTATTAATGATTCCGGGGGTGCTAGAATTCAGGAAGGGGTTAATTCCCTGGCTGGCTATGGTGAAATATTTTTCCGCAACACATTATCAAGCGGGGTAATACCTCAAATATCAGTTATTCTGGGTCCCTGCGCCGGAGGTGCGGTTTACTCTCCGGCTTTAACAGATTTTGTGTTTGTGGTAGATAAAATATCAAAAATGTTTATCACTGGGCCAGAGGTAATTAAATCGGTTTTAGGTGAAGAGATTTCTCAGGAAGATTTAGGTGGGGCAAGGGTGCATGCCGAAATTACAGGTAATGCTCACTTTTATTCAGAAAGTGAAATTGAGTGTTTCGAGCAAATAAAAAAGTTAATTACCTATATCCCCTGGAACAACACACGAAAAGCCCGAAAATTTGAACCCAAAGAACCAAAACCGGAATATAAAATAGCAGAAATCGTCCCCGATGATCCCAAGTTGCCCTATGATGTCAGAAATGTTATTAAAGCTTTGGTTGATGATTCCGATTTCATGGAGATTCAGGAGATGTGGGCCGCCAATATTGTCATTGGGTTTGGTCGTTTAAATGGAGATACAGTTGGATTCGTAGCAAACCAACCCCTTGTATTGGCTGGTGTTTTGGATGTTGACAGCTCTGATAAGGCTGCCCGATTCATCCGATACTGCGATGCATTTAATATTCCTATAGTAACATTGGTTGACCTACCTGGCTACCTCCCTGGTATTGATCAGGAACACGCCGGGGTTATTCGGCATGGGGCAAAAGTTCTTTATTCCTTTAGTGAAGCAACAGTTCCTAAAATGACCGTGATACTTAGAAAAGCTTACGGCGGAGGGTATATTGCAATGAGTTCCCGCCACCTTCGTTCTGATTTTGTTTTTGCATGGCCAGGTGCCGAAATCGCTGTTATGGGACCAGAAGGAGCCGCAAATATTATTTTCCGTAAGGAAATAACAGAAGCAAAAGATCCTGAAAAGGTCCGTTTGCAAAAAGTTCAGGAGTATAAAGAGAAATTTGCAAACCCATATGTAGCTGCAGCACGTGGATTTATTGATACAGTTATTGAGCCTGATGAAACCCGAAAACTCCTGCTTCATGCTTTAGAAGTATCAGGCAATAAGGTATCTGATCGTCCTTATAAAAAACATGGAATTCCACCTTTTTAATAATTGAAAAATGACAAACAAAAACACAGTTAAAACTAAGGTTGGAAGCGAAGATGATATAAATTCAAATTTTCCAAATCTTAAAATATTGAATATTGAGGGAACCGATTACAAGACCCTTTATACACGTAAATATGATAATAATGCTGAATGGAAAATGCCCAACCCAAAAGAATTAAAATCGTTTATCCCCGGCACAATAACCAATGTTTACATTAAAAATGGGCAAAAAGTAAAACATGGCGATAAGCTCTTGGTACTCGAAGCTATGAAAATGCTCAACCAAATAATAGCTCCGTTCGATGGTATAATTAAAGAGGTTAATGTCAAGGCTGGTGATAAAGTTACTAAGGGGTTTAAAATGGTCGAGTTCAAATAAATAGATCCTACATTAAATGAGAGAAGCTGTCAATTCTGGCAGCTTTTTTTATTTTTTGATGAGTACAATAAAAAAGGCCCCCGGTTTAGATCCGGGGGCCGTGATGGGTGGCGGCGACCT
>CAZKHG010000008.1:0-65830 GCA_964552655.1 uncultured Rikenellaceae bacterium
ACATTTATTTGAGTGAATCCTGATATTGAATCCATATTCATTTTTGATAAAGGATAAATTGTGAATTTTAGTAGAATTCGTAGCTGAACTTGTACAAGACTTTATACTTATAATCTGAATAGTAGGATTCTATCTCAATCACATTCGATTTGCTGTCGTACTTGTAAGTTTTACTTGAGTAATCATCCGGAATGCCGTCAAACCACTTCTCCTCAACCAGTAAACCCTTGCCGTCATATTTGTAGGAGTGATTAAGGAATTTTTTCCCATCAGGGTTAGTTTGGTTAACCTCTACTAACTGATTCTGAGGATTGTACTTATAGGTCAGTGTCTTAATTGGGTTTCCGGCGTAGAACTCTTTCAGCAATGTTAGCTTGCCACTTTCATCATATTCGCTGATATTTTTTTGCAGCTCTTTGCCAGCAGCATTCAAATTTGTTTCTTCAATTGTGTTCCCGGAATGATCAATCTTCTTTAAAACTTTTCGGTCGAGTTTATTGGATGGTTTATAAACGTTGATGGTAATTAAATCATCGGTGTAGGAGTATTCCCATTTTTCGGATACCGATCTGTCGGAGTTGTATTTGGTCACATCCTTCTGCCTGCCATCAGGGAAATAGGTATAGATAATTTGGTAAGGGGACGCCCCATCAAAACCAACCTCAATTTTTTTATTTCCTTTTTCATCGTAAGCAAATGATTGCTTGAAGGATACTTCAAGATCGGGAGAGTTAACTTTTTGATATTGAACGAATTCAGTCTTATAGTTGTTCTGGTCGAATTTATAGGAGAGTTTGGATGATACCTGTCCGCTGGCTTTATAGTTGATAACCTCAACCGGATTTCCGTTTTTATCATATATTGTTTCAGAAGTGATATAACCTTTGGGATTTGGTTTCCCCTGAGAATACTTATGGGTCCACTGGGTGGTTTTTTGAATGCGGTTTTGTTTAACAAGGTTACGATCTTTATCCTCATCTTTTGCCTGTGGGAAAAGGCTGGTAGATGAGAGCAGAGCTAATATTAGGAATAAATATTTTTGAATCATTTGCTGTTATTAATCATTAATCTACCTGCAAATTGCTTGCCTTAAAATGAAATCTGAATGAATTTATATTGAATAGCATGGGAATCAAAAGAATAGTTAGCTGTCATCATCTTCATCTTCCTCAAAATCAATAGGAATTGTAACGGCCAGGATAAAGAAATGCCGGCTGCTATCGTAGGGTACAAAATGGTAGTATAATTTGTTGCCGGATTTTCTGGCGATATCAATCAAACCAAGCCCAGCACCCCCTTTCTCATTCAGTTCGCCTTCGATCATCTGTTTAAGGAAGAGGGATTTTAAGTCTTTTGAGGTTGATTTGTTGAGCTTTTCAATTCGTGATTCAAGGGTAGGCATTTTCTCGTTCCTCACCAGGTTCCCGGTAATTACATAAAACGAATCCTTATTCTCACCCACAATAAATAGACCATTGCCTATCTGTTTCTCCTTCTCATCATAATCATCAGAATGCTTGGTGATGTTTTGCAGGCATTCGATCATGATATGAAATACCCTTTTACGGGTGGGTGTGGGGATATTCTTTTCGGCAATTTTGCGGTTGGCCATAAAAGCAAAAGATCGCATAATCTGGTGGTTCATCTCCCCTTTATATATCAGGGGAAAACCACTAGATGCCATCTCGCTGGTTAAAGTCGATTTAATGAAGTAAATTACATTGTCCATCGAATGATGAAGATAGAAAAAAAATCAACACTTTTTCAAAACAAATATATCTTTTTATTTAATTATTTTATAGAATGCCTGCATTTTTAATTGAAACCCTTAATATATTCAACCAACAGCCATTTTTAGGATACAAAAATTTCAAGAATTGTAGAATATTTTAAGGGAGTTAGTATGATTTCTTTCAAATCTGCCGGAATTAAGATCGTTTCCCCCGCATAAATTCTCTCTTTGGCTCCCGAATTATATATAACATCAACCTCCCCTTCGATGCAAATGTAAACAACAAATGAGTCCAACCAGTTGTAGTCCCTTCCAATGGACTTGTTAAACGATAATCGGTTGGTGGTAAAATAGTTACATTTAATTAGTTCGATTGTTTTATTCGTTTGCCTTTCGGGGTGGAGTTTGCCTTCACTAAATTTTCTATAGTTAATCACATCCAGAGATAAATCGGTATGCAACTCTCTGGGTTTACCCTTTGTGTCCACCCTGTCCCAATCGTAAATCCGATAGGTAATATCTGATGTTTGCTGAATCTCAGCTATAAGCAGCCCTTTCCCGATGGCATGAACAGTACCGGGCGGAATAAAAAATACATCATCGGGTTTGGCATCTTCGTATTTTAGAACGTCAACCAGATTCTTACTTTTCAACAGGTTCAGGTATTCATCTGGTGTGGTGTCCCTGTCAAAACCTGTTATTATTTTTGAACCTGGTTCACTGTCAATTACATACCACATTTCTGTTTTGCCAAAAGCATGATGCCTCAGTTTGGCAATCTCATCATTTGGGTGCACCTGAATGGAAAGATCCTCCTTGGCATCTATCAGCTTGATTAGCAGGGGGAATTCGACCCCAAACTGTTCATAAACCTTTTCGCCAACGATATCGGCCATGTAGATCTCAATAAGTTCTTGTAGATCATTCCCTTTCAGGTATCCGTTTGAAACAACGGAGATATTATCTTGTACACCTGATATTTCCCAGCTCTCAGCACATCGGGTAAAAGTGGCAGGAATATTCTTGTTAAACTTATCTTTTAGCTTTGATCCTCCCCAGATGTAATCCTTAAATATAGGATGAAATTTTAACGGGTAAAGTTCACTCATAGTATTGTTTTTGTCATCAACAAAAATAGCAAATGGTTTTTGATAAAAAGATTTGTATTTTAGCAATTGTTTGGAATTATGGTTAAACTAACTGAATAAAGCATGCTAATCATTGGGATTGCCGGTGGAACTGGCTCTGGGAAAACAACAGTTGTTAAACGGATTATTGAGTTACTGCCACCTGGCGAAGTTGTGGTAATCCCACAGGACAACTACTATAAAGATAGCTCTCATCTGCCGATTGAAGAGCGGCAGGAGATCAACTTTGACCACCCCTCATCAATTGAATTTGAGCTGCTTACTGAGCATGTTAAGCTTTTAAAAGAGGGTCAGCCCATTGATCAACCCATTTACTCCTATTTAACATGTACCCGTGCAAAGGAAACAATCCAGATTACGCCTAAACACGTGGTGATAATTGAAGGAATTCTGATATTAACCAACCCTGAGCTCAGGGATTTGATGGACATAAAGGTTTTTGTTGATGCTGATGCTGACGATCGTCTTTCCCGCGTGGTATTACGGGATATCATTGAAAGGGGAAGAACGGTTAATAAAGTGTTGGAAAGGTACGATAAAACAGTTAAACCCATGCACTTACAGTTTATTGAACCCACCAAAAGGTATGCAGATATTATTATCCCTCAGGGTGGGAATAACTCAGTGGCAATCAACATCCTGACATCAATTATTGAAAAAACACTCCGTAGCCACGGACTAGAATAAAAGTATGCTTAAAGATATCAAACCCGAGGATGTACTGTTTTTGGATATAGAAACAGTACCTCAAAACCCAACTTATTTAGAAACCCCTGAAAAGTTGAAATTTTTTTGGGATAAAAAAGCGGCTTATCTTGTTAAAGAGAATGAAACGCCAGAGAGTATATTCTCAAAATCAGGTATTTATGCTGAGTTTGGGAAGATAATCTGCATTTCGGTTGGTCTGGTAGTCTCTAAAGGAGGCATCAGGTATTTCAGAATTAAATCATTCTATGGAGCGGATGAGTTGGAAATACTAACATCTTTTGCTCAAATGTTGAACAGGTTTGAAAATAAACCGAATGCTCACCTCTGCGCTCATAATGGAAAGGAGTTCGATTTCCCCTATATTGCCCGCAGGATGCTTGTAAATGGCATCGAAATCCCAGGTTGCCTAGATGTTGCCGGGAAAAAACCATGGGAGGTTAAATTTCTGGATACCATGGAACTTTGGAAATTCGGTGATTTTAAGCATTATACATCCCTTGATTTACTTACCAATATTTTCAATATCCCTTCGCCTAAAGATGACATTGATGGGAGCCAGGTAGCCGATGTTTACTATAACCAGAAAGATATAGAGAGGATTGTACGTTACTGTGAGAAAGATGCTTTATCCGTTGCCCAGGTATTTCTGAAGTATAAAAACGAGCCGTTGATTGCACCCGATAACATTGAAAGGGTTATGGAGTAAGTATTTTAATATCAGATTAATATTTTGCTTGAGATATAAATTATACGAGTTACGTATCAAGGAATTTTCTCACACACGCTACAAACTCAGCGGGTTTTTCAGCGTGCACCCAATGACCGGTCTCATTAATTGTCGTTAAAGTTGAGTTAGGGCAGATATCCTTTAGCTCATCAAACCTGTTAAATGGGATGTATTCTGATAGTTCACCTTTTATAAAAAGGGTTTTGGTATAGATTTTAGTATTGCCATCTACAACACCTTCCATTAATTCTGGGAGATTATTATTTAGCGCTTCAAGGTTTAGTTTCCAGGTGAAAGAACCATCTTTCTCCCTGTTGAGGTTTTTCAGCAGGAATTGCCGGATCCTGTCAGACTGAATTGTAAACGAGAGGATTGCCTCTGCTTCTGCCCGTAAGGTGATAGTCTTAATTGGAATACTTTTCAGGCTGGCGATAATCTTGGTGTGTTCGTTTAGCCAGGGCTGCTCTTCTTGCCCAGGTTCTCTATAGCTCCAGGGAGCTATATCTACAACAACAAGCGATTTAACATTTTCCGGATACCTGATTGCAAACAGCATGGCAACCTTTCCACCCATGGAATGCCCAATAATATTTGCATGTTCAATATTAAGATCGTTAAACAGTTCCACAAGATCGTCAACCATTAGGGCGTATGAATGGTCATCGCTATGCGGACTTTGTCCATGATTCCTCTGGTCAACCAGGATTACCCGATAATTTTTTTCCAGCTCTCTGGCAATTGATAACCAGTTATCCGATGCGCCATACAACCCATGAAGTATAATTAGAGGCTCTCCTGTGCCATATTCTCTGAAAAATAGCTTCATTTTATCGGAGTTGTTGCAAGTACATCTGAATGGTATTTTCAAGACCAAAGTAAAGTGCGTCGGCAATTAAAGCATGACCAATTGAAACTTCCAATAAACCCGGTATGTTTTGAGCGAAATATCTCAAATTCTCCAGGTTTAAATCATGTCCGGCATTCAAACCAAGGCCAACTGTTTTAGCCATTTCTGCTGAAACCACAAAATCTTCAATGGCCTTCTCCTTATTTTTTGGGAAATTTGATGCATAAGGCTCAGTATAAAGTTCAATTCGGTCAGTTCCGGTATCGGCGGCATGTTTTACCATAATGGGATTGGCATCTACAAAGATGGAGGTTCTTATGCCATTTGATTGTAAAATTTTAACAATTTCTGTTAGCTGTACCTTTCTATTTATTGTGTCCCACCCATTACTTGAAGTCAATGCTTCTGGCGGATCTGGAACCAGAGTTACCTGGTTGGGGTGGATAGCCAATACCAGCTCCATAAACGAATCGGAAGGATACCCTTCAATATTAAACTCAGTGGTTATTATGGGTTTGATATCATAAACATCCCGGTAACGGATGTGCCTTTCATCAGGACGAGGATGTACAGTAATCCCCTCTGCTCCATATCGTTGACAATCAATTGCGGCCTTTAGTACATTGGGAATATCACCGCCTCTGGCATTGCGGAGGGTGGCAATTTTGTTAATATTTACGCTTAAACGGGTCATATGCCGAAATTTCGGATTAAATTTGTACAAAAGTAAAAGAAATATCAAATCATAATTGGCTATGCTTGCAAAAGATATGCTTTCTGATGTTGTTCCGGCACTTAAAACCTCTGATACAGGAATAACGGCATTGAACTGGATGGATATTTTCAAAGTATCCCATCTGCCGATAGTTAACGATAAGGAGTTTTTAGGGTTGATCTCAGAAACAGATATTTATGATATGAACATGCCTGAGGAACCCCTTGGGAACCATCAGCTCTCATTATTGCGGCCATTCGTTAATTCTTCTCAGCATGTTTTTGAGGTAATGGAAATTGCATCAAGGTTACAACTTTCGCTCATCCCCGTGCTCGATAGCAGAAAATACTACCTTGGCGTAATAACCATTATGGATCTTTTGCACTACTTTGCGGACCTTTCCGCTTTTACCAATCCCGGCGGGATAATAATTTTAGAGCTTAACCAGAATGATTTCTCTATGGCACAAATCGCCCAGATTGTTGAAGGGAATGATGCCAAAATTCTTAGCGCATACATTACTTCTCAACCCAATTCGGTGAAGATAGAACTCACACTTAAGTTGAATGTTACCGATTTGACATCCATTAATCAAACCTTTAACAGGTATAACTACACTATCGTGGGATCCTATATGAAGCATGATGACGAGGATGATTTGATGCAAGAGCGGTACAATCTGCTTCTTAAATATTTGAACACCTAATCATTATATTTGATTTTTATGGTTATTGCAATTTATGGTAAAGGCTTAGACGTTAAGTATAAAGTTGAAATTGAGACCCTTTTCCAGCAGCTATACTTTCATAAAGCAGAGGTAATTATTTACGCACCGTTTCGGGATTACCTGATTTCAGAGATGGGATATGAACCCATTGTTAAAGCAGTGTACAGGAGCCCCGGCGAAGTAAAATACCTTGCCAATTTTATGCTTAGCCTAGGTGGCGATGGAACTTTTCTGGATTCAGTTTCATTTGTTGAAGAGGCTCACATCCCTGTTCTGGGAATTAATTTTGGCCGATTGGGGTTTTTGGCAAATATTTCAACGGAAGATATCGGGAATGCAATAGACCAACTTCTGAATGGCAGATATGTTGTTGAGCCAAGATCGTTGCTTCAGCTGCAAACGGAAAATAACCCCTTTAACAGTTTCCCCTATGCTTTGAACGATTTTACCATACAAAAAAAGGATAAAGCCATGATAACCATCAACACTTATGTTAACGATGAGTTTCTTTGTACCTATTGGGCTGATGGCTTAATTGTATCAACACCAACTGGTTCAACGGCATACTCCTTAAGTGTTGGCGGCCCGATTATCAGCCCCGTTATGCAGTCATTTGTAATTTCTCCTATTGCACCCCATCATCTTACTGTTCGCCCTCTGGTAATACCTGATACATGTAATTTACGGTTAGAAGCTGTTGGTAGATCAGGGGAAGTCAACATTTCCTTAGATTCCCGCTCCTTTTCTATTTCATCTCCTGTAAGTTTTGAAATAAAAAGATCATCCTTCAATATTGGATTAGTCTATTTAAAAGGGAATAATTTTTTTACCACTCTTCGTAATAAGCTGCTATGGGGAGCCGATAAGAGAAACTGATTTATACTAAAAATTGGAAGAAATGCAATACCCATAACCACTTTTCGTTTGTTAATTTGTTGATATTGTTTTTACCAATATTATCTTTGTATCAAAATAGAGGGAGTTGATGAAAAAAACAGCTATATCAATTTTTCTTATCCTTTTTAGCATTGTTACCTATGGCCAGGCATGGAAACTGCAAAGGCTGGAGGTTTATGGCGGGCTAACAACATTTCATTATTTTGGGGATATTGGCGGTAGTGCCGATAAATCCAACTGGTTTGGCATTAAGGATATCAGTATTCGCTCTACCCGTCCGGGCTTTTCAGCCGGAGTTGTTTTTAGGTTGGATGAAAAAATTTATGCAAAGGCTGATTTATCACTTGGAGTTCTGGCCTCAACTGATAGAAATTCTGTAAACTACCTTAGGGGCCATTCTTTTTCAACGATAACTAACGAAATCTCAATAAGAGGGCTTTACTTTATTATTCCTGAGAGTAATCAAAACTACTATTATTCTGTTATGCAGCTACGAGGTGGGTTACGGAAACTAAACCAGCCATTCAGCTTGTATGCATTTTTTGGGGTCGGATCTGCTTTTTATAGCGTTTTTCCTAACCAAAGTTTGAAGAGTGACCCAAGATTTAACGATAATTCTTCATTTGCAATGCTTTTCCCTGTTGGTATCGGTGCAAAAATGGCATTCATTCCTCGTATCTCATTTGGCGCTGAACTTAGCGCCAGGTATGTACTCTCCGACTACCTGGATGGGTTTACTACCAAAAAATCCAAATACAACGATGTTTATTACCTGTTCAATTTCAATGTCTATTATCGTTTTCCCAGAGCTAAGCACCTAAAAGGGCTAACAAGGCGTTAACAATCTCCCTTTAAAATGTTCAAATATTTATCTTTTCTATTTTTAATTATTATCACTCATCATACCGCTCACTCTCAGGAGAAAAGAGACCTGGGATTACAATTGGGTGGTTCATACTATATTGGTGATTACAACCTGGGAACTCAATTATACCAGCCTCTTACGGCAATTGGAGTAATTTATAAATACAATTTCAACAACTTTTATACTGCCAGAGTATCTGCAATTTATGGTGGCCTTAGAGGTAGCTATAACCCTTCCAGCCATTTTCTGCCCGGGAAAACCGGTTCTTTCAGCAAAAGATTAATTGAAGCAGAAGCATTAAGTGAAATCAACCTGTTAGCCTTCGACACCCATCAATATAAAAAGGAAAATTTTACTCCGTATGTCATTGTTGGTATTGGTGTGGCTTATGTTGATGGGCAGATTATGCCCCATTTCCCTTTTGGAATCGGTATAAAAATCTGTACAGGTAGCCGGACTGCTGTAGGAGTTGAATGGCGAATGCATAAAACTATCACCGATTCAATTGACAGCTATGAAAATCCTGATGGCGGTAGAAAAGCTATACTTCATAATAACGATTGGTTTTCATTTGCAGGATTATTTTTAACTTACCGGCTTTATAACAATGGGTACACTTGTCCTGCGTATAGATAATTTTAAACATGAACTTGAAGGAAAATATCGACAACAGCAAGATCCCCCATCACATTGCCATAATAATGGATGGAAACGGGCGTTGGGCAAAGCAGAGAGGGACACAACGGGTTTTTGGCCATAAAAATGGGGTGAAAGCAGTTCGAAATGCAACTGAAGCAGCTGCTGAGTTAGGTATCAAATACTTAACTTTATATGCATTTTCCACCGAAAACTGGAAGCGTCCAAAGATGGAAGTTGATGCTCTTATGAGCCTTCTAATAGGAACAATTAATTCCGAAACCGATGAGCTGATAAAAAATAACGTACGTCTTGGCACAATTGGGGACATTTCTTCCCTCCCCCCAAAAGTACAGAAAGAGCTCAAAGAAGCCATCAAAAAAACATCAAAATGCAGTGGTTTAAACCTGATACTTGCCCTGAGCTATAGTTCAAGAAGTGAAATTATTAGAGCTGTTAATAAAATTATGACGGATACCAAAAAAGGAAAATTTACCAAGGATGAAATAAATGAAACACTCTTTACTAAATACCTTGATACCGCCGGAATACCCGATCCGGAACTAATGATAAGAACGAGCGGCGAACTTAGAATAAGTAATTTTCTGCTTTGGCAACTTGCTTACTCCGAACTTTATTTTACACCGGTGCTTTGGCCCGACTTTTCAAAAGATGACTTATATGCCGCAATTATTGATTATCAAAAAAGAGAACGCCGTTTTGGTAAAATAAGTGAACAACTTTAGCTTATTTTACACACTTTAGCTTGTTACAGTTAAGTCACTTGATTAAATTTGCCTGATTTTGAAAAATCACTTTCTATTTTTTATTAATAAAATTACAACTTAAAAGGTTGATTAATAATGTTATATGAAGCATAAAAATCTTTTTATTCTATTTATAGCCCTTTCGTTACCGATTGGTTTATTTGCCCAGGAGATTGAATTAAACTACGAAAACCCAAAAAAATACTGTATAAAGGAGGTCACCGTTTCAGGAGTGAAATTTCTGGATCAGACGGTTTTAGTATCAGTTAGCGGGTTAAATGTAGGCGATACCATTACCATCCCCGGCGATGAGGTAACCCGTTCAATTAAAAAGTTGTGGAACCAGGGATTATTCTCCGATGTTAAGGTTACAGCTACCAAAACCGATGGGAAAGATATTTATTTGGATATTTTCCTGCTTGAACGACCCAGGATTTCTTCTATAAATTTTACAGGTGTGAGGAAAGGAGAGGTGGATGATTTAAAAGACTTACTCAAGCTCAGGGCTGGCGGACAGGTGACTGAAAGCATTCTCGAAAATTCAACCCGAATAATTAAAAAACATTATCGTAGCAAAGGATACTTGAACACTGGGGTTGACATTTTACAGGAGAATGATACCATTATTGCAAACGGTGTTAAGCTTACTTTCGCCATCAAAAAGAACGGAAAGGTGAAAATCAGCGATATCACGTTTGAAGGTAATGTTGCTTATAGCGATGCCAGGTTAAGACGCGCCCTGAAAAAAACCCACAGACGGGATATCAATATCTTTAAATCAGCAAAGTTTATTGAAGCGGAGTACGAGGAGGATAAAAATAACCTTATTGCTTTTTATAACGAGCATGGCTATAGGGATGCCCGGATTTTAAAAGATTCAATTTTTGTGGTTAATGAGAAAAGAATCGGGATTCACCTTTGGTTAAACGAGGGTCCGCAATATCATATCCGATCCTTATCCTGGGTTGGCAATACCAAGCTACCATCCGATGCGTTAACCGCTTACTTAGGAATGAAAAAAGGTGATGTTTACGATCAGGCGCTGCTGGAAAAACGACTTTTTACTGATGAAAATTCCATCTCAACCATGTACATGGACGATGGATACCTTTTTTTCCAGATAACCCCGGTTGAAAAGCAGCTGGCAAATGATTCTGTTGACATTGAGATGAGAATATATGAGGGCGATCAGGCAACTATAAACAGGGTTGGTATTGTTGGGAACACTAAAACCAACGAGAATGTTATCCGTCGCGAAATCTGGTCCAAACCCGGAAATCTTTTCAGTAAGTCCGAGATTACCCGTACCATTCGGGAACTGGCACAGATGGGTCACTTCGATCCCGAAAAACTTGACGTAAAACCCATTCCCAACCAGGCTGATGGCACTGTTGATCTGAAATACCTTTTAGAGGAGAAAGCCAACGACCAGCTGGAAATATCAGGTGGTTGGGGTGCAAACATGTTTGTTGGCACAGTTGGAATCCGGTTTTCAAACTTCTCTGCACGTAGAATTTTTGAAAAAAATGCCTGGCGGCCAGTGCCTTCCGGTGATAGCCAATCATTAACTCTTAGGGCTTCAACCAATGGGACTTATTACAAAGCGTTCAGCTTTTCATTCACTGAACCTTGGTTGGGAGGCAGAAAACCCACTAATTTTTCTATTTCACTTTACCACACCATCCAAAACAGCAGGGGTAGTCTCATTTACCAAACCTCTGATGAATCAATGAAGGTTTCTGGTGCATCTGTGGGAATTGGTACCCGTTTAAAATGGCCGGACAATTATTTTACAATATTCAACGAGTTGAGTTTGCAAAACTACCTGCTTAAGAATTGGAATTACTTTATCTTTCAAAACGGTAGTTCAAATAACCTAAGTTTTAAAACTACCTTATCAAGAAACTCCACCGATCAGATTATTTACCCAAGAAGGGGTTCAAATTTCACTTTATCACTACAAATTACACCACCGTATTCGGCTTTTAAACCGAATAAATTCTGGGAATACAGTACAGATGAGTACAACCTGCTTAAGCAAAAGTATATAGATGAATACTTAAAACAATATTCTTATGCCACCACTGCACAGGCAACTAGCTATGCTAATACTAAACTTGGACAAGGAGAAGTATCAAAACGCTACAAATGGATTGAATATCACAAGTGGACCGGCAGAGCACAGTGGTACATGAGTTTGGTTGAGAACCTGGTTCTTTATACAAATGCACAATTTGGGTTCCTCGGTTATTTTAACAAAGATCTTGGCTTTTCACCATTCGAGGGTTTTGATCTTGGTGGAGATGGAATGTCGGGCTATAACCTTTACGGACGGGAAACCATAGGATTAAGAGGTTACGAGAATAGTTCAATAACCCCATTGGTAAATGGAACCCGTGTTGGGAATATTTACGATAAGTTCTCTTTTGAACTTAGATATCCGGTTTCCTTAAAACCACAGGCGGCCATTTACCTGCTCACTTTTCTTGAAGCGGGCAATTGCTGGTCCGATTTTGACAAGGTTAACCCTTTCAATGTTTACAGATCAGCAGGAGTTGGTGCCAGGATGTTTCTCCCCATGCTGGGTATGCTTGGTATAGACTGGGGGTATGGCTTTGATAATGTTCCTGGCCGGCCAGGGGTAAATAAAGGTCAATTCCATTTTGTAATAGGAATGCCTTTTTAATTATTTGCCATTTAACTATTAATCGTTCCTATTAATTTGTATTTTAATTATTTAGCAATAATTTTTTTCACATTAATTAGTCTGATTTTATTTGGCAAACTATTTGATTAGGTAAAAGCAAAATTTTAAAGCCATGAAAAAAATACTATTCATTATTGTTCTTATCGCAGTTTCAGGATTTGTATCTGCCCAAAAATTTGCATTTGTGGATTCAGATTATATTCTTAAAAAGATTCCATCATACAAATCAGCCCAGGAGCAGATTGACAAGCTGACTGCCAGCTATCAGAAAGAGATAGAGGAGAAATATGCCGAGGTTGACAAAATGTACAAAGATTATCAGGCAGAAAAGGTTCTGCTTACTGAGGAGATGAAAAAGAAACGTGAAGACGAGATTATCTCTAAAGAAAGAAAGGTAAAGGATTTACAGATGAAATATTTTGGAAAGGATGGGTTGCTGTTTAAGAAACGCGAAGAGTTAATTAAACCTATTCAGGATCAAGTTTTTAATGCAGTAAAAGATATTGCAACCGAGGGTGGTTATGCAATAATTTTCGACGCGGCATCCTCACCAAATATGCTTTATACTAACCCCCGTTACGATAAAAGCGAAGAAGTTTTACAGAAACTTGGATACAACCAATAAATTTTTATTTTTGCAAACAATTAATATAAAACAATAACGATGAGTAAATTACTAAAAGGGATAATAATAGTAACGCTTTTTGTAGTAGCATCAAGCGTAAATGCCCAGAACTTTAAATTCGGACATATCAACTCGCAAGAGCTTTTAATGTCGATGCCTGAAAGAGACAGCGCTGAATCAAAGTTAAAGAAATACGCACAGGATCTTCAGGATCAGATTGAAACCCTGGGGGTGGAGTACAACAGAAAAGCTCAGGATTATGTCCAGAAAAAGGCCACTTTTACTGATGCCATTCGCGAGATCAAGGAAAAAGAGCTAAACGACCTGCAACAAAGAGCACAGGAGTTTGAGCAAACCGCACAGCAGGATTACCAGCGTATGCAGGGTGAACTTATGAAACCCATAATGGACAAAGCAAACGAGGCCATTAAAAAGGTTGCAAAAGCAAACGCTTTTACTTACATTTTCGATGTTGCTACTGGAGGTGTTGTCTATTTTTCAGAGCAAAGTACTGATATTTTGCCTTTGGTAAAAAAGGAGCTAGGGATTAAGGAAGCTGCTGCACCAACCAAGAAATAGATGAAAGTGAAATAATTAAAAACCCGGTTGCATTAACAACCGGGTTTTTAATTATTTTTGATGGGATAACCTAAAGTTATGGCCGTTAACAAACCTATTGGCGTTTTTGACTCAGGACTTGGAGGACTATCTGTACTTTCCGAACTTCAAAAAGAGCTCCCTTATGAGTCTTTTATCTATTTTGCCGATTCAGCAAACTGCCCTTATGGATCAAAATCACCACAGGAAATAATTAGCCTTTCATCAAAAATCACCGATTTCCTTTTATCAAAGGACTGCAAAATCATTGTTGTTGCATGTAACACCGCAACTGCCGGGGCAATTGACTGGTTGAGAAAAAATTACTCAACACCTTTTATTGGCATGGAGCCAGCCATTAAACCTGCGGCTCTTAATACTACAACAAAAAGTATTGGCGTTCTGGCAACAGCAGGCACATTTAAGGGTAGGTTGTACATTGAAACAAGCAGGAAATTTGCATCTGATGTTAATGTTTGCTATCAGGTTGGCGAGGGGCTTGTTGAACTTGTTGAACAGGGAAAGCAAAATACCAGAGAAGCTGAAGCATTGCTAAAAAAATATATAGAACCAATGATTGAATGCAATATTGATCAGCTGGTTCTGGGATGTACACACTACCCATTCTATAAAAGCTTACTCGCTAAGATTCTTCCAGCTGATGTACAGGTTATCGATCCTGCTCCCGCCGTTGCCTTGCAAACCAAAAGAATCCTGACTGAACTCAGCATTCAAAATAGCAGCAATAGTCATAATCTGCTATTTTTTTATACATCTGGGTTAGTAAAGGATTTAAAAAACTTTGTAAGAAATTCCTCCTCAATGAATTTAGCCAGTTTTACAAAAGTTGATTTCTTGCATATTGATATCTAAACAAAAAGATTTAACTTGTATTTAATATTAACCAACTCCTACACTTATGAAAAAAATTATGATCATTGGAATCTTCATGTTAATTGGTTTTACTACAATTGCGCAGGATTCGGGACAGGATAATGCCACTGTTTCTAAGGCAAATTTAGGCTTAGGTATGGGGCTCGATTATGGTGGATTTGGTATGCGGTTAAGCTACCTCCCAACTAACACATTTGGCCTTTTTGGAAGTTTAGGGTATAATTTGAATGGAGCAGGGTTCAACTTTGGGGGCTTTTATAGATTTGCTCCGGATAAAAAGATTTGCCCTTACCTGATTGCCATGTACGGGTACAATGCCGTTATTGTTGTCCAGAATGCAACACATTATAATCAAACCTATCTGGGACCATCGATTGGTGTTGGGTTTGAATTTCACGGCCGTAACCCCAAAAGATTTTTCAATATTGAACTTTTGTTGCCATTCAGATCCAAAGAGTATAAGGACGACCTGCAAGCCCTGAAAGATGATCCAAATATCTCTTTTAAGAATGAACCGATTCCGGTTGCGTTCTGTTTTGGGTATCATTTCAAATTCTAAACATGGTATAAAATCTATTCATAAAACCGATCTTTTGAAAGGGTCGGTTTTTTGTTTGATGACATATTTTGGTATATTCGCTAAACAGAAAAAGAGTTTTTATGAGAAAGGAACTTGAAGTAGTTTGTGTAAATACAGGCGAAAGAAAAAAAGTGTTGCCAGGGTTAAATCTCTCGGAAATAGCTGAAGAGTTTGGAGTGAAACTGAATCAACCCATATTAGGGGCAATGGTTAACAACCAGCTGAAAGAGCTATCCTACGAGGTTTACTCCCCCAAAACAATACTTTTTATAGATATCACCCATCAAGCGGGGATGCGAATGTACCAGCGTTCACTTTTCTTTGTTTTGCAAAAAGCGGTCAGGGATACTATACCGGGCTCTAAGGTTAGAATTGAACATTCAGTTTCCAAGGGATTTTACTGCGAGATAGACGGGTGCGAACTTCCTCTTGAATTGCCATTGATTTTTAATATTTGCGATAGGATGCGCGAGATTATTGCTGCTGATATCTCATTCCGCAGAGACAAAGTGCTGACAACAGATGTAGTGGAACTATTTGAAAACCTTGGTTATACAGATAAAGCGAGACTCTTCAGAACCCGTCCAAAGCTTTATACATCGGTTTACTATTTAGGCGATATGGCCGATTATTTTTTTGGATGCCTGGTGCCCTCAACCGGTTACCTGAAAACCTTTGATCTGGTCAAGTACTACCAGGGGATGTTGTTAAGGATTCCAAAGATGGCAAAGCCCGATGAAGTGGAGGATATCGAAATTCAAAATAAAATGTTCGAGATTTTTCAGGAGTACAAGGATTGGGTTGATATTCTGGGCGTTGGTAATGTAGGGGCAATAAATGAACAGGTTCAGAAAGGGAATGCCAGCGAGCTGATAAAAATATCCGAAGCATTGCATGAAAAAAAGGTGGCACAGATTGCCGATAAAATATATTGCAGAAAGGAAAATGTCAGGATTGTTCTTATCTCAGGTCCTTCATCTTCCGGCAAAACCACTTTTGCCAAACGACTAGCTATCCAGTTGAAGGTTACCGGGTTAAAACCTTATATGATATCCCTCGATAACTATTTTGTTGACCGGGAGAAAACCCCAAAAGATGAGAACGGCGATTACGATTTTGAATCGCTAAATGCCCTGGATATTGATTATTTCAATAACGACCTGCTAAGGTTATTGAATGGCGAGGAAATTGAAATCCCAAAATTCTCATTTGAGCAAGGCAAACGATTTTTCGATAAAACGTTTCTAAAGATCGAACCCAAAGGGATAATCATTATTGAGGGAATTCATGGGCTAAACCCGGGCTTAACCCCGTTGATCCCCAATGAAATGAAATTTAAGGTTTATGTATCTGCCTTAACCTCCCTTTCAATAGATGGGATAAATCGAATCCCAACCACCGATAACCGGTTGATAAGAAGAATTATCCGGGATTTCAGGTATCGGGGGTATAGCGCCCTGGAAACCATTCGCCGTTGGGAAAGCGTTAGGAGAGGCGAGGATAGAAACATTTTTCCTTACCAGGAGCAGGCCGATGTCATGTTTAACTCGGCGCTGCTCTTCGAGCTAAGCGTACTGAAAAATTATGCAGAACCAATACTTTACGAACTGCCATCTACTGAACCTGAATACTCCGAAGCCAACCGCTTGTTAAAATTTCTCAGCTACTTCACTCCGATTCCAGACAAAGAAGTTCCTCCCACCTCAATTCTTCGGGAATTCCTTGGAGGGAGCACTTTCTCATACAAATAGCCCTATTATGTTAATCAAGTGTTTATAATTTTTTTAGTTTGTTTAAAATATTATAAATCAACTTATTGAAAATAAATATTTGTTGTTATAACTTTAGACCTCTTTAAATTCATCAATAATAATCGCTGTTTGGTTGATGTTTATAACTTTTTTTTACTATTATTGTACGTAATTAACCAATGACCGTCCAAAATCCGGTAGCACTAACAACATGATCAGGTTAGGAATACTTATCTTAAATTTTTTTGGGTTGTTATCCATCAACTTTCTATTTACCGAGGATGTTTCGTTGAATATGAATGTTCCTTCTTCAGTTAATGCCGGGATGGAGTTCAATGTTGAGGTTACTGTGAAAAAAGGATCTGTTGAGAGTTTTGCCCGGTACCAACAAGATCTGCCTTTGGGGTTAACAGCACAGGTAATAGACCCAGCTCAGGCTGATTTTTCATTTGAAAACCAAAAGGTGAAATTTATCTGGTTGCGGTTACCCTCCGATAAGGAGCTGAAAATATCATACCGGGTTAAGGTTGATGAACGCCTGAAAGGCCAATTCGATATAAAAGGGTTATTTTCATATATTGAGGGAAACGAAAGAAAAACAGTTAATGCTAGTTCTAATGTCATTTCCATACAACCCTCCAACCGGATTGACCCAAACCTGATAGTTGACATCAAGGAATTCCAGCAGATGATACCGGCACAGCAACCAGTTTCCCTGCTGGCCAGCAATGTAAGATGTATTCGTCAGCAACCAGTTCCTTCAGGCGATGGTAATAATTTACTGGTAAATGTATTGGTAAGTAAGGGAAGTACGGAAAAATTTGCCAAGATCGAGGAGGAAATACCGCAAGGTTATATTGCAGAAGCGGTACAGACAAAGGATGCCATTTTCACCTTTAAGGACAACAAGGTAAAATTGCTTTGGATGAACCTTCCCCCTGAACAACGCTTTGTTGTTACTTATAAGTTGATTCCACAAGCAGGCGCTGGTGAACTTAAACTTAAAGGGACATTCTCATTTATTCTTAATGGCGCAACACAGGTTATTGATATTGTTCAACGCGATGCCGATTTAACAAATCCTAACCCCAAATACCTTGATGGAATTATAGCCACCGTGCCGGTTCCTACACTTAGCAGAATTGAAGGAGGTAAGGCTACTTCCAGCTCATCCTTCACTGAACCAGGCGCAGATGGAGGTAAAGACATGGAAGTTAAATACCAGAAAATTGAAGAAAAACCCAGAGCAGCCGTTGCAAAACCAATTGATATGATGTCATTCATGTTGGAACCGGAAAAAGGGGTTTATTTCAGGGTTCAGGTTGCAGCAGGCCATAGACCGGTTGATATCAAAAGGTATTTTAAAAAATACAGGATCCCGGGTGAAATAAGAACAGAGGAGCATGATGGTTGGTACAAGTATTCCATTGGTTCATTCCCTGAATATAAGGAGGCAAGAGATTACAGGGTAAAACTTTGGAACACCACTCCTGTTAAGGATGCATTTGTATCTGCCTATAATAATGGGAAACGGATTACTGTTCAGGAAGCTTTAATGATTACAAACCAAAAATGGTACAGGTAGCAACTGATTATTAGCGAGTTTATGTTCAATAAGCAGAATAGCATAAAGTTATTTATTACATTTTTGTTCCTTTTACTGACCGCTGTTTCATACGCTCAGGAAGAGGAACAATTTTACTTGAACAAGCTCGATACAGTTGTAGAAGTTTTAAACCCGGTTTATAAACCGGTTATTTCATTTGGAGCAGGGGTGCTTAATTTTATGGGCGATATTAAAAACCCCGGTTCAAACCCAATGGCAGGAAAATTTGGTTACAAGATCAACGTTTCAACCCTATTTGGGGCTAAAAACTACTATAAGATGAATATCTTTTTTATTCTTGGAAACCTGAATGGCCAAAACTTTGATATTTCCAGGAAAATGCAGGCTGGTACACCCATTTACGACCCCATTAGCGGCGATCAGATTTTTCCAAATTCATCTTTCAATACAGATTTTGTCCAGGCCGGGTTAAACGCTGAGTATGGCTTTGGGCATATGCTGGGCAACGAGAAAAAATTTAAGCCTTTCATTTCCATCGGTGCTTCTTACCTGAGGTTTAACCCTAAGGGGAATTTATTGATAGGACCTAATAATTACTACCATTTTTGGGCTGATGGTACAATAAGAACCCTTCCAGAGACAGATCCCAATGCCTTTAATGCTCGTATTATACCACTCGATAACTCTTACGAAACCGATTTGCCCAATAAAAACCTGTTTGGTATTGGTACCTATTCGCAAACTACACTTGCAGTCCCAATAGAAATTGGTTTTGACTTTTACCTTTCTTACCGGGTGAATTTACGGGTTGCCTATGCGCTAAACTACACTTTTTCTGATCAGCTCGACAACTACAATAATGCCGTGGCAAAGCTCTATACTGCCCCCAAAAATGGCTTTAACGACATGTTTTCATTCACCTACTTTACATTAAATTTTGATCTATTCTCCGATCCCAAGATGATGAAAATTGAAAGGGTTTTTGCCAATGCCGATTTCGACTATGATGTAATGATGGCCGATCAGGATAATGACATGGTGTTTGACAGGTGGGACAAATGCCCTGATACTCCTTTGGGTGTTCAGGTTGATACATCTTCTACAAGCCCAACCTATGGATGTCCGCTGGATTCAGATAATGATGGGGTTTACGATTATGCCGATGAGGAGCCTGATACGCCAGCCGGTACAACCGTAGATGATAAAGGCGTTCAAATTGGACCGGAAAAACTTGCCGAAATGTTCAACCAGAACAACGCCGTTCAACGGAAGATGATTCGGGTAATACCAGTTGCACCAATTTGGACCAGGAATATATCCTTTACACCCGGAGTAATTCCCGATAAATTTAAAAAGGTTGATTTTGATGGTGATGGCTATATCTCATTCACTGAATTGCTTAGTACCATAAATGATTATTTTGATGAGAAAACCAACTTTAAACCAGACGATATCTACGAGTTGAATGACTTTTTCTTCTCCCAGTAGGTATCAATATTTACCCTAAAACTCTAGTTGTTTTCCCGTAAACCCCGCGAAATTCAGCGGGGTTTGCTATGTCATTTGATTAATTACCAGATTTAACATTAATTTGGTTTATATTTGAAATCAACCTTAAACCACAAGAATATTTATTCATCAAACTAATAAATAATTCCGTTATGAAAAGGTTTATTCTAGCTGGACTGATATTATCAGTTTTCCTTAATGGAAAATCTCAGGAAATTGTACAATGGAGGGGGCAAAACAGGGATGGAATATATAACGAATATGGTTTGCTCAAAATGTGGCCCGACAAAGGGCCAACACTTCTCTGGCATTTTAATGAGCTTGGCGATGGCCACTCAACCGTCACAGTAACCAACGATCGGATATTTACATCCGGGATGGCTGGTGATAAAGGCTATGTTTTTGCCCTAGATCATACTGGAAAATTAGTTTGGAAAACTGAATATGGGACAGAATGGACCGAAAACTGGAATGGTTTACATTCAACGCCATTGCTTTATAAAGGAAAACTTTACACCCTGAGTGCTCTGGGGAAACTTGTTTGCCTTGATTCAAAAACCGGAAAAATCCTTTGGAATGTTGACCTTTTCAAGGATTATGATGGCAGGAACATTCAGTGGGGAATTACAGAAAACCTGTTAATAGACGACAACAAGTTGTATTGCACTGCTGGGGGGAAAAAGGCAAATATTGTTGCATTAGATCCTAATACCGGTAAATTAATATGGGAAAGCCCAGGATTTGGGGAGCTAAGCGCATATTGCTCACCACTTATTATCAATCTTCCAAAAAGAAAAATTCTGGTTACCCATACCGCCAGCTCCATCATTGGCGTTGACGTATCAAACGGTAAACCGCTTTGGAACTTTGAGCATATCAACAAGTACGCTGTGCATCCCAATACACCCCTCTACCTTAACGGAAACCTTTTATGTTTTAGTGGATATGGAAAAGGAGCTGTAATGCTTAAACTTTCTGAGGATGGGAGCAGTGTTACAGAACAATGGAGAAATACTAGTTTAGATAATCAGATGGGAGGGCTAATCCTTTTAAATGGGAAGATTTACGGTTCGGGACATGCATCCCGCACATGGCTTTGCGTTGATTGGAAAACTGGCGAAACCCTCTTTTCGGAAAAAATATCAGGGAACGGGAATATTATTTATGCCGATGGAATGCTATATTGTTATGGCGATAATGGCGAAGTATCATTAGTTCAACCTCTTGATACCGGGTTTAAAAAAATCAGCTCCTTCAAGGTGCCATTTGGCGCAAATCAGCATTGGGCGCATCTGGTTATCAAAGATAAAAAGCTATATGTTCGTCATGGTACATCCCTCATGGTTTATTCAATTGCTGCAATCTAAAATTTCAATGGAATGATCAAAAGGTTAATTTTCCTGATTTTGGTAATTTCAACCAGGGTAACATATAACTCCACTGCTCAGGTTCTGTCCGAATGGCGTGGACTGGGGCGGAGTGGCCTATATAACGAAACAAATCTGTTGAAAATATGGCCTGCAGTGGGTCCACGTATGATCTGGCATACAGAAAATCTTCCAAAAGGCAACTCGTCGGTGGCTGTTGCCCATGGCATGATATTTACCACTGGTTATAAGGATGATAAGGATGTATTAGTTGCCATGGATAACAATGGTAAAATACTCTGGCAAATCCCTTATGGCAGAGCTTGGACAGATTCCTACTCCGAAAGCCGTTGCACTCCGACAATTGATGGTGATTTTGCCTATTTGTCAAGTGGCTTTGGCGATATTGCTTGTATAAATATTATTAAAGCTGAGATTGTATGGAGCAGAAAGGCAAGCGAAGAGTATCAGGGAACCTATGGCAGATGGGGCCTTGCCGAATCGTTGCTTGTTCAGGGCGAAAAAGTGTTTTTTACCCCTGGTGGCGACAACACAACAATGATTGCACTGGATAAGCTGACAGGTAAAACAGTTTGGAAAACTGAAAGCCTGAAAGATGCACCTTCATATACATCCCCTTTACTCATTGAGGTAAAGGGCAGGAAAATAGTTGTAAATGTAACCACAAAATATATTTTTGGTGTTCTGGTTGAAAATGGCAAAATCCTTTGGAAGTTCGACTTTGGATCACTTGCCGAAAGAAACAATAATCACACAAACACGCCGCTATATTCCGATGGGTTTTTATATGTTACCAGCGGGTACAACCATAAAAGTGTAATGTTGAAATTAGCCGATGATGCTTCATCAGTATCTTTGGTTTGGGTTGATGAAATACTTGATGTTCATCATGGGGGTGTCGTTAAGGTGGGCGATCATATCTATGGCTCCAACTGGAAACATAATACCATGGGCAGTTGGGTTTGCCTGGATTGGAAAACTGGTAAAGTGATGTACGAAAAGGAATGGAAAAATAAGGGCTCCATTATCTCCGCTGACGGAATGCTTTATTGCTACGAAGAAAAAACAGGCTATATCGCTCTGGTAAAGCCCAACCCTTCCGATTTTACCGTTGTGAGTTCATTCCCAATCCCTTACGGATCAGGGCCACACTGGTCACACCCGGTGATTAAGGATGGAATAATGTACGTAAGACATGGTGATGCTTTGATGGCTTATGATATCAAGGGAAATTGATTTAAAGACATGTATTTTATCTATTGAGTTTGAGTTGTTGATTCATTTCACCTTCTAATATTAGATTTTAATTCAAATTTCGATTAATATTATCTATTCATAATTACCCATTAATAATCGTAAGTCGTTAATATCTAATTATATATAAAGATGAAAAAAATCAACTTAAAAGTGAGTACAGCAGTTATTTTGCTATTTATCAGCTTGTGGGCAAAATCTCAGGAATTATCTCAATGGAGGGGTGATGACAGGTCAGGCGTTTACAAGGAAAAGAATCTATTAACACAATGGCCAGAAAATGGGCCAAAAATGTTGTGGTTTGCCCAGGGAATGCCCAAGGGATTCTCTTCAGTTGCAGTTGCCAATGGCTTGGTCTATTTCACAGGACTTCAGGATACTCTGGATGTTTTGGTTGCCATCGATTATAGTGGACAAAAGAAATGGCAAACTGTTATAGGTAAAAGTTGGGTGTTCTCTTTCCCCGATAGCCGTTGCACACCAACAGTTGAGGGCAATAAGATATATGTTACCAGTGGATTTGGAGATGTAGCCTGTATCGACGCCATAACTGGTAAAACAATATGGAATATCCCGGCATTGGTAAAATTTCAAGGCAAATTTAGCACCTGGGGATGTTCTGAATCACCTTTAATTGTTGATGATAAGGTTATTTTTACAGCAGGAGGGGATAACACAACAATCGTAGCATTAAACAAAAATAATGGTGAAACCATCTGGAAATCTAAGACCCTGAACGACACTGCAGTTTATGCTTCACCTATATTAGCTGATTTCAATGGGGAAAAACTAATATTAAATGTATTAGCAAATAATTTAGTTGGGGTAAACCCTAATAATGGTGAGATCATGTGTAACTTTAACTATGGCGGATTATACAATAAAACGGCCAATAAAGATTGGGGCGGTGCATCTTATACCAACACAAACATTCCGGTAGTTCAGGGCAATGGCATTTATGTCACTAGTGGGTATAACCACGTTGGCGCTAAGTTTAAGATTTCGGATGATCTAAGGAAATTGACACTCGATTGGGTTGATTCAACCCTTGATGTTCATCATGGAGGTGTAGTGTTAATTGAGGGGTATATATATGGCTCAAACTGGTTGAACAATGCCAAAGGCAACTGGTGCTGCATCGACTGGAAAACGGGTAAAACCATGTACGAAACTTTCTGGAAATCCAAAGGATCCATTATTGCCAATGATGGATTACTATACTGTTTTGAGGAGAAATCAGGCTGGATAGCACTGGTAAGAGCCACTCCGGAAAAATTTGATTTGGTCAGCTCTTTTAAGGTTCCTTACGGATCTGGCCCTTATTGGGCCCACCCCATGATTAAGGATGGAGTCCTCTATGTCAGGCATGGCGATGCGATCATGGCTTTTGATATTAAAAAATATTGATCTTGGATAATTAGATTTATGGAATTGTGGTTAACTTTTTAATCTTAATACTTATTTAGCCATTCATCACTTTTAATTTAGCATATCATTTAGAATTCAGTAAAAAAATATGGGAAATAGTAATATTATAAACAATAAACATACATGTAAAAAGGTAATCCCATTATGGCAGGTGCTTTTGGATAATGTCCCCACTCTCGCAATGTATCTTTTGGGAGCTGTTATTATGAGCTATTATTCCATTGCTTCAGCAATCATATATATTTCATACTCTATGCTCAGCATTTTCTGGTTCTGGGGGATGATATGTCCTTATTGTAATTATTTTAATACAAGAGGATGTCCTTGTGGGTATGGAAAGATTTCGTCAATAATTTTCAAAAAACGTGAGGCTGAAAATTTTACCAGAGTATTCAGACGGAATATCGTTGTTCTTTTCCCCAGCTGGTTTGTTCCACCCGTATTTGGAGTATTGATATTAATCAGCAGTTATTCCGTCTCACTAATGGCTTATTTAATTAGCTTTGTTGTTATTGGATTTGTAATTATCCCATTGATTTCTAAATTGGTTGGGTGTAAGGATTGCGAAATTAAAGAGGATTGCCCCTGGATGAAATAGTCTATTCAACACAAGGATGAAAAAAATCACTGCAGATAATATCATTATTATTGTATTTGCAACCTTTGCTGTTGTAATGTTTTTTCTGTGGTTTTTGTATAACCCGGTAAAGGATTTATCCGTTAACCTTCCGGGACAGGATAACAGGCCATCAAAAGAATCTGATACAAACGAGTTGGTTAAGATCGGTGCTGGGTTTGCAGAATTTTCATTGTTCAAATCAGGTTTACAAGGTAAATGGCCTCATTTCCGGGGTGCAGATTTTGATAATATCAACAAGGAGAATATTCGGTTGATAGATAGGTTTCCGCCATCGGGTGCTAAAATTCTTTGGAAAGTAAAATTGGGTGAAGGCCACGCCGCTCCTGCAATATTCAATGGCAGAGTTTACCTGTTAGATTATGATGAGGTGCGTAAAGCTGATGCTTTAAGGTGTTTCTCCCTTGAAACCGGTGAGGAGCTATGGAGCCGATGGTACAATGTTCATGTAAAACGTAACCACGGGATGTCAAGAACTATACCAGCTGTAAATGAAAATTACGTTGTAACCATTGGCCCGCGCTGCCATGTAATGTGCTCCGATTCTCAAACAGGACAATTCCTTTGGGGGATTGACCTGGTTAAGGAGTATAAAACCGAGGTGCCTTTCTGGTACACAGGACAATGCCCTTTTATCGAGAATAATATTGCTGTAATTGCACCAGGTGGAAGTTCACTGCTGGTTGGTATAGAATGTTCAACAGGTAAGGTTGTTTGGCAGACCCCAAATCCCGATAAGTGGAAAATGTCGCATTCATCTGTAATGCCAATGGTTATAAGAGGTAAAAGGATGTACGTTTATGCAGCAATTGGCGGGATAGTTGGCATATCAGCAGCAGGTAGCGACATCGGAAAAATTCTCTGGAAAACAACTGCTTTTGCACCTTCAGTGGTTGCTCCATCACCAGTTAATTCAGGAAATGGAAAAATATTTATCACTGCCGGTTATGGGGCTGGGGGAATGCTTTTTCAGGTGGTCGAAAACAATGGAAGCTATTCGGTTAAAGAACTTATGAAATATAAACCGGCTGCAGGAATGGCTTCTGAACAGCAAACACCGATTGTGATGAATGGTTTTATTTATGCTATACAACCAAAAGATGCAGGTGCTTCCAGAAATCAATTTATATGTTGCAGGGTGGATGATGTAAAAAAAATCCTTTGGACAAGCGGCAAAACGGAAAGGTTCGGTATGGGCCCCTATATTTTTGCCGATGGCAAATTTTATATTGTCAACGACGAAGGAACCTTAATTATTGCCAGGGTTAACTCTTCTGGTTTTGAGTTGCTGGATAAAGCTAATGTAATTGAGGGAGTTGATTCCTGGGGTCCAATTGCAATTGCCGATGGCTATTTACTTATGAGAGATTCTAAGCAAATGGTATGTTTAGATGTCAGGAAAAATAATTAAGCCCTAACCTGACTATTTGTTGAAGGAGACTTAAAACTTATTAAAAGCTGCTACAGAACGCCAAAGCATTTTAAAAAATATAAAAAAATGAAACAGAAAATAATTCTCTGGTCAGCCTTAATTCTGCTGCTTATTGCGGTTGGGTTTATGGTAAAGGATTTCTTTTATAAACCTTTATCAACACAGGGGAATCCTTATGAATACAGCCTGGATAAATTCAGAACAGTTGATGATTCGTTAATTTGCTATAAAGAAACCGGGAGCATCAGGTTGGAATCAGAATCCCAATCCGGAATTGCCATCGGTCAGGATGATGATTTATATGTTGTGGGGAAGGACATTCTTTTCATTTATAATAAGAACCTCGAAAAGATTTATTCAATTAAAACCGGGGTTGATGCCCGATGCGTTTCAGTTGATTCAGATAAAAAGATTTACCTGGGGATATCAGATCATGTTGAAGTCTTGAACCTGAAAGGAGAAAAGTTAGGTAGCTGGAGTCCGGTAAACGAAAGGGCTTATATAACCAGCATTGCAGTTTCAGAATCATCGGTTTATGTTGCTGATGCTGGTAATAAGATGGTTTATCGTTTTGATAAAAAGGGTAATCTTTTGAATAAAATTGGCGAAAAAAATCTGGAAAAGGGTATTCCGGGTTTCTTTGTTCCCAGCCCGTTCTTCGACCTCTTAATTGGCCGGGATGGGGAATTGGTGGTTGTTAACCCTGGCCGTCATGCCTTCGAGTTTTACCGGGAGAACGGCAGTTTGATCACCAGCTGGGAAAGAACATCGATGGGTATCGATGGTTTTAGTGGATGCTGTAACCCATCAAACATTGCAATGCTATCCGATGGTTCTTTTGTGACGGCCGAAAAGGTGATTGAACGGGTTAAAATTCATTCACCCAATGGCGATTTCAAATGCGTTGTAGCTGCTCCGGAAAAATTTCAAAAGGGCACTCAGGGCATTGATCTGGCGGTTGATTCAAAGGATAGAATATTTGTTTTAGATCCTGTTAAAAAAATGGTTGTGGTTTATGAATTAAAATGATAATGTTAATCGCTTATCGTTCTTATTAAATCAATAAACCAGAAAATATTTTATAAATTTCTGATAATGAACAAAAAAATAAATAAGGGCATCAGGATTTTTTTATTAGTAACAATAATGTTGGTAAGTGGATACCTTACATTCAGGAACACAAACAATCACAACAGTAAGTGTAAAATAGAATCTCCTTGCAGTACCTGTAGCAAGTTTAATAGTTGCTCCTTGCCAGAGGCTAAAAAATATAAAATGGATAAGGGTAATTTATAATTGATAATAGCCATGAATAACTCTGAAAACAGATCAAAAAAATATTCCCGAAGAGATTTTATCAATAGCGGGATGCGACTTTCTGCATTTGTTTTGGTTGGTAGTTTAGGTGGTTATCTTCTTAAAAAGTCACTTTCGCAAACATTAGTTTGGCAGCTCGATCCATCAAAATGCATACAGTGCGGAAGATGCGCTACTAATTGTGTTCTTACACCTTCGGCGGTTAAGTGTGTTCACGTTTATGATATGTGTGGATACTGCGATTTATGTGGCGGTTATTTTCGCCCGGAAACTAAAAACCTTACCACAGCGGCTGAGAATCAGCTTTGCCCAACCAGCGCAATAAAGAGAAAATACATAGAGGATCCCTATTTCCAGTACGATATCGATGATGAACTTTGCATTGGATGTGGAAAATGCGTAAAGGGCTGTGGGTCATTTGGAAATGGTTCTTTGCAGTTGCAGGTTAGACACGATCTGTGCAAAAATTGCAACCAATGTTCAATTGCCAGGGATTGCCCTGCTGATGCCTATAGCCGTGTACCAGCCGATAATCCTTATATTTTCTCCGGATTCGACAGTAAGAAAAAAGGTTGATATTTTTCGAATGAAAAAGACAGCAGCATATATTATTTTACTCATTATTGTATCGGTTCAACTTTACAATTCCTTTGGCGTACAGCGCTTTCCCAGGCCTGAGTTTGAATCGGGGTATGTTCAACCGGGAACCCTTACTCCCGACCCCAGATCAGAAGCACTGGCAATTCTTGATGTTGTTGTTCTTTTTGCAACGCTTTCAGTTATCACTTGGCTGGTGATAAAAAAACGATCTAGAAATGGGGTTTTTTGGACTTCAGTTTTCTCCATCCTCTATTTTGGCTTCTTCAGGGAGGGTTGCGTGTGCTCGGTAGGCTCAGTTCAGAATGTTACTCTAGCCCTTTTTAACCCGCAGTACAGCATTCCATTAACGGTAATCGCTTTTTTCATTATACCACTGATATTCACCCTTTTTTTCGGTCGGACTTTCTGTGCCGGAGTTTGTCCATTGGGCGCTATTCAGGATATTTTTGCGTTTAAACCCATGCCGTTAAAATCATGGGTGGAAAAAGCTTTGGGGTTAATCCCTTTCATTTACCTGGGTCTTTCAATTCTTTATGCGGCCACATCCACAGATTTTATTATTTGCCGGTACGATCCTTTCATTGGAATATACAGGTTTAATGCGACGTTTTCAATGTTTTTATTTGGTGGGATTATTCTCCTTACGGGAGTTTTTATTGCCCGTCCTTACTGCAGATTTCTTTGCCCTTACGGGGTAATCCTGAATCTGATTAGCCGGGTTTCCTGGAAACATATTACTATTACGCCAACCAAGTGTATCCAATGCAAACTTTGTGAGGATTCATGCCCTTTTGGTGCTATTGATAAACCAGTATCTATAAAAGAAAAAGAACCGGTAAATATTGCTGTTAGAAGAATTATATTGTTCAGTGCTATTATCCCTTTCCTGGTTATTATTGGAGGGTTTGTAGGATCAAGTATTCATGAGAATCTGGCACGTGTTAACCATAAGGTATATCTTTCTCAACAGCTGCTAAGCCCTGAAAATATTCCCTCACCTGAACCAGTCGAGATAACGGCGTTTAAATCTGCCGGGAAAACGCCCGAGGAACTATTTAAGGAGGCTGCATCAATAGTAAAACAGTTTTATATTGGAGGATGGATCTTGGGCGGTTTTGTAGGCCTGGTTTTTGGGTTAACTTTAGCAAGTTTATCGGTATTCCGTTATCGAACCGATTATGTTCCAAATAAAGGAAGATGTCTGAGTTGCGCAAGATGTGTTGATTACTGCCCTGTTAAAGAATGATTTTAACCGAATCTATGTTAATAATATTTTTTGAATTTGTGACTTAGTGTTTTTGAATATGAGAGTGAATAAGATCAATGAGCTATTGGGCAATGTCAAACTTTGGCGGGGAATAGCCATAATATCCGGAATATTTTCTTTGTTGATCTGCATTCTGATCATCGCCAATTATGTCCAGATCAATCGTCTCGATCCGGTCAACACCAAGGTTATCAACACTTTGGTTGAACGCCTGAATCAAAATCCTGAGGATGAACAGCTAAGGCAGGAAATCAGGGAGCTGGATCTGCTTGTTCGGAAGGCCTATTTTACCAACCAATGGCAGATAAGAATGGGTGGATACCTAATGCTGATTGGAATTGCAGTGCTAACAATTTCTATTCAGCTGATAAACAGGGCAACAAAAAAATTGCCGGTCGTTTCTGATCAAAAGGCCGAAGGGTATGTAAATACACAAAGCAGTACAAGAAAATGGGTTGCCATCAGTGGTACCAGCATTGTCATTATGGCGATTATTCTGGCATTGTTAACAAAAAGTAAACTGGAAAAATCGTTCACTCAGGCATCCATTTCTGATGCTGAGGTCCAGAATAACACGGATTCAGGCAATGCCGGTTTGAAAGAGGGTAATAATCTGGCAGAATTTGATTCAATACCCCAGAAAATCAATGAAAGGAAAGATAGTGTGCCTGCCAGTATTAATTTGGCAGTTCAGAATGAGACTCTTAAATCCGAATCCCTAAAAAAAGATATCACAGATAATTTCCCAACGGACAAGGAGCTGAGAGACAACTTCCCAAACTTTCGCGGATATGGTGGGCTGGGAATTTCTTATCAAAGGAATATACCTGTCAGCTGGGACGGTTCATCAGGGAATAATGTCAGGTGGAAAGTGGCAATACCCCTTCCGGGTTATAATTCCCCGGTAGTATGGAGAAATAAAGTTTTTCTGGCTGGTGCTGATGCATTAAAACGTGAATTATATTGTTTCGATATTGAAACCGGAAAGTTGCTCTGGACTGCAACTGCCGACAATATTCAAGGCTCACCCTCTGCTACCCCAAAAGTTCAGGGCGATACAGGATTCTCAGCTCCAACTGTCACTACCGACGGGAAGAAAGTTTATGCAATTTATGCCAATGGTGACATTATAGCCGTTGATTTTGAGGGCAAAAGGGTTTGGGCAAAAAACCTGGGACTTCCCCAAAATCATTATGGGTACTCATCTTCGTTGATAATGCATAAAGGTTTGGTACTGGTTCAATACGACCAGAATAAGGGTGGTCGGGTAATGGCATTATCAGCACAAACAGGAGATATAGTTTGGTCAACACCCCGTAATACAAAGGTTTCATGGTCATCACCAATCCTTGCAAAGGTTGGAACCCGGTTTGAACTTCTACTGGTTGCTGATCCCACAATAGCATCTTACGATCCCGATTCAGGCAAAGAATTATGGAGTTTTGAATGTATATCGGGTGAAGTTGGTCCATCCCTTGCCTATTCAAACGGGATTGCTTTTGTCTTGAACGAATACGCCAGCCTGGTTGCCGTTAAAGTCGGCTCACCACCGGAAAAGCTCTGGGAGGATACTGAATACTTATCTGATGTTCCCAGTCCGGTTGCAAATGAGAATTTCTTATTTGTTGTAACCAGCTATGGAACAGTAGTCTGCTACGATTCAAAAACCGGTGAAAAATTCTGGTCGCAGGATTTCGGGAATGGTTTTTACTCCTCCCCGATAATAGCGGATGGTAAGTTATATCTGCTTGATAAAAATGGCAGTATGCATATAGTTAAAGTGGATAAAGTATATGCCAAGATTGGTGAAAACCCGTTAGGTGAAAAAACAGTTACAACACCCGCTTTTGCAGATGGAAAGATATTGATAAGAGGCGATAAGAGTTTGTTTTGTATTGGGAAATAAAAAATGGAATACAAATAACCGCATAGAATGATTGGAGAATATCAGTTTTATTGATTTAATCAGTGTCGTAATAATTTTGGATGGAAAAGGATATATTAAATATAGTTGACAAAATAGTTAAAGAGAAGGGAAGGAATGTAGATGCTGTAATTCCCATTTTACAGGCTATACAGGGGCATTTTAATTACCTCCCCGAAGAGGCGCTGAAGAGGGTCTGCGACACAACCGAAATAACACCATCAAGAATTTATGGGATTTCAACATTCTACACCCAATTCAGGCATAAACCTGTTGGTAAGAATATTATTAAAGTTTGTGTCGGCACAGCCTGTCATGTTAAAGGTGCGTTGCTGGTTTATGATTCATTCCGGCGTAATCTGAACCTCAAGGATGATGAGGATACCGATCCAGAAAAGAGATTCACCATTGAAAAAGTGGCTTGCCTTGGTTGCTGTACCATTGCCCCGGTGGTGCAGATTGGCAGTATTACTTACGGTCATGTTACCCCAGAATCTGTTCCGGAAGTTCTGGATGATTTTATAAATGTTAAGAATGGCAAATCGTTAAATCAAACAATAACCATTCCTGCAAACACAAAGCTGCAGGGAGAAATCCGTATCGGATTGGGTTCATGCTGTGTGGCAAGTGGAAGCGCAGGTGTAAGGGATGAGCTGGAAAAAATCCTAGGCAGTAATGGCATTAACGTTAACGTTAAACATGTTGGTTGTGTGGGTATTTGCAATCAGGTGCCCATGCTCGAGGTACATAAGCCTGGAGAAACGCCATCATTTTATACTAAAATTAAACCCGAAGAGGTAAAAGAGGTAATCCTTCGTCATTTTAAATCTGATAACCCCTTTCAAAGGCTGAAAAGCACCTTTCATAATTTTTTTGAAAATCTGGTATTCGATAGCATTCCAAGATCACTGAACAGGTACCCAGCAGACAACAGGGACACTCCGGTTTCCGAATTCCTTGATGGACAGATAAACATTGCCACAGAATTTAGGGGAGCAGTTAAACCAACTGATATCGATGAGTACATAGGGCTTGGTGGTTTTGAGGCATTGCAAACATGTTTAAAAACGAAAACCCCGCAACAGGTTATTGACATTATTAAGGAGAGTGGTTTAAGAGGCAGAGGTGGTGCAGGTTTCCCAACCGGAACAAAATGGCAATTGGTTGCCAATGAGAAATCAGATATAAAATACCTGATATGTAATGGCGATGAGGGCGATCCCGGAGCGTTTATGGACAGGATGTTATTGGAATCGTATCCATTCAGGGTAATTGAAGGTATTATTATTGCTGCTTATGCTATTGGAGCCCATAAAGGCTTATTTTATATCCGCGCAGAATACCCTCTGGCGCTTACCAGAATACGCGAGGCGCTTCAGGTATGCAGAAATAACGGGTTGTTAGGCAACCATATTGCAGGTACTGAATTTTCTTTCGACCTGAACATATTCGAGGGTGCAGGAGCTTTTGTTTGTGGAGAAGAGACAGCTTTAATTGCTTCAATTGAGGGGAAACGGGGTTATCCAACCATCCGCCCTCCATTTCCTTCACAAAAAGGTCTTTGGGGTAAGCCTACCCTGATCAATAATGTTGAAACCTACTCAATGGTCTCCTGGATTATCAGGAATGGTTCAGAAACATTTCATCGGATCGGTACAAAGTTCAGTAAGGGAACAAAGGTATTTGCCCTGGCAGGCAAGGTTAACCGGGGTGGTTTGATTGAAGTGCCAATGGGAATTACCATTCGCAGAATAGTTGAGGATATTGGTGGCGGTGTTGCCAACGGTATGAAATTTAAGGCTGTTCAGATCGGGGGTCCTTCCGGTGGTTGCATTCCGGCATCAATGGCTGATACACCCATTGATTACCATTCATTAACCCAGGTTGGTGCGATGATGGGATCAGGCGGGCTGATTGTTCTGGATGAAACCGATTGCATGGTGGATATTGCCAGGTACTTTCTGAGTTTTACCCAGGATCAGTCATGCGGTAGATGCACCTTTTGCAGGATCGGAACCCGAAGAATGCTTGAGATTCTCAACAAGATTAGCAGTGGTAAGGGCAAAACTGAAGATCTCGTTTCTTTAGAAATGTTGGCTCATGAAACCAAAAAGGGGAGTATATGCGGCTTGGGAAAAAGTGCACCAAACCCAGTGCTAACAACTTTAAAATATTTCAGGGAGGAGTACGAGGCGCATATCAACGGGCAGTGCCCAACCGGCAAGTGCAAGGAAATGATAACCTATTATATTACTGATGATTGCATAGGTTGCACCAAATGTGCTCAACGTTGCCCGTCAGATGCTATTCAGGCAAAGCCCTACGAGTTACACCAAATTGATACTGAAAAATGTATTAAATGCGATATATGCAGGCAGGTTTGTCCGGTAAATGCAGTTTTAACAAAATAAAATATGGTACATAGATTACAGGAATTCAACAGGTTATCAATGATTATTTTGTGATCATTTTAATGCCTGTGTCATTTGTGTTCAGTAAAAAAAGTATGATTCATCTTAAAATAAACAACCAGCTCATTACAGTTATACCGGGAACTACAATTCTTGAGGCGGCAAAATCATTGGGGATCACGATTCCTACCATGTGTTACCTTGAAGGGTATAATAACCATCCTTCATGCATGATCTGCATTGTTAAGGATCAAAGATCGGGGAACCTTGTCCCATCATGCTCTATGCTTGTTGAGCCAGACATGGATATTATTACAGATGATGAGGAGATTCAAAAAACCAGGAAAGAATCGCTGGAACTATTAATGAGCGACCATGTTGGCGATTGTGAGGCGCCATGCCGTATTGCATGTCCAGCTTTTATGAACATCCCGCTGATGAACAGGTTAATTGCTTCAGGTGATTTTGCTGAGGCGATCAAAGTTGTTAAAGAGGATATTGCGCTCCCGTTTATTCTTGGATTCATTTGTTCTGCACCCTGTGAAAAAGTATGCAGGAGAAAACAGGCAGATAATGCTGTATCAATATGTATGCTTAAGAGATTTGTTGCTGAGGTTGATTCCAAAAAACACGAAAAATATTTTCCTGAAAAGGCACCATTAAGCGGGAAAAAGGTTGCAGTAATTGGATCAGGTCCTGCCGGTTTGGCGTGTGCATTTTATCTTGTTAAAAATGGCCACAGCTGTATTGTTTATGAATCTAAGGATGCAATTGGCGGATCATTGGCCCCTCTAACCAAGGAAATTTTGCCCAAACAGGTTCTTGATAACGAAGTTGAGTTGCTTAAAGAATCTGGGGTTGAATTCAAGGTAAATACATTTATTACAAAAGATTTTCTCTTTGATCACCTGAAAAAAAACTTTGAAGCGGTTGTTTTTGCCACCGGGGAATATGCTAAATCGAACCTGGATAATTTTGGTTTTGAAACCACAAAGAATGGAATTAGGGTTGATGATAAAACATTTATGACGAGTATTGATAGTGTTTTCGCATGCGGAAGTTCAGTTGCACCCCAGAAAATGGCAATAAAAGCCCTGGCTCAGGGGAAAGAGGCAGCCTATGCAATACATGATTTTCTGATGAGTACTGAAACATCAAATAAATCGGAAGTTTTCAACTCTAAATTTGGACTGTTACAGCCTCCAGAAATTAAAGAATATTTAAAAGAAGCAGTTTCCTATAACCGGATTGAACCGGTTGGTGGTTTTTTAAATGGATTTTCTGAGGATGAAGCTATGGCCGAGGCCCGGCGTTGTATGCATTGCGATTGCCGTAAAGCAGATAATTGTAAGTTGAGGATATACTCTGAGGAGTATAAAATTGATCGCAGGAAGTATTCTTTTGGTGATCGTAAAACTCTAAGTAAACATTTTCAGCATGAGTTGGTTGTTTATGAACCGGAAAAGTGTATCCGGTGTGGCCTTTGTATTGAGATTGCATCAAAAAAAGGAGAATTAATTGGCTTTACCTTTATTGGCCGGGGTTTCGACGTGCGGGTTGATATACCCTTTAATAAGGAGTTAAGCGATGCTTTGATACTAACAGCCTATGAATGTGCAAATGCTTGCCCTACCGGAGCAATTTCAATAAAAAACAAATAAGCATAAAGCCGAATATTAACCGGAATTGGTTTGCGTCTTTCTGCCTGAAACTTAGATATATAATGAAAAAACTTGTTATTATATTATTATTCTTTACCGGTGCCATTCAAGCCCAGGATAATACCACCTGGCCTTGTTTCAGGGGTAATACTTCACTTACTGGTTACACTTCTGTTCAGTTGCCAAAAACATTGAAGCTGCTATGGAATTTCAAAACGGAAGATGCCATAAAATCATCACCGGTGATTTTCAATGATAACATATTCATAGGCTCCAACGATGGTTACATTTATTCCTTAACCACAGGAGGAAAGCTGAACTGGAAGCATAAAGCTCAAACCTCCATAGAGTCCCCTCCGGCTATTGTTGAAAATAAAGTTATCGTCAGTTCACTTGATGGTTCTGTTTATGCTTTGGATTACAAAACCGGAAAATTGATCTGGGAATATAAAACGGAAGGACAAATATCCGGTGCTGCTAATTATGTAAAATCTCCCGATAGTAGGAATACCAATGTTTTTGTTGGCAGTTACGATTTCTTTTTGCATTGTATAAATGCCAGTAATGGGGATTCTTTGTGGAAATACGAAACGGAGAATTATATAAACGGCACCCCTTCCACCAATGGCAAAGTGGCAATATTTGGTGGTTGCGATGGAAATCTTTACATGGTTAACCTTAAAAACGGTTCTCTTGATGATAAAATTAATATTGGCACATATATGGCTGCCTCTGTGGCAATAGAAGGCGATATGGCATTCTTCGGGAACTATGATGGTGGGTTTTATGGGGTGGACTTAAAATCCAAAAGGATTACCTGGAAGTTTAACGGGAAGTTGCCATTCTTATCATCACCGGCAGTTGCCTATGATAAGGTAGTTGTTGGATCCCAAGATAAAAATGTTTACTGTTTCGACAAGCTGACAGGAAAAGTTAACTGGACTTTTAAGACACTTGGAAAAATCGATAGTTCACCCGTTTTAGCCAAAGATGTTGTTATTGTTGGATCGGCGGATGGAAGAATTTACATGATCGATCTGAACAATGGAGCAAAAATCTGGTCTTACGAGATTGGCAAACCCATTTCCAGCTCTCCGGCAGTTGTGAAAAATTTGGTGGTGGTTGGTTCTGAAGATGGAAATGTATATGCATTTGGCATAAAATAAAATTATGACACAGATTATACAGATGAAACAAATTCTCACAAAAAATCTATGATTAACAGTTAAATCAGTTTTATCCGAGTTAAAAAGATAATCAAAATGAAAATTGTCAACATCGTTCCCGGGTTTGGTGGTACGTTTTACTGTGGAAACTGCTTACGCGATAGCGCATACGTAAAATCTCTCCGGGTGTCTGGTCACGAGGCAATTACTTTGCCATTGTATATGCCTTTGTCCTCTGTCGATTTTACCAGTGACAGGGAGCTTCCCGTTTTCTATGGAGCTGTGAATGTTTACCTTGAACAGAGTTCAAGTATCTTCAGGAGAATGCCAGAATGGCTTCACCGGTTTTTCAACTCAAATGTAATCCTGAAATTTGCTGCCAGGATGTCGAGTTCCACCAGGGCGAAAGGGTTGGAGGATATTACCATTTCAATGCTTAAGGGAAGTGAGGGATTTCAGGAGAAGGAACTGGAGGAACTGATTTACTTTTTAAAACATCACGAAAAACCTGACGTAGTTCACCTTTCCAACGCCTTGCTCCTTGGGTTAGCCGGGCGTATTAGGGAAGAGTTGAAAATACCTGTAGTTTGTTCGCTGCAGGATGAGGATGTGTGGGTTGATGCCATGGACGAACCGTTTCGCTCTCAGGTATGGAACCTGATGTCGGAGAAAGCAAAGGATACCAATGCCCTTATTGCTGTGAGCAATTTTTTTGCTCAAAAGGTAAAGGGTAAAATGAATATTCCAGATGATAAGCTGTTTGTTGTCCCAATTGGCGTCGATCCTCAAAAATACACCTGCTATAGCCCAAACCTTATTTCACCAGTAATTGGCTTCCTTTCAAGAAGAAATAAAGGCAATGGCTTTGAGATATTGGTTGATGCATTTATTCTACTAAAGGAAAACCCTCGGTTTAGCAATGCAAAGTTGAGAGTAACCGGAGGTAAAACCAGCGACGATAATAAGTTTGAAAAATTTCAACTTAGAAAACTCCAAAAAAAAGGATACCTGGGTGATATAGAATTTGTGGATGATTTCAGAACAGAGGTGCTGGGCGATTTCTTCAACGGGTTAACCCTTCTTTCTGTTCCCGTAATTGGCGGAGAGGCCTTTGGGTTGTACCAGCTGGAATCATTGGCGTCAGGTATTCCTACAGTCCAGCCGGAAGAAGGTGCTTTCCCGGAGATTGCACAGCAAAGCGGAGGAGGTGTTATTTATTCCCCAAACACCCCTGAAATGTTGGCGAGCAAACTTGCAGAGGTGCTATCAAACCCTGACCAGCTAAAGCAAATGAGCATAAACGGCAGAAATGCAACCGAAACCACATTCAACTCCGTAAACCTGATCCAAAGAATGATAGATATATATAAATCTGTAATATAATATCTTTGATTATCGGTTTAAATTTGTGTTATCGGCGTTCTAAAACATTTTTATCATGTTAATCGAATTAAAAAACATTGGGAAAACCTTCATAAACCCCGGAACAGATTCCCATAGGGATGTGCTGGTTGATATCAACCTGAAAATCTTTTCTGGCGATTCTGTTGCAATCGTTGGCCCGTCAGGATCAGGAAAGAGTACACTGTTAAATATAATCGGTACCCTCGATTCACCAACGTCGGGGAATATTTTTTTCAAGGGGATGGAGATAGGTTTATTAAATGAAATGCAGCTGGCTCCGATCAGAAATAAAAATATCGGTTTTATTTTTCAGCTCCATCACCTTCTGCCACAGCTAAGCCTTATTGAGAATGTTCTGTTACCGGTTTTACCCCAGAATAGCAAAAAAATTCAAAAAGATGCTACATCCAGAGCAATGGAACTGCTAGAGATTGTTGGTTTGGCAGACCGTATTCACCAACGACCCGGGCAGCTCTCTGGTGGCGAATGCCAAAGAGCGGCTGTGGTAAGAGCTTTAATCAACCAGCCGGAACTTATCCTTGCTGACGAACCAACAGGTTCCCTCGATCAGGATTCCGCCGCTCAGGTTGGCGACTTGCTTGGTAAGATCAACAGCGAATTCAAGGTTGCACTGGTTGTGGTAACGCACTCATTAACACTTGCTGAAAAAATGGGGACTATTTACCGGCTATCCCATGGAAAACTTGAATAACATATTAAATTCAGGCAACCAGTAACCAGAATAAGGCAACAATGACACTAATTACACTTATCAACCGGAATTTAAAATTCTACTGGCGACAAAACCTGGCTCTGTTTGCCGGAACAATAATAAGCACAGCTGTTCTCACAGGCGCGCTAATTGTTGGCGATTCAGTTAAACTCAGCTTAAAGAAGCTGGTTGATGTTCGACTTGGCAATACCCGTTTTGCCCTTCAGTCCAACGACCGATACGTGAGCTCTCAGCTTGCTCAGGATCTTTCAAATAAATTAGGAGCCAAGGCTGTTCCTGTTCTGTTACACAAAGGTATTGCTATTAACCCCGAATCTGAAAACAGAATTAATAACGTACAGGTGATTGGCGTCGATAGCAGTTTCTGGCTTTTATCGGGTAAACCCATGCCAGCCATTAATCAGGATGAGGCTGTAATCAGCTTAAACCTATCTGAACGTTTGAACCTTGATCAGGGGGATGATCTCCTGATAAGGATAGGAAACAGCAACCTTGTACCCCGAAATTCCCCTTTTATCCAGGAGTTGCCTCCTTCAATGGCAATTAGGCTAAGGGTTAAAGCCATTGCTGATGATAACCATCTTGGCAGGTTTAGCCTAAAGAGCAACCAGGTTGCCCCGTTTAATGTTTTTGTTTCGCTTGGTTCACTTTCAGAGAAATTGGGACTGAAGGGTAAGGTAAACACCATTCTGGTTTTAGGTTCCAAAAATTACCATTTCGATCAGTTTACGCTCGATTCCATCATTTCCGGATGCTGGAAACTCGATGATGCGGGGTTGAAAATCCGTGACCTGGCACAAAGAAATACCTACGAGCTGATTTCGGAAAGAATATTCATTGATGAAGCGGTTTCCGATGCAGTTATGAGGCTGAAACTTACTCATCAACCTGTGATTACCTATCTGGCAAACAGCATCAGCTTTAAAGGGCGTGAAACACCTTACTCATTCGTTTCGGCAACCAACCTTCCGGTTTCTAAAAAAATTCCCGTTGGATCAGAAATCGTTATTAACAAATGGCTTGCTGATGACCTCAAGGTAAAAATTGGGGATTCAATTTCGATGCAATATTTCGTTATTGGTACACTGCGCAAGATCAGGCTGGAGAGCAGTAGGTTCAAGGTGGTTGATATTATACCGGTTAAATCAATCCTAGTTGATGGCTCGTTGATGCCCCTTTTCCCGGGCTTTGCCGATGCCGGAAGTTGCCACGAATGGAATGCCGATATCCCAATTGATTGGGCTAAAATTCGCGATAAAGATGAGAAATACTGGAACGATTTTCGTGGAACACCAAAAGCATTTATTTCAGTTGACAAAGGTCTTGAACTTTGGGGAAACAATTTTGGAAGCTACACATCCTTGAGATTCAATGGTGATGTTGTAAGCAAGGAAGATTTAAAAAAGGAGCTTTTAAGTTCATTAAAACCATCATCTCTGGGGATATTCTTTAGCCCGGTTTATGATATGGGTTCGCTCGCAGCTGACAATTCCATTGATTTCGGGGGACTGTTTCTTAGCCTGAGCTTTTTTGTGATTGCTGCAGGAGTGCTTCTTACTTTCCTTATTTATTCGCTGAATATTGAATCGAGGAAACAGGAGATAGGAATGCTCGCGGGTATTGGATTTGATAATAAGCTGATTCTTAAAATATGGTTTTATGAGTCACTCCTGGTTTCACTCCTGGGGGCAATTTCCGGGGCTTTAATTGGAATCTCATATAATTATGGTGTTATGCAAGCCCTTAATACTGTTTGGATTGATGCAGTCAGAACTTCCAGCCTTCAGGTTTTTATCCAGCCTCAAACAATTGTTATTGGCGCTTTTTGCGGGTTTGTTGTTGCATTGATTTCAATTTACCTGGTGGTGAGACGAAAATTGAAACAGCCCGTTTCATCGTTGATTAAAAACGAATCAGCCTTAAATATGAAGGTTTTAAAAAGTGATGGCAGAACAATTTTGCTGATTGCAGCTACATTAATCATTACAGCAATTGGAATTACAATTATTTCATTCATTTCTGCGGATGATGTCAACTCCGGTATGTTTATGACAGCTGGTGGACTTTTTATAACTGGTTGCATAGGGCTGTTCGGCTGGTCTTTAAATCGTATTGGGCGCAATTTCTCAGTTAAACCTTTGGGGTTTGTTAGCCTTGCTGTTAGAAACATGGCAAGGAACAACCGAAGGAGCCTTGCAACAGTAGCGCTACTTTCACTTGGGGTTTTTACCATAATCATTACCGGGGCAAACCGCAAGACATTTTATGGCGTTGAGAATAGTAGCAACTCGGGAACCGGCGGTTATGATTTTTGGGTTGAAACTTCAGTTCCGGTTGAGTACGATCTGAATACTTCTGAGGGTAGGGGTAAGGTGGGTTTGGGCGATTCTGTTTTTGCCAAAGTTCGTTTTATTCAGTTTCACGACCTCGATGGCGATGATGCCAGTTGTCTAAACCTGAATCTGGTTGGTCAGCCCCGGATTCTTGGCATCAACCCTGATGAGTTCAATGCCAGACGGGCATTCTCATTTGCAAAACTTAAAAAAGGCACAAATCAGGAACATCCTTGGCTGAACCTGAAGGGTGATCTTCTCAGCAAGGTTATTCCCGCCATTGCCGACCAGACAGTACTAACCTGGGGGCTAAAAAAGAACGTTGGGGACACGCTTCACTACTTGAATGAGAAAGGGGAGAGGCTTAGCCTTGTGGTTATTGGAAGCCTTAATAATTCTGTCTTTCAGGGGAATATCCTGATTGATGATAGCATATTTATCAGGAATTTTCCATCTGCCGGAGGTTCAAAGGTAATGCTAATAGATGACCCTGGAGAAGCCGGGGACAATTTTGCTCAGATACTTTCCAACACGTTAACCGATTATGGTTTTGAGATAGCTTCAACCTCGCAAAGATTAGCCGAATTCAACTCAATTACGAATACCTACCTCAACGTTTTCATGGTATTGGGAGGATTGGGTGTAATGATTGGCACTATTGGGCTGGGAGTTGTATTGCTTCGCAATATGCTGGAACGTAGAAGCGAAATAGCCCTGCTAGTGGCATTAGGATATCAGAAAAAGCAAGTCTTTTGGATAATTATTTATGAGAATCTATTCTTATTATTGGCTGGGATAATAATTGGAATTATATCAGCTTTTATTGGTATTCTTCCTTCATTGATATCCCCATCATTTGTGATCCCCGGAGGATTTATGTTTATTCTGGTCTTTGTAGTTTTACTAAGTGGAATAGTATCAATTTACCTACCTGCAAAATCAGCGATAAAAGGAAATATTATTAACGGGTTAAGAGAGGAGTAGTTTTATCACTTTACAAAACATAAATCGTTGATCATCAATCAAAAACATTGTGATTTTGTTTGTTTATTTATTAGTATTTTCTATTTTTGTTAGATTAACAAATCAATAGCAATTAATTATGAAGCAATTCATCACTTTTCTTCTTTTTGTAATATCAATAAATAGTTTTGGGCAGGATTATTTTAAGTATTTAGATAGAATTGAGAAGGTTGGTGAAAATGATTACCAGTATGAGCAATGTTCAAGTGATGATGGTAAATATTGGGCAGCAGTGACTTCATCTGGAATAAAAATTATTGATATTACTAATTTTAAGTTGATAAAGTATATCCCACTTGACCTAACAGAAGTTGGAACAGCTTCTTTCTTTCATAACAGTGATAGTATTCTAGTTTCAGGAAATACAAAAAAAGGTGCTGTTGCAATGATAATCAATTGGCGCAAGAGTATTGTATTGAAACAAATTAATCCCTTTGGATATGGAGAGTTTGCTTTTAATGCACCTAGCACGGCTTCTAGGAATTTTCTAATCTGTGTAGATAAAGAAAACCAGATTATTATTTTAAATAAAAGGAATCTTCTGTCGGTCAATAAAATCTTATTGAAGGAAAATGGCAAAAAAATATACAATTTAATTATTAGTAGTGATGAAAAATTAATTGCCATAAATCAGTGGAAAATCGGAAGATCAAACCTAATAGTTTATGATATTAGTGGGGACATTAAGTATTCATACCAATATAAGGACTTTATTACTGGGTTATCATTCACCGAATTAAATGATATATATGTTTTAGTTGGCTGGATCAAGAGCTATTATACTATTTTTAAAGTTGAGCCAAACTTTATTGATCAAAAAATTGTTTTTGATAAGACGCATTTTCCATCTGATTCTAGATTACTGTCTTTAAATTATTTAGATAAAAATATATTATTTTATGGAGGTGGATCATTTAATTTTGAAATTGAAACTCGTGGAAGTAGATTGACTTGTGAATATCTAAATGATAACAAGAAAGAATCATATACTGGATTAACTTTAAATTATATTGGTGAAAGCCAGAAAAGATATAATACCAAATATAGTATTAGTAAATTAGTAAATGACATTGTAATATATCCGGTAGCCTATGAAAATTTCAATTATGTTATTGATATTAAGAACAAAAAACTATTAGGATATATTTATCATATTGGGAAAAATATTGCTTTTGTTTCTTCAGATGGACGCTTTACAGGGGATAAAGAAGCCATAGCAAATTTAAGATACAATTATCCCAAAATATCGGACAAACCACTTATATCCCAAATAGACCAATTTTATACTCCAAAACTTTTTAACCAGTTTTTGCAAAACACAGGAGAGTTAAATTCTCTTGCTGATTTATCGAAGGTAATTTCATTATCCCCTGAGATAAGAATAGTAAAACCAGATAGTATCTTAAAATCCTCGTCGAATAGAGTAAAAATATCATTCGTAACCAAGGATAAAGGTGATGGTATAAAACAAGTAAATTACTTTATTAATGGCAAACTTGTGAATGAGGATACTAGGGGTTTCAAACAGGCAAGTGGAACAACCGAATCAGGTGAGTTTATTCTAGCTCCGGGTACTAATGTTATACAGGCTGTAGCTGTTAGCAACAATGGTTATCAGTCATCCCCCGATCAAATAGTTGTTGATTATAAGGGTGCCAATGCCGAATCAAACCTTTTTCTGCTTACCATTGGACTGAATGAGTATAAAAACCCTAAGTACAAATTGAGTTATTCTGTTGCTGATGCAAATGCATTTACTGATCAGGTCAAATCAAATGCATTAGGTATTTTTAAAAATATCTACCCAACAGTCATATTAAATAAGGATGCAACTAAAATCAATATCTTAAATGTACTTAATGATATTATTCCAAAGGTTGCAGAAACAGATGTATTTGTTATTTATTATGCGGGTCATGGGGTAATGAGTGAGGGATCAGCAACTAATCCTAAAGATTTCTTCCTAGTTCTACATGATATAACTCAACTATATGGTAATGATGAACTTTTGGCACAAAAAGGGATATCAGCCGCTGAACTACGTGAGCTTTGCAAAAAGATTAAAGCACAAAAGCAGCTAGTGCTGCTAGATGCTTGTCAAAGTGGTGGTGCCACAGAAACATTTGCCATGAGAGGAGTTGCAGAAGAAAAAGCAATAACCCAGCTTGCCCAATCAACAGGTGCTTTTTTAATCTCATCTACAAGTAGTGAACAGTATGCTTCTGAGTTTTCACAACTTGGACATGGAGTTTTTACATATGCATTATTGGAAGGTTTAAAAGGAAAGGCTGACGGAGGTGATTTGGATAAAAAGATTACAATAAAGGAGTTGGAATCCTACCTGAACGATATTATACCGGAGTTGACAGAAAAGTTCAGAGGAACAGCACAATTTCCTCAATCTTGGTCAAAAGGAATGGATTTCCCAATTGTTACATATAAATAGAACTAAAAAAGTTTCAGAAAAACCTTAGGTATTTCCGTTTCAAAATGAAGTGTCTTCTTATCAATAGGATGGGTAAAGGTTAGAACCTTGGCATGTAGTCCTAATCGCTTTATTGGATTTGTTTTTGCCCCATACTTTTTATCCCCAATAACACTATGCCCGATAGCCTGCATGTGAACTCTGATCTGGTTTTTCCTTCCCGTTTCAAGGTTTACCTCAAGTAGGGAGTATTTATCATTCTTTTTAACCACTTTAAAATGGGTAACTGCTTTCTGACCGCTATTGGGATCCTGACTTGAATAAACTATTAAAGCCTTACTTTCATGCAAGTAAGAAATAATTGTACCCTTTTTTTCTTCAATTGGCCCCTCAACAACAGCAACATAAGTGCGTTCGATTATAGTATCATTCCATCTTTCCTGAAGTTTTGCCTGAATCTCCTCACTTTTGGCGAATATCATAATCCCCGATGTCTCCCTGTCAAGCCGGTGTACCACAAAAATTCTGTTGGAAGCACTCTCTTCTTTTACATGCTTGCTTAGAATGCTATAAGCTGTAAGTTCTTTTTCTTTCTCTGTTGATATGGAGAGTATTCCGGCTTCCTTTTCAATAACTATTATATGCTGATCTTCATATATGATTTTAATGCCTTTGTATTCCTTTCTGATTCGTACCTTATTCCAGTTTATGGTCACCTGCTGTCCGGGATTTAAGGGTTTATTGAACCACGTTACCACCTCTCCGTCAACCGAGATATGCCCATCATTGAGTAGCGTCTTAAAATTATCACGATTTTTACCAGGAACATTAGCGATTAAGAATTTCATTAACACAGTATTTTCAGCCACTTCTAGGCGTAATTCAGGTTTATTTGTACCGCTCCTTCTATCTTTTTTATTAATTTTTTCCATTGTATTTAATCAAGTATTTCTTTCACTCTTCCGATTTGGCCATCCTCCAACCTAACTTTGATTCCTCTGTGATGAACTGCAGTGCTGGTAAGAATATCTTTAACAAACCCCTCGGTTGTTCTTCCTGTCTGTTGATCTTTTTTTAGAATGATTAAAACGTGTACTCCGGGTTTTATATTTATTCGCTTTGTTCCATCCATAGGTTGATGATTATAAAATAATCATCAAAGATATTAAAAATAAAAGGGCACACTCCAAAAATGGTTGTACCCCTTAATTATATGATAGTAACATTAGGTATTTTATTCTTCTAAAGAGCATTTATTCATCACAACATCCATGAGATAACCCGTGCAAATCCCTTTAATTTTCAGAGTTTCTCCGGATTTTATTTTGGCAGGGTTAATTGCAGTTCTATCAAAACTGCACATTACGCCTGATATGCTTTCGGAATTTTTAAGGTAAACCGATACCCCTGTGCTGTCCTCTTTAATATTATCCACGGTTCCCGTAACAAGTATAATTTTATCGAGGAATGCTATGTTTGCTGAATCTTCGTTATTCTCAAATTTATTAAGAAGCTCGCTTGCTGAAATCTCAATGTCAGCAATTTTGCCTGAAACGCTGGTTTCAGATGCCCTAAAGGTATATCTCCAAACGGCTATTGCAATTAAAATTCCGAGTACAACCAGCGCAATGGCAAACCTGATAATCCTGTTTTTCATATTACTGGCATTAATTGGTGTATGGCAACTCTACTGTTACCTCAACCTCCTTGGCAATTTTCGATTCCACCAGGGCGGGAATTACAATGCCAAAATTTTTAGGTGCAATGGTAAATTTGGCTTTACCCGTTACAACCCCGTTTAATATTTCAATTGATCCGGTTGTATTAATAGGCTGGGTTACCCCGTGAATGGTGAGATCCCCGGAGACTTCAGCAGGGTAGGTTCCATCCTTTTTGAAGTCAATTTTATCCAGGTTTGTTATTTTCCCCTTAAACGAAGCCTTTGGGAACTTGGTTGATTCCATATAGTTCTCGTTAAAATGCTCCTGCATCAAGGCAACCTTAAACTCAAAGGATTTAATGAGGATGCTTATTTGAATATCACCTGTTGCGGGATCAAGAATGCTTACAGAGGCTTTGTTATGCGCTTCGATGTCTTCAACGGCAGTGTGGGAGTAGAACCATACGTGACCTGTTTTAGAGATTAGTTTCTGAGCGAATCCCAATTGGGTAATGGCAATAAAAGCCAGGGCTAAAATTTTCGTTTTCATAGTTGTAGAACTTTTGTGTTATTAACTAGAACAATTAAACCGCTATTTAGTTTGTTTGAAAGAAAATACCCTGGATATGTTAAACCCAATATGAATCCCGGCATCGGTCCAACTGCCGGTGGTTTCAGTGATAAAACCCTTTTCAATCATCGCCAGCGAATTGGTAACAATAATCTGGAAAACATGCCCGCCTGTTTCGATATCAACCCCAACTGAAAGCGGGTTATAGGTTTTTGAACTCCGGTAATCTTTAGCTGGCGGTAACACGTAGTAGTACTCGGCATTTAAGGAAATGCGTTTGGTCAGCTTAAACCTTGCTCCCAATCCTGCAGAAAAAATATCATTGGGATCCATTTCTGTTGCAACCATGTTGCGATGCACAAAGGTTGGGTTGATTTCGAGCGAAAAACGCTCGTTAAACTTTCTGGCGATAAGCAGCTGATGTACAAAGCTAACCCTGTCCCAAAAGTAGAGTGTATTTGGTTGATCCCATTTAAGCGAATTGATGGCAAAGCTGGTTAAGTAGGATAATGATATGGGCATGGTGCGCTCACCTTTGGATTGACGCAGAATGGAAAACTTGGTAAATCCATCATAAGTTTTTTCGTAGGTCCCACGGCCTATACCAACCATCACCCAATCGGTAATCCCATACTCCAGGCTAAAGTGGATGTTGGCCTGATCCAACCCCCAGAGGTTGTATGCACCTGTGTTCACCTGTCCGAATCGATGGGAAATTCTGAAATCCAGCTGTTTGGCCGGCATTCTTTCTATGGAATGGCCATTCAATATCCGGGTTGATTTAAACGTAGCGGTGGCAAATTCAGTCTGGTTGCCGCTTGCCTCATCCAGAAGCTGGTCAATATCCTGGGAGTACAGGGTTGATGAAGCGGTTAAAAGTAAAACGATAAGTATTTGGGATTTCATAGTTTTTCGTAATTGATCTTTAATTGTTTAAAGCTCCACCCGTAACCCATTTCTGAATAATTGCGATGTTGCAATCACTGAGTTGAGATGAATTCTTAGGCATTGCAGAGAAACCTGTTGAATGTGTGATTGATCCAATCAGTTTCCCGTCATCAGCCCGGGTTTTAACATCCGCGTAGTTCTCAAGTTTGATATTGCCCCCATAGGATGCTGCTGTGCTGTTGCTATGACAGGATAAGCATGAATTTGCCAGTATCGGTTTTACCGAGAGGGTAAAAGTTACATTTGCAGTATCGCAGCCAGATGATATCTGTGGGTAGAGGTACTCCTGGCTATCATAGTAGCAGCTTGTGAAATACATCATCACAAAAACAAACAAACCGCTTATTATCAATTTCATAGATGAATTTTTATAGTGAATGATCGAGATTAGTTGTCCAACATTCCCTGCTGGATCCAAAGTTCAAATGTTCGCAGCTGGCAGTTGTTGAGTATCCCTGAGGGAGGCATTGCAATAAAACCCGGCTTATGGCGAAGCGCACCGATCAGAATGGGTGTTCCCGTTCGTAAAGTTTCCGCGTAGTATTTAACCTGTGTATAAGAGCTTAAATTCACTCCTCCTGAGGCATTAGTCGCATTATGACAACCCAGACAGTTATTTTGAACGATAGGCCAAACCTTTTGGGTAAAGCTGATTGTTCCCGATGTATCGCAGGCTGTCCATGGGCAGTCACTGTTCAGAGCACCCTGAGAAATCCATTTACGGATCAGCTCTTTCTGGTCAGTAGTTAATGCCGGATCAGGAGGTGGAGGCATTCTGTCCCCCGGATCGGTGGCTGTAATTACCTTGTATATTTTACTGGAATTCGGGTAAAACGGAATAATGGCATCAGCATTTTGTCTAAGAGTGGTGTAGCTTGTTAATATATAGCCCTCTTTATGGGATATTGCATCGTGGCAACCGGTTTTCCCGCAGCTGGAGAGCAGCAACGGCTGGATATTCTGGTTAAAGCAAATGGTATCATAGTTTAATGGATCGCCTCCGCCACCTCCGCCGCCGCCATTATCAGGCACGCAGACTTTATTTTTTGCTCCCTGCTCAATCCACACGAGGATTATCGTTCGTTGTTCTCTGGTTAAAGGTCGGTCGGGGGGCATCATCCCTTCTCCTCCGGTTGTAGTGATTACCTCGTAAAGTTTGCTTCGTTTTGCGCTTCCGGATTTAACTATTTTCATTATATCATCATAGCTCTGGGTGGTGAAACCGGCTTCACCGTAGTTGTCATGGCAACCTGAAATACCACAGGATGTCTGAAGAATTGGTAAAACCTGCGTATTAAAACACACGGTGTCAAGTTGCTCAATTCCCATTGGATCGTGCCTGCATGAGCTAATTGTTAGAATAGAGATTAGAAGCAGGGCAAATCCCGAGAATACAAGGTATTTAAAAAGTTTTTTATTCATATAACAGTAGTTATTTCAAAGCAATTTACATTTAAAAAACTACTTAACATCATGTATTGATATATATCAAATAGTTTTTAGATAAAATATACCATGAAGGTTGATGCACAATTGTGAAAATTATATTAAAAATTCAATAGCGATTCAGTGAATCTGAGTAAGGATAAAACGAAAAGATCGCAAAATGTTAAACTAATTATTGTTAACTTTTGCGATCTTTTCTAATGCTCTTGAAATCAATACCTTGAAAGATTTGTTGAAAAATCTATTAAGTTTATAGATTATCAGGTGGTTTTCAACGCCTCTCTGATTTTTCCTTCCAGCTCTTCAGCCAGTTCAGGGTTATCGGTAAGGAGCTGTTTTACTGCATCCCTGCCTTGTCCCAAGCGGGTTTCACCATAGCTGAACCAGGAACCGCTTTTTTTGATGATATTCTGTTCTACGCCCAGGTCAATAACCTCGCCGATTTTGGAAATCCCCTCGCCAAATACGATATCAAATTCTGCTTTGCGGAATGGCGGAGCCAGCTTGTTTTTTACAATCTTTACTCTTACCCTGTTCCCGGTAGATTCTTCGCCTTCTTTAATCTGGTTCAGCTTCCTGATATCAACACGCACTGATGAATAGAATTTTAAAGCGTTACCACCTGTTGTGGTTTCCGGGTTACCAAACATTACGCCGATTTTGTCGCGGAGTTGGTTTATAAAAACGCAGCATGTATTGGTTTTACTTATGGTTGCTGTAAGTTTTCTCAGCGCCTGCGACATTAACCGGGCCTGCAGGCCCATTTTGCTGTCCCCCATTTCTCCTTCAATTTCGGCTTTAGGGGTGAGTGCGGCAACGGAGTCAATAACGATGATGTCAATTGCACCTGAACGAATCAGGTTATCTGCAACTTCCAGGGCCTGTTCCCCGTTATCGGGTTGTGAAATCAGTAAGGTTTCAACATCAACACCTAATTTCTCCGCATAGGTGCGGTCAAATGCATGCTCAGCATCTATTATGGCAGCAATCCCGCCAAGCTTTTGAGCCTCGGCAATTGCATGGATTGCCAGGGTGGTTTTCCCCGATGATTCAGGGCCATAAATTTCTACCACTCGTCCTCTTGGGTAACCACCAATTCCCAGGGCGATATCAAGAGCTATTGAGCCGGATGAAATGCTGGGAACATCGGAAATGGCCTTATCGCCCATTTTCATGATTGTTCCTTTGCCAAAATCCTTTTCTATCTTATCAATAGTTGATTGCAAGGCCTTTAATTTCTCCTTGCTTATTTCCTTATGCTCTTTGTTTTCATTCTTTTCCATTATATTTTTTTTAAGGTTTTTCCAACGCGTTTAATATTTGATTTACATGGTCTGCGGTATCTACTTTTGTGAAAATATTTTCAATTACCCCGTTGCCATTAATCAGGAATGTGGTTCTCAGGATTCCCTCATAGGTCTTGCCATACATCTTTTTTTCACCCCAGGCACCGTATTCCATTGCCACGCTATGATCAATATCTGATATCAGCTTAAAGGGCAGGCCAAATTTTGCAATAAAATTTTGGTGTGATTTTTGGTTGTCCGGGCTTACCCCAACTACCTCAAAACCCAGCTTGGCGAGTTTTTCATAACCATCCCTTAGATTACATGCTTCTGCAGTGCACCCGGGAGTGTTATCCTTAGGATAAAAATACAAAATCAACTTTTTTCCTTTAAAGTCTGGCAAGCTGATAGGGTTACCATTCTGATCAACTGATTTAAAATCAGGTGCCTTATCGCCCAATGATAATTTTTTTGTTTCCATAATTGTAAAGTGTAAAGTTAAAAAGTTTGGTGAATTTTCCCTGTTAAAAATTGCATTGAATAGCACTCATTTTTCAACAAGGGATTTATTGGTAAACAGAGTTGTTGATAAGTATGTTTAAACATTGCGATTCTATACTTTGACAAGATATTCAGGTTTTCCGGTTTTCCTGATTATAACTTATAGATAGCCAAGGGGATAATCCGTTAGTCAAAAAAAAGGAGTTTGAATATCTTTGTTTTTAATGGTTTGTTACATTTACCCGCCAAATCAATTTGCTTTATTATGCCTGATGATAAGATTAATTCGATGAATGTTGTGGAGGATTCGCTGGTGAAGGATCTGTTCATTCAAGGGACAAAGGAAGCCCCGGAAGTGATATGCAAAAAGCAAACTGGTGAAATTAGCATTAACGGGTACTGTATTTTAAGCAACCCCAAGGATTACCTGTCCACCCTCATGTTATGGGTTGAGAATTATGTTGCTCAATGCAAACCGGAAGCCATTCTGCTAACCTTCCGGCTCTTATACGTCAATGGCTGTTCAGAGAAATGCCTTTACGACTTCATCAGGTTCACAGAACGTACATGCGATAGTAGTATTAAACTTAGCATTAGATGTTATTACGAAGAGGACGATATCGATATGTACGAGTGGTGTAAGCAAATTAAAAGTGTTTTCAAATTTCCTGTAAGCATTTTAAAAACGGTTTGATAGAACCCAACCCTTAATTCTTATTCTTAACTTTTCGGTAAGTAAATTTCAGCCACAAAAAATATTACATTTGCATCTTGGTTTTTTATTGATTTTTTTGAAATCATTTTTAAGATGGCTGATATTCAATTCTTAAAATCCATGGCTGGTCAGGTTAGACGAGATGTAATCCGTATGGTCCATAAGCCTGCAAGTGGTCATCCTGGTGGTGCATTAGGTTGTGCCGATTTTTTTACCACATTATATTTTGACACGCTCCGTGTTAATCCTGTAAATTTTAGTATGGATGGAATAGGAGAGGATCTCTTTTTCCTTTCCAACGGGCATTTGTCTGCCGTATGGTACAGCGTGTTAGCCCGTAAGGGATATTTTGATATAGCTGAGCTGAATACATTCAGGATGTTAAACAGCCGTTTGCAGGGTCATCCAACCACTGCTGAACACCTGCCCGGTGTAAGAATCGCTTCTGGTTCACTTGGGCAGGGATTGTCTGTGGCCTGCGGTGCTGCACTTGCCAAAAAGTTGAATAACGATGATCACCTGGTCTTTAGCCTTCATGGCGATGGCGAACTTCAGGAAGGACAAATCTGGGAGGCTGCCCTATTTGCATCTGCAAAAAAAATCGACAATCTAATTGCAACTATTGATTACAATGGGAAGCAAATTGATGGACCTGTTGACAGTATTGTTACCCTCGGAAACCTCAAGAATAAGTGGCTGGCATTCGACTGGCTGGTAGTTGAAATGAATGGGAACGATATCCCTGATATTTTAAGAGGAATTTCGGAAGCAAAGTCGTTGACAGGAAAAGGAAAACCTGTGATTATTCTGATGAAAACTGAAATGGGGATGGGTGTTGATTTCATGATGGGAACCCATAAGTGGCACGGTAAAGCTCCGAATGATGATGAATTTGCGCGTGCAATGGCACAACTACCCGAAACTTTAGGGGATTTTTAATTAGGTTTTTACGTTTTTTAAAATCTATATAGAAATGAAAAATATTGCGGTTATTGCCCATGATGCTAAAAAACCTGAACTGGTAAAGTTTCTGAAAGATCATTCAGATTGGTTGCCGGGAGTGAACCTTTTAGCAACCGGAAGAACTGCCGAATTTGTTGAATCTCAGGGTATAAAATGCCGCCATCTCAGCCCTGGCCAGTATGGTGGGTATAACCAGATCACCGATATGATCGATAAAGGCGAGGTGGATATCGTTATCTTCCTACGCGACCATAAAGTGGTGCAGCAACACCATGAGGATATCAGAAAATTGCTTGAAATGTGCAATGTGAAAAATATTCCACTGGCCACAAACACAGCCAGCGCTGAGCTGATTATCCTCGGACTTATTCGTTTAGAAGCAATTGAGCGTCAGAAAAGGAACACCTGATTTGTACAATAAAATTCGATTAATGAAAAAATTTACATCAACAGGCAACAAAGATACCCGCTCGGGTTTTGGAGCAGGCTTATACGAGCTGGGTAAAATAAATCCGGATGTAGTTGCACTTTGTGCCGATCTGATCGGATCGTTGAAAATGGATGATTTTGTTAAGGATTTTCCATCCCGCTTTTTTCAAACCGGTATTGCAGAAGCCAACATGATTGGGTTGGCAGCAGGGTTGACAATCGGAGGGAAAATCCCTTTTGCAGGAACATTCGCCAATTTTGCCACCGGGAGAGTTTATGACCAGATCAGGCAGAGCATTGCCTACTCAAATAAAAATGTAAAGATTTGTGCCTCTCATGCAGGCATCACCCTGGGTGAGGATGGAGCAACACACCAGATAATGGAAGATATCGGGTTAATGAAGATGCTCCCGAATATGACCGTAATCAACACGGCTGATTATAATCAAACCAAAGCGGCTACTCTTGCCATTGCAAATTGGTATGGTCCGGTTTACCTGAGATTTGGCAGACCGGTTGTTCCAAATTTTACCCCAGCCGATCAAATTTTTGAAATTGGGAAAGCCCTTACCTTAATTGAAGGTAACGATGTTTCGATTTTTGCCACAGGCCATTTGGTTTGGCCTGCACTAGAGGCTGCTGAAATATTGGAGGGCATGGGAATTTCTGCAGAAGTTATCAATATACATACCATAAAGCCACTCGATAAAGAAGCTATACTTAAATCGGTTACAAAGACCGGAAGCGTGGTTACAGCAGAAGAACACATGATCAACGGGGGGCTAGGTGATAGCATTGCACAACTTCTTACCCGTGAACTGCCAAAACCCCAGGAATTTATTGCCGTTGATGATTCATTTGGTGAAAGCGGCAAACCCGAAGAGTTGATGAAAAAATATGGCTTGGATACCCCAAATATCGTGGAAGCAACCAGGAAAGTTTTAGCCCGTAAGTAAGTTCTTCCATCCCAAATAATGAATACATACAGCGATAAGGAATTGCTAGAAATGTACCGGGATGCCGGTACCAGAAATTATGCTTTTAACCTTATCGTCCGAAAATATCAGGAGAGGTTATACTGGCACATCCGGCGTATTATCATTGATCACGACGATTCTGATGATGTAATTCAGAATACTTTCCTTAAAGTCTGGTGTGGCCTTGAAACATTTCGGGAGGACTCCCAGCTCTACACCTGGCTTTACAGGATTGCTACAAACGAGGCATTAACATTTATTAAGAAAAAAAGAACAAAATTTTTTCTGCCTATTGTTGATGTTGAGCAGCAGCTTTCCCGATCGTTGGAAAGCGATGCGTATTTTAATGGGAATGAGATACAGAAGAAATTACAGGAAGCAATACTTAAGTTGCCTGATAAACAGCGCATTGTATTTAATATGAAGTATTTTGAGGAGATGAAATATGAGGAGATATCGGAGGTGCTTGGAACTTCGGTTGGGGCTCTTAAAGCGTCCTTTCATCATGCCGTAAAAAAAATTGAGAAATTTTTTGATGAGAATTAAACCCTTTTAAGGATTTTACGTCTTAAAACCAGAAGATTAAAATATGAGTGAGTTAGAAAACATGGATCCCGAATTTTTTGAAGCAGGAAGGCAAAACCCGTTTACTGTACCCCAGGGATATTTTGAGTCCTTACCTACCAGGGTTCAGAATTATTGTCAGGAGAAAGATGTGTTAAATGAAAAACCAAACTGGCTCCTTGCATTAAAATCACAATTGGCTTTAGCCGGTGGGTTTTTACTTCTTGTGCTCCTGGGCTATACTGGCTATTATTACGGAACTACAATAAACCAGCTTAACCTTAATGCTGAGCCCGATTATATTAAAATAGTTGAAAAGCAAATAACTGAATTTGATGAAGTGGAACTGTACGATGCAATTCTCAATGGTTCTAAACCCAAAAAAGATTCATTGGTTAAACCTTATGATGATGAGATTATTCATTACCTGCTAAGAGAAAACCTTGATAACGTTACACTAATTGAACATTCCAAAGATATAAAACCATGACCAGATTATTAAAATATATAACAATTGCTCTTGTTTTTCTTTCTGTTCTTCCTTCGTGTAAAAAGAAATCTTCCTTTACGGAAGATGAGCTGAAAGCCCAGAAGATAGCTTTTTTTACCCAAAAATTAAGCCTAACCTCTGAGGAAGCTGAACGTTTTTGGCCCGTTTATAATGAGTATTGGGACAGGAAGAACCTGATTATCAAGGAAAAAAGGGCTGCTATGAAGTATTGCGAGGAAAACCTCGACAAAATGACTGAAGAAGAAATAACACGATATGCCGATCTCTATATCAATTTCCAAAAGCAGGAAACTGACCTTTTAATTGAGTTTAATGATAAATTTAAGCAAGTTCTGCCGCACTATAAAGTTCTTAAGTTGTACCAAACCGATTATGATTTTAAGAACTATCTGATCCATCAGCTTAAAGGTTCTTCCAAAAAATAGAGTAGGGCTATTTTATTAGCCCTAAACCCTCTTTTGCCGATGTTTCACCCGGATTGTAAAGTATGGCTTTTTGAAATAGCACTTTTGCCTCTCTGTTCTTTCCCAGCTGGTAGTTAGTCCATGCAAGCATTAGCAGGCTGTCGTAATCAAACGGGTAAAAATTTACAACTTTATCGAAGTATGTGTATGCCTGCTTGTAATCCTTCCGGTTGTAGCTGATCAGTCCCATTCTGTAAAGTACCAATGTGTTATTTGGGTCAATTGTTAATATTTTGTTGTACTGGCCAATCACAAAATCCCAGTTTCCCATGGCCGATGCCGGTAGAACAACCCCAAGCCTAGGCTCAATTGCCATAGGCATCAATGCTATGGCTTTATTGTAATACGCCATCGATTCTGAAAATTGCCCCTGGTTGTAAGTTAACCAACCCAACCGGAGATTCAGCTCATAGGATTTTTCATCATATATCGATTTTAAAGCAGTGGCGGCCTCTCCGTATTTCCCCGATTTCTCCTTTTCATAGCTGTCCGAAAAGGCTGAAAGCAGTTTAGAGAAATCCTGATTGTAAGCAAGGGTTGTCAATAGAAGAGCCAGAAAGGTTAAAATAATTCGTTTCATGTTATTTGTGTTTTATTGTTAAACTTAAAATTGCACCATAAGAATCAGCTGGTTGTAAATTTGTTCTGGTAAAGTTTTCAAAGTTCCATGAATATGAGTAAGTGTTGTTGTAAAATGTTGTTAAAGAAATATTCGCATATTTGCCCAAAAGGAAAATTAGGTTTATGTAAGCCGATTTATTGCCAACAGTATATGAGTTATTTACGAAGAATGCCCTGTTTCTGGAATTTAAAAAGGAATTGCCTTTAGACACTCCGGATTCAACCCACAAGAAGTTTGTTACTTTAAAACCGATATCCTGGTTCAGCTGGTAGGTCTTTCCCCACTTATTGTCATTCTGTAACATTCCGCTAGATGTTATGTACAGGTTTAAATTACCCGTAGGGTAAACTGTAAATGTGGCTTCCCCTCTAACCTGATTCGATAATGAAAAATTACTTGCTGAAACACCCAGTTCACCGCGTACGTACCACGATCTCTTACTCAGACTAATTCCCTCGGCAAATTCTGTTCTTAACTCTTTCGAAAAGCGATTTCCCCTGGTTTGAACTTCAGTAACAGCACCGGAATAAAATGCACCATGGCCAAAGAAGCTTAGCTCCCAGCCGGGATAAAACAGCCTTGTGAATGAGCCATAAATTTGATTCTGAGTGAAGTCAGGCTCAATGCCTGTTGGGTAGGCATCGGAGTACATCAATCCATCTTTCCTGAAATTTTTATAGGCAAATGTTCCAAGCCACTTTTCACCTATGTACGTATTGAACCCCAAATCCAAACTTTGGGAGCTCGAGAGAGCCTCATAATAATACCCTGCAGGGATGTTTGTATTCAAAATTGCATCATTGTGAGTACTATAAGTAAAGCTAGAAAACAGGTATTTGAAAGTTGGTTTGATAACGGACCTTAGCTGCTTGTTAAGTTTGTTGTTTGGAATCCCTGACAGGTATGAATATGCATCGTTTACCCTCCCTGAATAAATATAGCTGTAAAAAATGTACTCCCGGGAGATGGTATCTAAATCGTAGAAATTTAATGCTTTTGAGAAATTACTGACTGCACCAGAATATTTCCCACTGTTAAAGTCAATTATACCCATTCTCATCCTAAGGTAGTAGTAATCAATTTTGTTGGAAAGGAGTTTTTTACTTGTTGATTTGAATGCTTTAACATCTCCTTTGAGGAATGCTTCGTAGTTAAGCCTGTCCAGAGTTGGATAGTCTTCCTGGGCAAATACATTAATGGCAATCATTGCCAAAATAATAGTTAGACCTTTGTATCGCATATTGCACTAGTTTCTAAATTAGTATCCTCCAGGCCAATGAATCCATCATTAGTGATTGTAATGTTGAAATTTCTGACCCATAATAATTTTTTAAAGCTGTACCCTGATATTTTGGATTTGTATACAGCATTATTCACATCGAATTCCGATCCGTTCAGGGTTAACTCTACCTCACTTTCAGATGTGAGGTATATAAAGAAAGGTGATATAAAATCCTGAAGAAAGAGACGGATACCATTAAAGGTTTTATTTATTGGCAGATGATCCTTTAGCTTATAATCCTTGAGGTTCACAAGGTGAATCCTGAATGCTGCAAGGTAAAAAGAGTACAGAAGAGATTTCCGTGAACCCTCGAAATGGTAGAAGTAAAAGAATACCCCATCATTGTAAAAATAGGCAAATGAGTTGGTTGATTTGCAATGAATATACTGTTTGTTAAAGCTGTTTGAAAGCACCTCCCATTCCTCATTTCTTTTACCAGTAGGGTCATTTATCGACCAGCTAAACCTTTTCCCTGGAATAAGTTTAAATTCCTTATTGAGCAATGGAACCGCCTCAAGCGATGATACACGATCATTCTCTTTCGGGTAGCTGTATGTCTCAATTGAAACGCCATTTAAGATATAAGCTGTAATTGGGTACTTTAGTGTACCTGAGCTGATGTTTTGGGTGGATTGCAGCTGAAAATGCAGGTGAGGGAATGGCGATCTGCCGGAGTTACCAACTTTACCAATTATCTGCCCTTTTTTAACAGCTTCTCCTTTTTTTACAACAATAGAATTTTTCTGTAGGTGGGAAAGTTTACTGTACAGAAAATCAGCATGTTTGATAACAATCGTGTTGCCCCAGTTCTTGTTAATATTAACTTCTCCTGGTTGATTATCGTCAATGCCATCTTCTACCTCAACAACGGTTCCATCGGCCGGGGCAATAATGGTTTTCCCATAGCAATAATAATCAGCTAGCTGATTCCCCAGGTTACAGAATTGTACCCCATCATTATTAATTACAAAGTCCCATGCTTCAGCCCAGCTGTCCTTATGGGTATATTCACCATGATGGCCCTGGCTTACTGTCCACTCACCCCAAAATGGTAAATAAATAGGGACATATAAAGTGTTTGGAAATCTTTTTGAAAAACTTTGAAACGAATAAAGGTTTTTCTCAGGAGACCCCTCCTGAATCTGCACCTCAACCGGTTTCTGTGCTTTAGTTCTGAACCTGAGGGTATATAGAAAAAGCAGTACGATAACGTTAAATGGCAATGAGTAAACAGGCAGCCCCAAAGTTTCATTTAGCAGAAAAAATCCGGCTGCAACTACAGCAATTACTGGCATTATCAGTCCAGCCCAAATAAACGAGTGTTTATCAGGAATATAAAAATATCCGCCGATGGCAATTGCAGTTAAAATAAAATTGAAGCCAATATAGCCATATCCCAACTTGTTGAGTTCAATCCCTAGAAGCGAATATGCAATAAATGCAATTGCGTAGCCAAATACTGAGAGTAAAAATGTTATCCGCGAGAATGAAATTAATGCAATAGCTACAACTATTCCCGCTAATATATTGAACTGGAAGAAAATGGCTCCCAATGACATGAAATACCCATTTATCAGGTTGGAGGTGATATGTTCAATCCACCAGTTATGAATTGATACCAGGGGCAACCCTCCAATTTCGAAAAGGCGGTTCATGATAAACACGCCGCTTTCGTTGTCAAATATCCCTGAAATCATTTTGCTGGCAGGCAGAATAAGCCAAATACTAAGCAGAAAAGGCATCGACAAGTAGGGAAGGTAGTATTTCCCAATAATTCCCTGTAATGCGATCGTAAACAGCAACGCCAGGAAGCCCGCAATCACTGCAATGATGGCAATCTGAAGGCTTAACTCATAATGATAGCCTAACCCCAAACCCACAAGCACACTATTAAATCCATATAAGCCTTTGCTTACCCGGGTGTTGTCAAAATTAAGGTAAACAGCTGTTAAATTGGCTGTAAATACAGCCAGAACTCCACACACGCCTGCTTTAAAATCCAGGAAAGAAACCAGCAGCAATGGTATTCCAAACCAGTAACTTTCTGAAAAGAAAATTTGGGAGTAGCTCCTGAGGAGCCCATTGGTAAAAAGTTTAATATCGCTTCTGGTAAACATTGATGATATTATTTTAAATGATCAGGTATAACCTCATTTTCAGTGATATTTTCTATAGTCTCTTGCCTCCGGATTAAATCCACCTCCCCTGCAGAATTAATAAGAACAACATTTGGTCGCATATTAATGAATTGTAACCATTGCGTATTATTATAGGCACCAGTACGGGTGATTAGGAATTTATCGCCACGCTTAAAAAGCGGTAGCATTGCCGATGGCCTGATAACATCAATATTCATACATAAAGGCCCGTAAATAACCGTATCCTCAAGTATTCCTGTGTAGTTTTTTATAGGAAAAATCTTATGATCGTACCAAAAAGATGTAAAAAGCAGGTTAACCCCAACATCAGTAATAAGCGCTCTCCTGCCATCCGACAATCTTTTATTTGCAATAACAGAACCGGCAATGTTCCCGGCATCATCAATCAATGCTCGTCCTGTTTCCAGGATTAGCAACGGGAGTTTATCCGGTTTGATCTGTGAGTTTATTAAAGCGGATGTAATTGCTTCTGCATACTCATCAAACGAAGGAGTGGTGTCCTCACCGGAAAGGTAAGCTCCGCGCAGTGTATTCTTTGAGGCAAAACCACCTCCAACATCAATGTAGCTTAGTGAATGGCCGAATTTTTGATCGAGCCGATAAGCCAGGTCAGCCAGTTTTGAGGTTGCAATTCTATAAGCTTCGGTTGTCATAATGTAGGTGCCAATATGAGTGTGCAACCCTACCAGTTTCAACTTACTGTTAAGCATGATCCGGTTAAGGGCATCCCATGCTTCACCGTTTTCGTAGTTAAAGCCAAACCTGTCCCATTTAGGGTAAATGCCGACATCCATGTTTACTCTGATTGCCACTTTTGCCTCGATACCATTTTTCTGGCAGATGTTGATGATTGAGAACAGCTCATCGAAATGATCAATATGGATGTATGAATTATTCCGGATTGCTTTTTCGAGTTCAATATCGCTCTTGCCGGGGCCGTTGAACAGGATATTCTCGCCCTTCACCCCGTTTGTTAAAGCCTTATCGTACTCAAATCCCGATACAACCTCAGCCCAGGAACCTTCCTGGTGAAAAATCCTACAGATGGAATCGAGGTAGTTCGTTTTATAGCTCCACGCCAGTTTAACTTTTGGGTATCTGATGCTGAATGCTTTTTTAAGGTCATTAACATTTTTCCTGATAGTTTTTTCTGAGTAGAAATAAAGGGGCGACCCAAATTTGCTCACTAAATCCTCAATTTTTACACCATCAATGGTTGATATGGGTGCCAGTCTGGCATTCATCCCATGCTTTGATGGCATTCCGGGATTAAGCTTGTTGATCACCGGGCGTTCAAAAATCTCTTTTTCCATAACCAATATTTTCTTAAAGAATTAAAATTCGTTTTTTACAATTCTCCCTGGGTTGTAAGCTTGGAAAAGCATTCCAGGTCAACAATCATGTCGTATGAGTAACGGACGAACATTTTCCCAACCTGATATGAGGAATATGGCTCAACAGGTATTCCAAGAATTAATTTGAGAAGTGCTTCGGGCAGGTTTTGACCTGCACCCACAGCAAGGTAAACCCATGCGGGGATCCTGGGGTTAATTTCCAGCAGGTAGAATTTACCTTCCTGATTTTTAATTAGTTCAAGTTCCATTCCACCACGCCACCTGGTTTGGGATATTATTTTCTGAGCCAATTCAAGCATCCGGGGTTCATTTAAAGTGATACCGCCCCAGGCTTTCCCCTTATCCGTTATATATTGCTTGCGCATGGGTACAGCACTAACCATTTTCCCGTTGCCATCGCCCAGCGCAATAACATTGACTTCGGTTCCTTTCACATATTCCTGCAAAATTACAGGAAGCCCCCATTTGGCTGAAATTTTTGAAAAATATTGAACTGCCTGTTCCTGCGAGTAGGCAACGTAAGCATCATAATATTTTCCCTTTACCATAACGGGGTACTGCATAGATTTTAGCTCATTATCCAAATCATTGGTGCTAAAAACTTCTGTTCCGGCCGGTACATCAACGCCATATTTTTTCCCGTACTTTGGCAGGTTCGATTTATGCCGCTCCTCAAACTGTTCAAGTGTGGGCAGAAACGATTTTATACCAATTGCTTTTAGCTGTTCCTCGAGCTTGATGAATGAAAAAAGTTCTGCATCGAAGTTGGGGATGATTGCCTCAATATTCTCCTTTTCCTGTATATACTGCAACCTTTCAAGAAGCGCATCTTTACCCTCGGTTGGGTATGGAATCATATAGGTTTTATCAACCAGATCCTTCATATAGATACCTGGCTCCAGGTGTTCGTAGGCTAACCCGATGATTCTGGCATCAAAAAAGTTCGATTCTTTAATACCTCTTATTACCGGGATTCCGGGGCCCGGGCTGTCAATGTTATTTAACCCAGTAACAGCTACAGTAACTTTTCTTCCGCTCATTTGCTTAATCTTCTAACAGGTTATTAATTCGCAAATCGTTGATAAAATCAACGAGGTATCTTTCTGCTGTCTCTTTATCGGTATCATATTTATCAATTAATAGGGAGGTGATTTGATCAGTCCCTTTTCCCTCCCTGATCAGAAAAAGAATCTCTTTTCCTGTGTTATTCAACGTAAAAGAATCTCCGGTAGATGGGTCGAACACAAACCCATTTTCGCTTACAGCAACATTACTTTTGATAATCATAACAATGTATTATATGTTAAAAATTAGAGTTGATTTATAAGGCAAAAACCGTTAATAGGGCTAGCATCAGGATAGTAATTGCTATCAAGGTGTTTTCTTTGGATTTAGAACTTTCATTATTGATATTTCTTGCAATCGCTTTCATGGCTTTATGTTTTTTAATCATTTTTATTTGTTGTTTTGCATATTATACAACCATACTTATAAACACCCTACTTTTTGAATTTAATTTGTAATAAAAGGACACATGACAATAACCCCAAATAAAATTTTAATTTTACGGGAGTTTTAACTCCTGATGATTTAACATGAGAAGTAAGATTTTGATAATTCTAATTATAGGTCTGTTGATTTATATTAATGCTGATGCTCAGCAACCAGGTATTTCCCCTCAACGCAAGGTGGCCGATTCTTTGCTTGCCATACAGAACTATTCATCGGCGCTGCCTAAATTTGAAGAGCTGCTGATAAAATACCCAAAAGATTCATACTACAATTATGCCCTGGGGGTTTGCTACCTTTATTCTACCAGGAATATTGAAAAGGCCATCAGTTTACTCAAAAAAGCATCCTTAGGGGATGTGCCGAACCTGGTGTATTTTTATATAGCCGAGGGGTACCGCCTTTCATATCGTTTCATTGATGCCATTGATTATTACCGTCGATTCACCATCAATGGTGGATCAGATAAAATAAAAACCCAGGAAGTTGAGCAGCTGGTTAACGTTTGTGAGAACGGAAGCTTTCTTTTGAAATACGTTTATAGCCCACCGGTGATTGACAAGAAAATGGTTGCCCGGAACGAATTTTACAAGTACTTTTTGTTACAGAATATAAACGGACGTCTTTTGCCAAAACCCGGCGATCTGAAAACAAGCGCTGATAAGAAAATGGGTGAGAAATCAGTAATTTTCTACCCGAATAACCTTGCCCCTGGCGATTATATTTATTTTTCGGGGTATGGGAACACCAGTCAGTACGGGAAAGATATATTCAGAATAAAGTATCTGGAAGATGGTTATTGGTCAAAACCCGAGAACCTTGGCGATGCCATAAACTCTTTATTTGATGAGGATTACCCTTTTATGAGCACTGATGGGTATCTCTATTTTGCTTCAAAAGGCCATTATAGTATGGGTGGCTATGATATTTACAGGAGTTCTTACGACGCTCAATCCAAAAAATGGAGCAACCCTGAAAATATCGGTTTTCCTTTCAACTCAACATTTGATGATATTTTGTATATCCCCAGGATAAATGATAGCCTGGCTTGTTTTGCCACTAATCGCAATACTGCTGCCGATAGTTTGGATATTGTTTTGGTGAAAATGGAAAAGAATCCGATCCGCCGATCATATTCATCTGTTGATGAAGTATTGAAAATTGTTAAGTTAAACCCGGGTAAACAAATAGAACAGCAAAGCATTCAGGTTGTTGAAAGTAAAAAGTCGTCAACCGGGGAGATAGACAATACCAAAAACAAGCTGGCTGCTATAACCAAAAACCCTTCATTTAGCACCATTGAGAATGATCCTGAATACATGAGAACTATTGCCAAAGGGTTTAGTGAACAATCAAAGGCAGATTCCCTAAGAACTAAGTTGGAAAAGTTACGATCAGGATTTGACAATATAACTACCGCCGAAGCACGAAAAAAACTGGAAGCCGAAGTGGTAAAAGTTGAGGATGCCCTGTTAATGGCCCAAAACCTGGCAGACAATATGTTTGCACGGGCAAGCCAGATTGAGCAGGAGTACCTTACAGGTAAAAGGAAACAGGAGGGGCCTGAGGTTTCAACTTTCGCAACCGATAAACCCGAATATTTATATCAGGCTCAATTTGCATCAACCGTATTTAGAAGTGATGAGATTAATAAGCTATCTCAAATAGAAAAAACTCAACCTCAGATTGATAAGATCCGAGATGAAATTCAGAATTTAAAGAACAACTTGACTGCATGCATTAAGAACACAAGTGGCTCAAAAACAGATTCCTGTTTAAAAATTCAGAATGAAATGTTTGGCAAGATGAATGTTTACTCCAACCTGGTCAAACAGCTGTACGATAGTAAATATAAAATTTATTCCGATTGTATTCTTGTTGCCCTGATTAAAAGCGGGAACAACAATATTGATGATGCCAAAGCCGAAATGGGTAGGGCCAATACTCATTTTAGGGCATCAAATACAATTCTGAACAACCTCACTGATGAAGGAAGAGTTGAAGGGCTATTTGAGGCTTCTCTCTTAAATGAAATAGGAATACTTCGGTTAGAGATTGCTTTCTCCAGGATTTGGGGAATGACCCTTTTTGAGCAGCAGGCTACAAGTAAGGTGATAAAACTTGAAAGATTGGCTTTTGGCAGCCCTTTACCTCAGGTTGTGGAGAAAAGTCAAAAGGAGGTTAAAAAAGAGATTTTTGTTGATAAAAAGGAGGGCGTCAGAATAACCAGAACACAAGCTGACGAATTGGTGCAACCAATCATTTTTAAGCCTGACGAACCACTCCCGTTCCAGGTTCTCGAAGTATCGCCGTACAGTGCACAAAACCCAATCCCTCTGGATGAACCTTACCCATCGGGTGTTTACTATAAGATTCAGCTTGCAGCATTTAGTAATCCGGTTGATTTTTCATATTTTAAAGGGATGATACCTGTTTCAGGCGAGAGAGCTGGCGGCAAAGTGATTAAGTATTATGTTGGGAAGTTTAAAACCTTTGCTGATGCTGATAAATCCCTGTCAATAGTCAAATCAAAAGGGTTTAAGGATGCATTCATCGTTTCCTGGTTGGATGGGAAACCAATACCAGTAACCCGTGCACAAACCATGGAAGATAAACAGGTTAAAGTTAACTACCCAATTACGATTAGTCAGGATTCAACTTCATTAACATCAACAATATATATAATTCAGATTGGTAAGTATTCCGGGAAATTGCCCGATGAGATATCCCAAACGATTAAAGCCCTTGCACCAGGTAAGGATATCATTCGTAAGCCCGATAACCAGGGCCGTTATATCTACTCAATCAGCAGCTATTCTAATATAGATGAAGCAAACAGGGTAAAGGACAATTTACTGGCAAGTGGAATAAATTCTGTGACTGTTGTTGGGGTTGAGGTTAGCAAAAAATAGTATATTTGTATGAAGTATTTCGTTAAAAGATGAAAGAATTTTCTAAACCTAATGGAAATATTAAAGAGAGTAAATCAAACCTCAGCAATAATGTTTTGGTTCTCTTTAATGATGATGTTAACAGCTACGATTTTGTGATTAAAACCCTGATTGAAGTTTGCAATCATGATCATATACAAGCCGAGCAGTGCACATTCATTGCCCATCATAAAGGGAAATGCGAAATAAAAAATGATACTATTGATGTGCTTGAGGGTATGAAGGAAGAACTGGATAGGCGTGGACTTACAACAATGATTGCTAAAGTATAATGTATCGAGTTTGTACAATTCTCAATTCATTTCAGATATATTCTTAATTCATATAAAAAGTTGCAATATTTTTGTCAAATTCAATTGATTTTTTACTTTTGTGCTCCTCAAACGAGAGGATAAGTTTGATTTTGGGTATATCCAATTAATTTCAGGATCCACTTAGAAAGGTGTTCGCTGGTAAGCAGGGGTGAGTGGCTGATCCGGCGGTTGCCGGATGCTAAATCGAAGTTCTTTGTGATA
>CAZKHG010000008.1:65930-66302 GCA_964552655.1 uncultured Rikenellaceae bacterium
TTGTTTCATGAGTTTTCAAGACAGCATTCATTAGGAGAGGTGGGTGAGTGGCTGATCCGGCGGTTGCCGGATGCTAAATCGAAGTTCTTTGTGATATTAATTTAGAAAATACAAAAACTCATATTTGTTTCATGAGTTTTCAAGACAGCATTCATTAGGAGAGGTGGGTGAGTGGCTGAAACCAACGGTTTGCTAAACCGTCGTACTGGGCAACTGGTACCGGGGGTTCGAATCCCCCCCTCTCCGCCAAGGATTTTTCGGGGTGTAGCGCAGCCCGGTTAGCGCATCTGGTTTGGGACCAGAGGGTCGTGTGTTCGAATCACACCACCCCGACCACAAGCCTCACTGGCAACGGTGAGGCTTTTTCATTTA
>CAZKHG010000008.1:66402-101673 GCA_964552655.1 uncultured Rikenellaceae bacterium
CCAAACAAATCGATTTTAAAGAATTGGATTATATTGGGGTGTAGCCCCGCCGCTGGCGGGGCATCTGGTTTGGGACCAGAGGGTCGTGTGTTCGAAACGAGCCTGCGAGTTCGCCGGAGGCAATCACACCACCCCGACCACAAGCCTCACTGGCAACGGTGAGGCTTTTTCATTTAATGGGAAGTTATTCCCAAACAAATCGATTTTAAAGAATTGGATTATATTGGGGTGTAGCCCCGCCGCTGTCGGGGCATCTGGTTAGGGGTCAGATGTTTGTGTGTTCTAAGCGAACCAGCGATTACGCCAGAGTTAATCACACTTCCCCAGGTTTTTTTTGAATAATTTTTAAGAATAATTTTTTAACAAGAATAAGGTTGAATTTTTTATGTAATGATCAATTCAAGCATTTAATCACAAAAAAATACATTTTAACTTTGACTATATCTTAATACTATTTTTTATATTTCTTATTTGAGTAATAAGATAAACAAAATTTATAGTCACCTTAATTAAACTATTTAATTAAGTTTTATTCTATAAGTTGTATCTTAAATAATTTATACAATTGTTTCATATTTGTATAATGTAGGTTTTGTATTCTAATTAGGTTATCTAATGCTAAAAAAACTGATCACAAATTTATCTTTTTTGTTTTTATTAATTTTTTTAGGTCTTTCTAACTTAATAAAGGCTCAAATATTATTAAATAATTATTCAAGCAAAATTAGTTTGCAAGTTAACCAGGAAGAGGAAATAAATCCATTGTTAATTAACGGGAAACCATATTTATTCTACTCACAGAAAAACATAGAGGGTGATCCTCTGCTTAATAGCACTGATTTTTTATTAGGCCAAGTGGTAATTAAGAATAATATCTTTAATAACATACTCCTTAATCTTGATCTTTACAATCAAGATGTTCTATTAAAGTATTTTAGCAACATGGGCTCTGTAAATATTATTAGACTTTCTAAAGCCTGGCTAAGGGATTTTCAAATTGGTAATCAAAGTTTTATCATTTCAAAGAAAGATGAATTTCCTCAAAGGGTATATCAGGTTATTGGAAAGGACTCGTTACAGATTTATTATTACTTATTTAAAACCCTTGAACTTGTTGATGATGTAAGAGGACCAAGATATATTTACATTCAAAAACGAATTTGTTACCTTCTCCAAGCAGGACACCTTCATGAATATTCCAGCAACAGAAATTTTGCGAGGTTATTTGATGATACAAAAAGATCATTAATTAAAAATTTTATTAAAGAGAATAGAATAAATGTAAAAGTGGCTTCTGATCTTATAATGGAGCAACTTATTAACTTTTGTAATACTCATTAATGTGAATAATCTTATTTATATTCTATGTTTTACATTGGGATTTCTCCTGCAAGATCCAATATCAGAAAAAGCAATAACATGTAACGTCGTGGAAATTTCATTCGAAGAATTCACTAAAATTGTTTATAGTCAGACTCAAGTGAAAATTTTTTTTGATAACCAGAGAATGAAAGGGGTTAGGGTTACATTGCAGGCAAATAAAATGAATCTGATTTCTGCATGTGAAACAATTTTAAAAAATACTGATTTTGAAGTATCAGAATGGAATGATTGCTTGGTTATAATACAGAGGGATAAGTTAATAAGTTCGCTTCCTAATTTTAATCAGAATAACATTTACAGTGATTCAATAGATCATTCAGTTGAAAAATTTACAGAAAGTGAATTAAAGTATGCGCAAGGACATAAAACAGATATACTTAAAACTTATGAGGTTGGTGTCAATGGAAGTGGATCTAAATCAAATGCAAAGATTATTGGTAGAATTATCGATGATGAGACTGGCGAACCAATAATAGGGGCAACCTTTTTTATTGAGGAAACCTTAAAGGGTTTTGCAACAGATCAGAATGGCTTCTTTAATCTTATTCTACCTCCTAAAAGTTACACTTGTAGAGTTGAGTGCCTTGGCTTTAAAAAAAGAAAAGTACTTGTGAAGGTTAACTCTAGTGGTGAATTAAAATTGGAATTAACAAAAGAAGATTTGCTGATTGATGAAGTGCAAGTATATGGCGATATCCAATCGAATATTAAGTCAAAAGATATGGGGTTAGAAAGGCTAACCCCAAAGACAATAAAGGAAATACCAGTAATGATGGGTGAAAGGGATATATTAAAAGTATCAAGCCTCCTTCCAGGGATTGTAAATATTGGAGAGGGGTCTTCGGGGTTTAACGTTAGAGGGGGAAGTGCTGATCAAAACGCTTTTTACATTAATAAGGTTCCAATATATAACACATCACACCTTTTTGGTTTTTTCCCAGCGTTTAATGCAGATGTAATAAAAGATTTTACTATCTATAAAGGTTATGTTCCCCCTAATTATGGCGGTAAATTGTCTTCAATTTTTAATATCATTACACGACAAGGAAACAGGAAGCAATTTACAGCACATGGAGGCATTAATCCTGTAACGGGAAACTTAACTCTTGAAGGGCCAATCATTAAAGATACGCTTACGATACTTATAAATGGCAGGACATCTTATTCTGATTGGATTTTATCTAGGATTAAAGATTCTACAATTAGGAAAAGTAATGCTGAATTTCATGATTTTTGTGCATTAATAAACTATGATCTTTCCAAATCACAAGCTTCATTTTTTGTTTATAACAGTAATGATAATTTTGGGACAAAGGGTGTAAATAGTTATAACTATTCAAATAATGGAGCGGCATTAAATTTGAGGAGAATTTTCAGTTCATCAATCAAATCTGATTTTGCCTTAATTAGTTCAAGATATATTTTTAATACTATTGATCAGCAGATTCCTTCAACAGCATTTAAGCATCAATATTCCATTGAACACCTTGAATTCAAAACCGATGTAAGCCACTTAGTTGGAGAAAAAATATCATTAGACTATGGTGTCAATTCAATTCTTTATAAACTGACAAGGGGAGTAGTTGCTCCATATGGTTCAGGCTCATATCGTCAGCCACTCGATTTAGGTATTGAAAAAGGAGTTGAGAATTCTATATATATCTCAAATAGTATTAATTTTTTTAATTGGTTAAAAGTTTTAATTGGTTTGAGGTATAGTATATTTACTCCACTTGGGCCCAGGACATCTTTTGTATACCTTAAAGATCAGCCTAAATGGTTGACTACCATTACTGATACGCTTCATTTTAGAAACAATCAGCCTATTAAATGGTACCACTCTCCCGAGTTTCGCATTGCATTTAATGTTGAAACAGATAGTAAGGGTTCAATAAAATTGGCCATAAGCAGAATGCAGCAAAATTTATTTATGTTGAATAATACATTCTCAATTTCCCCAAACTCACAATGGAAATTAGCTGACTACAACATTAGACCCTCTGAAAACAACCAATTATCATTTGGAATATTCAGAAATATTCCTAGTAATGGAATTGAGACGTCCTTAGAATGTTACTACAAATGGACAAGTAATTATCCAGAATTCAAAGATGGTGCAAGTTTTTTGGATAACCCATACACTGAAACCGCGATTCTTCAAGGCGATCAGAAAGCTTATGGGGTAGAGTTCTTCTTGAAAAGAAAAAATCAAAAACTTGAAGGATGGATTTCGTATACCTTTTCTCGATCTATAGTTCATATAGATGGAAAGAACAATTGGAATAAAATAAATGACGGAGATCCTTATCCCGCTAACTTTGATATACCAAATGCAGTTAACGCTTTAATCAACTACCATTTTAATAGGAGACTTACTTTCTCCTCGGTTGTAACCTATCAAACAGGAAGACCAATTACATATCCGGTTTCTACTTTTTACATTAACGGTGTGCCCTATTATGATTATTCAAAAAGGAATAAATACCATATTCCTGATTACTTCAGAATTGATGCTTCACTCTCAATAGAAGGAAATCTAAAGAAGAATAAGCTCATTCACAGCTCAATGCTTTTCAGTATATATAATCTAACAGGTAGAAATAACCCTTACTCAGTTTACTTTAAAACCGAGGATGACTTAATAAAAAGTTACAAGTATTCCATAATCGGTGTTCCAATTTTCACTGTAACATGGCAATTTAAACTTGGCAATTATGCTTCAGATTAGTATAGTAATTAATAAGGATATCATTAGACAAATGATTAAGAACAATTGTTTTAAAAATTTGATTGCAGTTGTAATATTTCCGCTAATACTCTTAAATCTTGGCTCTTGCATTGAAGAATATGTACCTAGGATAAATGGTAAGGATGCTAATAAGATATTTATTTTCGGGCAAGTTCAGGATGTTGAAGGCTATCAATATGTTAAAATATCTACCACTGCATCAATTAATGATCCTAAAGATATCCCGTTTTCTGGGTGCCAGGTTCAGATAATAGATAATAAGTTGAACATTTATAATCTGAACGAATTTAAGGATGGAGAGTATCGCGTTTGGATTGCCAAGGAGAATTTGGTTGTTGGTACTTTTTTTGGTTTGAGGGTAATTACACCCGATGGAGAAGTGATTGTCTCAGGTTTCGATCCGATGCCACAATGCCCTACTGTTGATTCAATTTACTATGAAAGGAAAAATAAACCCACCCAATTCCCCGATAGTGTAATTCAAGGAATTCAATTTTATGTTGATTTTGATGCTACAGGAAATTTTAGTAATTTTTATAAATGGGAAATAGAGGAGACTTGGGAACATCATGCTGCTTTACCTGTCAATTACTATTGGGATGGGAATCAGATCATAAACGCACATACAGATTATTCCCATTTTGTTTGCTGGACTACAAAAAACGTCCCTGAACTTTTCATTTTCTCAACAGAAAAGTTAACTCAGAAAAAAATTAGAAAACAACCAATTCATTTCGTTGATAACACATCGCAGCGGTTAACTTATGGTTATAGTATACTCTTACAGCAAGTAGCACTAAATAAAGATAACTATGCATTCTGGGAGCAGATCAAGTTAAATAATGATATTGGTGGACTATACGGACGTCAACCTATAAATATTTCTGGTAATCTGAGGAGCGAAACATATCCTTATAAAAAAATTTTAGGGATTTTTCAGGTTGTTTCTATTCAAACAAAAAGGATTTTCATTAAGCATGTTCCTTATATCGATTTAACATACCCTTTTTGTCAATTACCGGATTTAAGGTTTTCACCTACGGTCAAACCACCACTACCAAAAAGAGTAATGTACTTTTTCGGAGAAGGCCCATTTTGGGAAATTGACCCTGCGTGTGTATTATGTAATTATTTTGAAGGTTCTACCATTAAACCAGATTTTTGGCCATATTAATTATGAAAATATTAATATTTTATATAACTATTTCTTGTTTCGGATTATTCTTTTCCGAACTTGTTTGTGCGCAAAATGTTGATAAACAAATTAATGAAAGAATAATTATTTTTTCAGATAGAAATCTTTTCATCGTTGGAGAATACATAAATTTTGTTGGATGTTTATTGCCTACGATTAATTTTTCTGGAGGTAGCTTAAATAATAGAGAAGTTAATTTAAGCTCAATTTCCTATATAGAAATTGTAACTCCTGACGGATTTAAAGTAGCTGAATCTAAATGTTTGATTAGCAACTACAAATTTTTTGGAAGTTTAAAAATCCCTAGCGACGCATATAGTGGAAACTACTTTATTAGAGCTTATACAAGAAGAATGAGGAATTTTGGGCCATATTCTTATAGTTATTTACCAATTACAATTGTTAATCCATTCAAACCTGAAGTTCTTATTCCTTCTGCAATCTTAAACGATACTTTATTAAATTATAAGTATAAATCTGCTATAGATTCTAATACAGTAACTATAACAGCAGATAAAATAAATTATAAGAGAAGAGAAAAGGTTAGTGTAGCAATCAGATTCGAAAATGATATTTTTCATAAAATTATAAATATGAATATAAGTGTTGTACCTAAATATACTATAAAACCATATATAACTTCATTTAGCAAATTTATTGAAAGCAAGAACAGTTCTTACCATAATGAAAGTCAGGGACCAGTAATAAGCGGGAAACTGTTAGATAATCAGTCCAATAGACCAATTCCTAGTGCATCTGTTTTTCTGTCGTTGATTGGGGATGAAAAGGATATATTAGAAACTTATACTGATTCTGAAGGTCAGTTCCATTTTTTACTACCCTATCTATTTGACAGTAAAGATTTGTTTATTTCTACTAATGAAAAAAGCACACAAGATCCATTGTTTTTGATTGATAATAATTTTTGCAATGACCCATTTAACTTAACCAATAACCAGTTTAAGTTATTAAAAGAAGAGTCTGAGATTGCTTTGAAATTAGCGAAGAACTGTCAGGTTAATAATTATTTTAACAACAAAATTGAAGTTGAAAAAACATCTATAAAAGTTAAACCTTTTTATGGTGATGCTCCCATTACAATTTATTTTGATCAATATATCTTATTACCTACTTTAGAAGATTATATTAATGAACTTCTACCCTTAAAGGTAATAAATTACAATGGTAAACGTACTTTTAAAATAATTAATTCTAGCACTGAATCTTTATATGATCCCCTTGTTTTGCTAGATTTTATTCCTATTTATGACATTAATAAAGTGTTAAAATTATCTCCAGAGAAGTTAGATAAAATTGAATTAATTAATGAACCATATATTAAGGGAAGTATTATATATAAAGGAATTGTAAGTATAATATCAAAAAAAAATGATTATGCCGGAGTGGAATTGCCTTCATCAGGCGTTTTTTTAAATGTTAAATTTTTAACTTATCCTGTAATGCAAGAACCAAATAACTTGGTGGATGTGAAAAAACCTGATTCAAGGAATACTATTTTCTGGGGACCAAACATAACAATTGAGAAGAAAGAGGTACAGAATTACTCATTTTATACAGCAGATACATTCGGTAATTATATAATTGTAATTAGGGGAGTTCTAGAAAACGGGGATGTGTTTATAGCAAAAAAAGAGTTTTCAGTTAAATAAATTATCAACTATTAAGTAAGTGTGTAATATAGAATTGTATTTAGTGTAAATCTTGCTCAGATTTCTTCTTTATGGTTTTATTGCCTTATTCTAGTGATTTTAATCGATATAAATGCAATATATTGATTTCTGTATTATGATTTTTGCTTTAAATCCGTTTTTTATTATTATAAATATTTAAAACCCTTATATTAATTTACTCAACAGCCCTTCTCAGGATATTATTATCTATTTACTTAGTATTGAATTTGAAGTTGATTATCATTCAAAGAACAGATTACAAATGTTGTTTTAATATGGAAAGGTAAAATCAGTTTTTTATTACATTTTATTTATTCTTTTATTAATTTTCGGTTATGTATATAAGAAACCTGATTGACATTTTTCCAAGTGCTTTTTATAAAATAAATCAAAAATAAACTGTATTTTAAATAGAGCAATAGTTTATTAAAATAACTTTAATTATTTTTCTGAATTTACCAAGTTGTTCTTTAAATAGTTACTTTTTTACAACAGTTAGGTTTTAGTATTGTTACTCTTTTAAAGAATTAATAGTAACAAAAAAATTAAAAATGAATAAATTACTCTTTTTCGTTGCATTTCTAACAGGCTTTAACATAACTCTAACAGGTCAGGTTGTCTCAGAAAGTAAAATTTCTCATGGTATTCTGTTTATGGCAGGAGGCAGGTATGATAATTTGCGGAGGTGTGCTGCAACCTCTGCAGGGACTAAAGGTGGACCAATTGCCGATATTATGTTCATTTCAAGGTATAAACTGAATGAGAATCAAACATTATCATTTAACCTACCGGTTATGCGCCCGGTGTTATTCGGAATTGCGTTTAAAATGCTTCAATTTGAACCTGAGTTTACATTAGAATGCAAAAAATCATTGAACGAAAGAATTGATTTATTAACTGGACCAGGGTTGGGTGTTAGCTTTCACTATGGGCCGGATTACAAGTCGGAGCTTCGGGATCTTAAAAACTCGTTTTTTGCAATAGGCCCTTTATTCAGCTGGCAAGCCGGATTTGCGTTTAAAAAAGAGGGAATGATAAAAAGTAGCGCTGGGTTAAAAACCTTTTATGTTCCATTGTTTGCGAAGGAACGATCCACTGGTACTGTTTTAGGAGGCGCTTTGTTTTATTCAATGTATTTTTAATGATATTTTTGTTTTTTTAAGTACTTAATAAATTGGTTCATACGTTTTGAAAACCGCAACCTTAAATGAGTTGAAAAGTGAATTGTCCACCCTTAACCCGGGTGAACTATTTGCTTTTTGCATGAGATTGGCGAAGTACAAGAAGGAGAATAAGGAATTACTTACTTACCTGATTTATGAAGCGGGCGATGAACAAGGCTTTATAGAAGGCGTAAAAAAAGAAATTGACACCCAGCTGGAAGAGATGAATCGAAGTAACGTTTACTTTGTTAAGAAAAGTCTTCGCAAAGCACTCAGGATTACAAATAAATACATTAAGTACTCAGGGAATAAGCAAACAGAAGTCGAGTTGCTAATCTACTTTTGCAAAAAGATGAAAGATTTCAAACTTCCAATACATACAAACCTTATAATAAACAACATTTACCTGAGACAAATCCAACGAATAAAAAAAGCGCTATCCACCCTACATGAGGATATTCAGTTCGATTTCAAAGATGATATGGAATCAATAGCCGATAGCTCGGTTTAGAATGTATATACTTTTAATTAGCTTTTAATATTAGAAATAAACCACTACCATGCCTTCCTTGGGCATGGCTCTATAAATAATCTTGGCATCTGACTTGGGAATCCAGATTTTAATGTAAAGGTGATAATCGGGTACCTTTAGAGCTGAAACTTTCTTAATCGCATCCCAGGTGGTGTTGAGCCGATCATTTAAATCAAAGTAGAATTGATTATTCAGGCTCATCGTGCTGTCTTTTTCGGTCTGGTAAACAAATAGCCGGATACCATTCTGCATTTCTAGGATGTAATTTACCGGCTCAAAGTTAGATGTGTCGGGTGTAATATCGGGGATATATTCAGAAGTGTCTTTTGGGGCCATCTTAACCATGATAGGCTCCTTTTTGATGGTTGCAATTTCGTTTTTTACAATAAAGGGATCGCCAAATATTCCGGAGATGGCCATAATATCCAGACTGGTAAACGCTTTACTCAGTTTAAAGTTGGATATTTTAGTTTTATGAATGATTACTCCATTCAGTTCCAGGTTGGCATTACTATCAATCAAATTAATTGTTAACCCGATGGAATCTGTTTTTGCCATCTCCAGCTTTGATTGGTATAGAGCTCTTTCCTTATTTAACTTGATATAAAGAGAATCGTAGTAATACTTGTAGTTCGTTTTTTTATTTTTATCTAATTCCTTGCTGTATAGCTCATTGGTTTCATTCACTTTCCTTTTTATACTGATCATTGACATCACAGAGAAGTAAACAGTAAACGCCAGGATCATAAAAAGAAGGATATAAGCCACCCATTTACAGAAACGATAAAGTTTTGAGGTTGTATTATCCATTATTAGGCATTATTATTTCAGTAAATGTAAACTTTTGATCCAAAATCGAGGGTTTTATAAATCGCCTCCAGATCTTCATCGTTTAAACGAATACAACCATGGGTAACGGGCATTCCAAGAAATCGTTTGTAAAGTGTTCCATGTATAAGATACCCGTCGCCAATGCTTAAGGCATAATCGCCCAGCACGCCGTATTCCCACCTTGACGGGTGGTTGGCAGATGGAATTGGCAAACCTTCTTCCACAAAGGACCAGTCGGGCCTACGCCAAACCGGGTTGGTAGTTTTCCCTTGAATGTAAAATCTACCTTTTGGCGTCTTAAATACCCATTGCTTTTTTGCTTCTTCGGTTATAAGTAGGGTATAACTTCCCGAACTGCAAAACCCTTGCCTTACAAGCTTTTTGTTCCTGTACAGATAAAATCTGTTTTTTGTGGTGTTGATTACAATATAGGAAGTCTCGGGGGTTAACGAGTTGAATTTATTTGATAGCTTCTGAATGTCCCTTTTTAATGTAACAATTTCTTTGTTATAGGCCAGATCTGATTTAACTGTTAGATCATTGGCTGGCTTTATCCTGTTGATAGTTGTGTATTCCTGAATTACAGGTACCAGGTATAAGATATAAGTGAATAATAACAAAAATGAAATTAATGCAATGGCAACTATAAGTATTTTTCTAAGAACATTTCGATATCTAGTAGGAGCAAAACTCTTTTTTTCAGCAGAAGGCTGTATTGAGTTAGCTTTGTCATCTAAGTTTTCCTGATTAATATTTAATTCTTCATTTATCATTCCCGGGGGTATTATTAATTACTGCCTGCCGATCAGTTCGTTTAGGTTTTTAATAGAACCAACGATGGTTACAGGAGTTCCCACGGTGGCTATCTTATAAACTATCGCCATTTCCTTATCGCTTAAGGCAATGCACCCTTCTGTCCAGTCAACACCTTTGCCACCGCTACCATGAATTTCAATACCACCGCCAATTTTTGCAGTTTTAGGGATTAACCCTTTCTCCTTTTCGCGCATAAAATTCTCTTTATCCTCATCATTCGGGTAATTTATTAAAAGCGCGTTGTTATACATGGTCCGATTCAATTTTTTTACAATCTGGTATCTGCCTTCAGGTGTGGCTTTGTCGCCTTTTGTTTTTTTGCTGCCCACCCAGTTTCGTCCCAATTCAACGTTAAACTCATACTTTTTTACACCGCTATGGTATATGTAGCACTTTTTGGAAACCTTGTCGATCAGTATGCTGTAAATATTTTTTTCTTTTGATTCTTCAATTGCCGATTTTGCCCATTTTTCCCAACGGGAAAATGAGGTGAAATATTGCTGAAAGTCTGAATAGGCTGAATTATATGCAGATGATAGTAAATCGTCGGATTCGTTAAGTTTTTTGTTGGCAGGTAAGAACTCGCCTTTATCGTAAAATAAAACACCCTCTTTAAGAATCATTTTGCCTTTGGCAATATTGCTTCGAATTTCCACTGGCAATGGATACCGGTTAAAGAAAGTGTTGATGAATTCAACCAGCACTTTTAAGGAGTCTATCTTGTTTTTTAGGATGATATTGTAGTTATTTGAGTTAAGCTTTGAGTTTTCATTCGCCTGCAAAGCTTTCCTATACGCTAAATTTGCAAATTTTCGAACCTTGTCATAATCCCTGAAATAGATAAATTTTTTATTTTGTTTTCTCCAGTTTGCCATGGATGAGTCGTATAGGCTGGAGGCTTTTGCATAAAGTTCTTTCGAATAAGTGCTTGCTTTATTTGAGGTTGCCTTTGATAGGGCAATTCTTGCTTTTTCAACCTCAGGGGTTGGTGGGTTTGGAACTAATTTGAAGGTGAGAATAGCTAAAATGGAAAGAAAAATCAGGATTCCGGAAATAATGAAAAGTCTTTTGTAGAATTTTTTCAATCTCATCGGGTGGCGATTTTAAAAAAATCCCCGGGTATAGCCCGGGGACTCAATGATTGCTTTATAAGCTAATTATTTTCTTTTTGTTTTAGCAATAGCATCTTTAAGTTCTGTATTGATATTGGTGGCACTATCTTTTGCTGCTTTAATTTTATTAAGAGCATTCATGTAAGCACCGCTATCATACATACCCTGAGCTTCAACAACTGATGCATCAATGGTAGCCATTTCAGATTTAATTTGTTCAAGAACTGCACGCCCTTCTTTGCCTCTGGGAGCTTTCTTGAATAATTTGGCGTTTTCATCAACAATTGGTTTAATGTCGGCCATCAGGGTTTCCACTTCTTTCTTCACTTCCTCTTTCTTGGTTACTGTATTAGCAGCAAGCTGGTTGGTTTGAACTAAAAGTGCTTCTAATTTAACTTTTGAAGGACCAAACTTCTTGAAAAGTTTTGATTTTTGCTCTTCAAGAACAGTATTGATGTTTTTCATTGAATCCTGAACGGCAGCAAATTCAGTAGGCAGGTAAGTTGCTGCTTCTAATTTAGCACAGCTGTCAATAGCCTTATTTACAGCGTCAACTTCAGCTTGTGGGTATTTACCACAACTTGAAAGGAAAGCAACCATTGCTAAGGCTGCAAAACCCATTAAAATTTTGTTTTTCATTGTGTAATTTGTTAGTAAAAAAGTTAATTAATAAATTATTGTGTGTTTAGAATTAAAATGACTAAACATTTCATCGATATGTTGAACTATTTGTTAAGAACTATAAAACCAATAGCTTCAGCAAATCCACGGCAAATTTATTAAATAATAAATTATATTATTTCAAAAGTTAAAAATAAATTTTTTTAAGTGTAGAATATCAATATTATATTCATTAATAAATACATAATCAGTGTTTTATAATTAACCTGTCAAATTAAGTAGATAACCAAAATTAGGTTTATTAGGCAATATTTTGATACAAATCAAAATTTCAAACTGTTGTTTTGTTATATCTTTGGTGTTAAACAATTGCGGATTGAAGTTGTTAATTTATCAAATTTTGATTTTATGGCTCAAAACAGGTTAATGGCAATTGTATCCGGATTTGCAAACTATGTTTTTCCTAACAAAGAGGTTGAGGCGCTTGCCATTCAACGTGCTGCTATCTGTGCAAATTGTCCCTTTGCGGTGGAATCAACATACAAGCAACTCCTTCCGGACGATACTATCAAGGAGATTGAAGGCCTGAAGTGTTCCGATTGTGGTTGTATCCTATCTGCCAAAGTAAGGCAGCAGTTTGAAAGTTGCCCGCAGAAGAAGTGGTAGTTTAAACCACTGTTTTCTTTAATAAACTTTCCAATGATAATTTATTGCTCCCTTCCTTTACCGGAATATTTGCCATTATATATTCCGATAAGGCCAGAATGGTTAAACTGGGATTTACCCCAAGATTTGCCGGAATAATTGAGCCATCGGCAATATACATATTTTCGTAGTTGAACACTCTCCCGTTGAAGTCAACCACACCCTTTTCAGGGGTGTCACTCATTACTGCTCCTCCAAGAATATGTGCTGTTGTAGGGATATCGAAGAGAGCATCTGTCCATAAGCACATTGGTATGCCATTCATCCTCTCAGCCATCATTTTGGCAACTCGGTTTGCAATGGGAATGTAGGCTGTAATCCTTTTGTGCCCTTTGGGCACAGTGGAATCTAGTTTTTTACCACCAAGCCTGAACCATTTTCTTGTATAGGTGAGCTTAAGGTAAGTTCCTTCAACGGTTTGCATTACCAGTAAAATAGATGCCCTTGCCCCAAAATTCACTGGGAATAAGGTTCTGATAAATATCCGCGGATGCATGATAATGGTTTGTACCAGCTTTAACCAACGTGGAATTTTTTCATTTCCATCTACCAGTATAGTGGCAAGCAACCCGATTAAATCGGAACCTTTATTATATCTAACCATCTCAATATGTGTTGATGGATCAGGGTAAACACCTGAGGTTATTGCTGTATTATCGGAGTAATCGGCTTTCTTATCTTTAGACATCACACCAATAAGCGCCTCGGAGTTTGTTCTAACATAATTCCCAATTGAGCTGGCAATGTCCGGGAGCCAACCATTCTGCTTGCAGTTTAGTAATAGTTTTACTGTCCCCATAACTCCTCCGCTAAATACAATTCCTTTAGTATAAAAGGTTTTAGTTCCGGAGAGCATACCAGTGATTTTTCTGGCAACTACAAGGTACCCGTTTTCAGTTTTAAGAACTTTAAAGACCTCTGTTTCCGGAATAATTTCTGCCCCAAACTTCTCGGCAAAATATAAATAGTTTTTATCTAAAGTGTTCTTAGCGCCTTGTCTGCACCCGACCATACATGCACCGCAAAAGGTGCATGTTGTTCGGGCTGGGCCATGCCCGTTAAAGTAAGGATCTGGAATTGCCTGATCGGGTTTCTCCCCGAATAAAATTCCTACATTATTGATATGAAAAGTATCTGTTCCGGTAATCTCTTTGTTTATTTCAGCAAGAACCCTATCGGCTTCACCAATAGTTGGACTGGGAGTTGCTCCCAGCATTCTTAGGGCTGTTTGATAGTGTGGTTTCAGTTTTTCCAACAAATTGTTATCGCCCCATTCCTCTTTTGCAAAAACTTTATCATTGGGAATCAGCAGATTGTTGGCATAAACAAGGCTGCCACCCCCAACTCCGGTTCCATGGAGAATGAAAACATGCTTAAGCCACGACAGGGCTTGAATTCCATAAAATCCCAGAGAAGGAAACCATAGGTATTTTTTCAGATTCCAGCTTGTTTTTGCAAAATCCTGAGGTTGGAAACGCTTCCCTTTCTCAATTACAGCAACATTGTACCCTTTTTCAGCAAGTCGGAGAGCAGCCACACTACCCCCAAAACCTGAACCAATAACAATAAAATCGTATTGTGATTTGCTTTCTTTCATTGATTAATATTTGTAGTTGATTATAATTTCAGTTTTCTACAAATTCATAATTTTTTTAATCCAGGTCAGCTTATTTTTGCTGTATGGTGGATATTTGATTTCAGGATCAATAAAAGTTGAGGATTTAACCATACTCATATAATGGGAGAATACCTCAAAGCTGTACCTTCCGTGATACATGCCAATTCCACTATTCCCAATGCCGCCAAATGGCAAATTCTGATTTGCATACTGAGAAAGGGTGTTGTTGATGGAACCGCCTCCAAATTCTATGTTACTGATTATAAATCTCTCAAAATCCTTCGATTTCGTAAATATATAACAGGCCAGGGGGTAGCGGGCTTTTCTAACTATACCAACAATTTCATCATTATCTCTGAAAGTATAAATTGGTAGAATGGGGCCAAAAATCTCATCGGTTCTTAAGGGATGATTCTCGGGTACTTGATCTGCCAGGGTTGGTTCAATTACCTTTTTTGCCGGATCATAGTTTCCCCCATACAGTATATTGATTCCTTCAAGGTAGGATACTAGCGTATTATATCTCTTCTCGTTCACAATGTAAGTTAGATGTTCACTTTCCAAAGGCTTTTCTCCATAAAACTCAGCTAAAGTGGTTATCATCTTTGATACCAGTCTATCTTTAACATCTTCATGAACAATCAGGTAATCAGGTGAGATACAGGTTTGCCCTGCATTAAAACACTTACCCCAAATAATCCGCTTTGCAGCAATAGCAAGATCTGCGCTCTTATCTACGATAGCAGGGCTTTTCCCACCAAGTTCAAGGGTAACAGGCGTTAGCTGTTTGGCTGCCATTGCCATTACCTGCTTCCCAACTCCGGGACTCCCGGTAAAGAATATATGATTAAACGGGTACTTTTCAATAAGTTGAGGGCCAACCATAGCACCAGGTCCTGTAACAACACTGATAAAGCTTTCGTCAAATGAGCTGGTAATTATTTTTTTAACTACCTCCGAGGTATTTTTAGTATTATCCGATGGTTTGATAATTGCACAATTCCCTGCAGCAATTGCACCAACAAGTGGTGCCATAAGCAGGAAAAACGGGTAGTTCCAGGGCCCGATAATAAGCACTACTCCCAAAGGCTGAGGGTAAACCTTGCTTACAGAGGGTTGTAAAATAACGGGTGTTCTCTTCCTTTTCGGCCTCATCCATCTTTTCAAGTGCCTGAGAGTATGTTCTATTTCATTATAAATGATGCCAACTTCACTTATGTACGCCTCCATTTCAGGTTTATGCAAATCTTTATGCAGTGCCTCTGTAATATCACTTTCGAATTTTTGAATGCTTAACCTGAGTTTTTTTAGCTGAGCAACCCTGAATTCATAGGTTTTTGTGAAGCCACTATCAAAAAAATCTTTTTTGCTGAAAAAGGCTTTGGTGATTTCCTCTTCTGTTGTCATCTGTTATAGTTCTTAATTACATCTGTTTGTTATACAACTTTTCTTGATAGAAAATAAAATCACAGCTATTTATAAAAATATAATTGAATAGCAATTGTTAAAGCAGTTATTTGGTAGTGAAGTATATTGCTATTTGTCTTGTATTTTCCTGACAACTTTAACAATTAATGATCTGGGGGTGAATCTTACAGAGTTGGCCAGCAGCGCATTCTTAAATCCATGAATGGCAACTGTTTTCCCTTTTAACATCGCTTTATAGCCGTACTCTGCCACCTCTTTGGAGGTTGGCATCTTTTTGCCTTTAACAAGTTTGCTCTCACCTAATTTGGCCGCAACCTGGAAACCACTTTCTGTTGGGCCCGGACAAAGAGCTGTGACAGTTACGCCAAAATCCCTAACCTCATTATCAATGGCCTCTGAAAAGCTGAGCACATACGCTTTAGTGGCGTAGTAAACAGCCATAAGAGGGCCGGGCTGAAAAGCTGCGGTGGATGCAACATTCATTATCTTACCGCTCCTTTTTGTAACCATATCGTTTACAAACAACCTGGTTAAATGGGTGAGGGCGATAATGTTCAGGTTAATCATCTCCTCCTGTTTTTGCCAGTTCGATTCATGAAATAACCCGTAATCCCCAAAACCGGCATTATTTATAAGATAATCAACTTCAATTTTTTGTTTTTTGATTTCAAGATAAACTTCTGAAGCGGCTCCTGTTCTTGATAAATCTTTTTCAAGGTTGATTACAGAAATACCAAATCTTTTCTCCAGCTCCTGCTTCAGCTCATTCAGTTTCGAAATATTTCTGGCTACAAGGATAAGATTGTCACCTTTTGATGCATGAATTTTAGCAAGTTCAAAGCCTATACCACCCGATGCACCTGTTATTAGAACTGTTTTCTTCATCGTTTCAGGGTTTAATTGTACTATTATAGAAAATGTTGAAGTTGCTAAGATATGAAATTGGGGGGAGTATAAAAAAAAGTGGGTAAGCTACTTATATCGCACCGCTACAACTACTTACCCTTGCTACCTTCCGGTCCTGGGGGGGTTCAGCAGGAGCTGGTCGTATAAGACTTACCCGCCGCAAAAGTAATAACAATATAAAAGTTAACAAACTTATCAATGTTTTTTTTAGATTTTCTAATATCTTTGCTAAAACCAAAAAACACAAATCAATGGAAAATAAAGGTAACACCATGCTAAAGAGTTCAATGACCTATGGGTTAATACTTGGAATTGCTCTGGTAGTTTTCAGCTTAATAACTTACATCATGGGAGTTGTTAAACCTCCAGCCTGGGTTTCTGTTATTAATATTGTAATTATGATAGGCGGCGTATTCTATGGCATCAAGAAATATCGCGATGAAGATTTAGGCGGGGAGATTACCTATGGAAAGGCAGTTGGGTATGGTATTCTGATCTGCGTTTTTGCCGCTGTAATCAGCAGTATTTATACTTTGCTACTTGTTACGGTTATTGATACTGAATACATTAACAAGATTTTAGCCATGCAGGAAGAGGAAATGGTGAATAAAGGGATTTATACTGACGAACAGATTGATTTAGGAATGCAATATGCCAGAAAATTCACTTCTCCTGTAATATTAACCATTTCTGGTTTGTTCTCGGGTGCATTCTTTGGCACAATTGTTTCCCTTATTCTGGCTATCTTCCTGAAAAAAGAGAAGCCTTTGTTTGATAAACCGGCCGATCAAAACTAATTGCATTTAATGGACATATCAATAATTGTTCCCCTGTTTAACGAGGAGGAATCGTTGCCGGAACTGGCCGAATGGATTAATAAAGTTATGGTTGAAAATAATTTCAGCCATGAAATTATTATGGTTGATGATGGCAGCACCGATTCAAGCTGGAAGGTTATTGAGAATTTATCCATTTCAAACAAGAACATAAGAGGAATAAAATTCCGCCGGAATTACGGGAAATCTGCAGCTTTGCATACCGGGTTCAGCGCATCCAAAGGGGATGTCGTGATTACCATGGATGCCGATCTTCAGGACAGTCCTGACGAAATACCGGAACTTTTCCAAATGATTAAAAACGAGAAGTTTGATATGGTTTCAGGTTGGAAGAAGAAGCGCTACGACTCTGTCATCAGAAAAAATCTTCCCAGCAAGCTTTTCAATGGAACAGCAAGAGTGGTAACAGGAATTAAGCTACACGATTTTAATTGTGGCCTTAAAGCATATCGAAGCGATGTTGTTAAAAGCATTGAGGTTTATGGCGAGATGCACCGGTATATTCCGGTACTTGCCAAGCAGGCCGGATTTAAAAGAATTGGAGAAAAAGTGGTTCAACACCGCGAACGTAAATATGGAATTACCAAGTTTGGCTGGGAGCGGTTTGTAAACGGGTTTCTCGATCTGTTATCAGTCATATTTGTTACCCGGTTTGGAAAAAAACCCATGCATTTCTTTGGCAGTATGGGCACCCTGATGTTTTTTACCGGGGGCATTATTGCTCTTTGGCTAATTGCCGGGAAACTTTACGCTCAGGCAAATCATTTGAAATATCGTGCGGTTACAGATCAACCGCTGTTTTACATCGCACTCGTGGTTGCAATCATCGGGGTTCAGCTATTTATGGCTGGTTTTCTTGGCGAACTGGTTTCCAGAAATTCCCCTGATCGAAATCATTACCTGATAGAAAAGGATACACGGGGTTGATAATATAGAAACGCAAAGCCGCTTGGCCGCAAATTAAAAAACCTTGGCGTCTGAGCGTTTTTGCGTTTATCGTTACTTCACTGGCTGTATTGCCAATAATATCATAATCCATAAATCGTTTATATATCGGATTTATTTTATACTGATTTAATAAATAAAGATGAGGGTAATTGCTCTGCTATTCCTGGTATTTCTTCTCCATCATGGGTTCAGGGGTAATTCACAGAATTTACCCCTGCGATTTTCCGATTCGAATAAACAGGTCAAGTGTAAAAAATATTTTACTAACCCCAAAGATTCCATTGATATAAGCAAAACCATCCGGTATTGTTTGCTTAAGTTATATTCAGATGGCTATATTGAAGCGCGGGTTGACACTTTGGTTGACCTTGACAAGAACCCAGTGGCTTTAGGATTTGCTGGTAATAGGTATAAATGGAAAACTGTCGGTTCAGACAGCCTTACCAGAATAATATTAAGGGATGCAGGTATCAGTTTCAGATTTAACAACAAGCCAGTTAGCCCAAAAAATATAACGAGATTCAATAACTCTGTTTTAAAATACTTGGAAAATAATGGCTACCCCTTTGCACAAATCAGGTTCGATGATGTTGTAATTCAAGATGGTACAGTAAGCGCAAATCTAGCTATTGCTAAGGGGAGAAAAGTTTTTATAGATACGCTTTACTTAAAAGGTGAACTGGCTTTGAATAATCGGGTATTGCAATCGGTTTCAGGGCTCAAAAAAGGTGCATTGTACTCTGAGCAAAAGTTCAGGCTGTTGGATAAGAGGATTCGGCAGCTGCCGTTTGCGGGTTTAATCAAGTCATCTGAAGTGGAATTTATTCCGGGTAAAGCCAGGATTTACCTATATCTAAGTAAAAGGAATGCTTCGCATTTTAGCGGAATTGCTGGTTTTTATAATGATGAAACAACAGGGAAAATTAAATTTAACGGGAATATTAACCTGAAACTGGCCAACCAGCTACATCGGGCTGAGGTAATTGAGTTTGAATGGTTGTCACCTGCCAGTGGAACACAGAAATTGAACATCGCTACAACTTGGCCATCAATATTTGGATGGCAAGCCGGAATGAGTGGTTCCTTCATATTATTCAGGCAGGATAGCACTTACCTGAATATTAACCCACGTATCAGTTTGGATATCAGAACTTTTTCTGGGGATATCTTTAACATTTTTGCCGATTATCGTAATTCCAAAATCAGTGCGATAAACCCAAACCCGGATTTGAATAAATTCTCGATTCTGCTTTATGGACTCGGCTACCAGGTAAATTCCCTCGATAACCAGTTTTTACCATCATCTGGTGGACTGGTGAAGTTAACCTCGTCAGCAGGCAGCAAAACCAAAACCAGGTCTAAAAGAGCTGCCATGATGGAAGGTTGTTCGGATTTGGTTTACTATAAACCCATAATAAACCAGCGTTTGGTTATTTCACTTCAATCCAGAACAAAAATTCTTTATCAAACACAAAATGAAGAATTTTCTGTGAATGAGTTGTATAGGATAGGAGGGCTGGGCACCTTGCGGGGGTTTAATCAGGAATCGGTATTCACCTCTTTTTACTCCGTTTTATCTACTGAGGTGCATTTAAGGTTCAGTTCAGCCTCAGGGGTTTATTTGTTCACTGAAAAGGGCTTTGTTAAAGCCTATAAAACATCGGAAATTACAAATGCATGGCCATTGAGCTTTGGTTTTGGGTTGAACCTGACAACTGTTTCGGGGTTATTTCAACTCGTTTATGCAACGGGTAAAGGATTTGGTCAATCATTTGGCTTGAAAGATGCCAAGGTGCATGTAGGGTACATTGCTTTATTTTAACTCAACGCAACCCTTATTAATAATCAATCATCTTACCGTAAAATATGAATTATGAAAAGTCTGAAATTTACATTTTGGTTGTTGTTATCGATTCTAGCATATTCTTGTTCAGATTTATATGATGGTGAGATAGATAAAATCGGCTACGGAACCTCATTTGGTGAATGTATAGGTTTCTGCAAAAAAGAGCTTGTGATGGAGAATGGTTCAAAAACTTTTAAAATGTACAGCTGGTACCCATCTATACAAACACTAAGTCAGACTGATAACTTACCAGAATTGCAATGGAATTATTTTAAAAAAGGGTTAAATACCGGTGCATTTTTCTCTCTGCCTGAAACAATTGGATGCCCTGATTGTGCCGATGGGGGCGCAGAGTGGCTTGAAGTTGTTCTTACCAATGGGGAGAAGCATAAAGTTACATTTGAGTATCTGAACGAACCTGCCATTTTAACCAACTATATTGATTCTTTAAGAGATGTTATGAGCAGATCGGCATATTCTGATATAAACTGAAACCTAAGCCAGCCAGTATTTTACACCATAAGGTTTTTAAAGGTATCTTAATCTCAGAGTTTATAATTATAATGAAATTTCGTTACCAAGTTTGAAAGATACTTTTATTCCAAACCCATAGAACTCCTTTCCCTGAAAACCTGCAAAAACGCCGATCCCGCCAAAGAGTCCAATCTGATCCATTGCATAGCCAACCTCAAAGTAGGGCTTTTTCTCACTTGAGAAAAGCCAGGAAGCATAAAGATTTTCCTTCCAGAACCGTTTACTGAGGAATGGCAGGTATTTTAAAGCCAGGTAGGGCGATTGGTAGTAAACATTACCACTTGCCCAGTTAGTTCCTGTGCTGAATTCATAGTAAGGGAGCAGCTGAAAGCTATTGGTAAAATCGGAAAGCACAACAGGAATTAGCTGAGTGTTGAAATGCTTGAAATCGGGGAGATAAAGAGTTTTTCTCCTAATAAATGACCCAACCTCGAAACGATACGATAACTCATTGGATGGTTCAATCCTGATTTTTTGCCGGATACCGATAACCCCTTTTATGAAATCGGCGTCACTATTAAAAACATTAGGAACAGCTAAAGTGGTATTCAAAAAGAAAGTTGGGAACTTCGAGTTTGCCATCAATTTTCTGTTATTGTGAATGCGATAATAATACCTGGGTGTAAAACTTACTCCAATTTTAACCTCAGTTGCAGAGTGATTTGGAAGGAAGCTACCAAAGGCAGTATCCTTTTCGGGGATGTTTGGGGAATACTGCCTGTTTTGCTTTGAGTTGAATGAAAAGCTGGTACTATTTTCCAGCATTGTTCTATTGTAGTATGCCAAACCTGTACTGAGTTCTAAGCCATTTGCAATATCAATTCTATTATCCATTTCAATAAACTGATGTTCATACAGTTTCATGTAGTTTGTTTTAAAATAGAGCGATGCTATGGTATTCCCAAGTTCACTCACACCAGTGGACTGATTAAAGTCGGTACTGGAACTTCCAATTTTAACGTTGAATATCCCGCGCTTTAGCGGAGAATATTCAAAACCGGTTTCGATATTTCCCATAAGGGTTTTCCGGTTGAAGGCGTAATCAACAGTTGGCCTGATGAAGAATGATCTTTTCCTGAACCTCAAACCCAACCCGTAAACAAACCCGTCAACGGTGTTAAACCTGGCTCTGTCAGGTGATAAAAACCCCGTAAAGCTGATCCGGGTAACGCTATCAATTTCCCAAGATTTGCCCAGGAGAATTCCGTTTACATTACCCGGACGTTTTTTAGTGGAATGGGTGCTGTTTTTTAACGAATCTTTTTTTGTTGTTTCAGCTGCCAGTTGCTTCATACCATCAATCTCTTCCGGGGTTAGAGAAACTGGTCGGATTGTTTGCCACAGCGTGGAGTCACCTTTTTTTGCCAAGGAGTCTATTTTGATTTTTGGTCCCCAATCCTTTAATTCGAGAGAGGTAATTTTTGAAGTATCCTTTGCCCTGGCATCCTCGCTCATCAGCTTCGAAAGTTGGTACATATCCCGGTTATTCAATTCATCTTTTTGCATCAGTTTTTCAATTTGCTCTGCACGTTTTTCCTCTTTTGTTTTCTTTTTTTGGGGAGATGGTTGATTAGCTTTAGCTGGTTCTTCCCTGGCAAGTTGCGTTTCCGGGAATTTGGATGGCGGTTTTAATGCCGTGTTTACGCTCACCTCTTTGTATTTTATTGAAGCAGTGTATTTTATATCAAATTCATTTCCCATTATCTTTCCAAGGATTTCGTAGTAGTGGCTTACAGGTAGCCATACATTCTTTTCTACCTCAGAAAAATTTTGGTGAATATTTATTTTACCAACTATTGTTTCAACCGAAAGCTCGGCAGCATGAAGATTCCAGTAATCATCAGCAATGTAAATAAAACCCTCCAACAGCTGCATGCTTTTTCTGCGGGGAATTACCTTGATTTTATTGACAACTCTGCCGTTTTCCATGTTAAACCCCTCGTACCGGAATTTATAGTGGCTGAATGCATAAGGTGCAAGAGGTAAAATGATGTCTCCGGTTTTGGGTTGATAAAGGCTGGCGTTGATAAAGCCCATTGGGTCGTCCCCATCGCCATTGGGAAAGTTGGAGCGAATTTTCTTTACAGTCTGATCGTATTTATCCGGGGCGGTAAAATTGATTTCATTGATTGATTCTGATAGGTAAACCACGCCTTCTTTAGGAAGTTCGCTGCCTTCATCGGCATTCTTGGCCATCTTTTTTACAAACCAGGCGATCTTTTTAAATTTAAAGGAACCTTTCAGGTAAACCTCAGCATTATATTTTGATATCTGGTTTAAGTAGTAGGGTGCAAAACCTATGGCTTTCCGCATTATTGCATAGGCAGGATCCTCTTTCCCCGGCGATACTTTTACCCCTTGAAGCTGGTAAGATTTAAGGTTCAAACGGATATCCAGGATTAAAGTGCCTTTTTCTATTGATATCCGTTTTTCAGTTGTTTCAAACCCTAAACTTTGATAAAGTATTGTATAATCCCCCTTTTTAAGCTTTACCTCATAGTTTCCCTGTTCGTTGGAGGTTGTCCCAAACCTGATCTCCTTTACATAAACTGTTGCATAGGGGATGGGATTATTTTCGTTGTCGGTAATTTTTCCCTTCAGGGTTTGGGTAGCGCCACCAAAGTATGAATAAATCAGGACGATGATTAAATAAAATTTTCTATACATAGCAAAAATATTAAAACCATAAGATGCAATTAGCCTGATAAAGTTACATTTAATAGTAAACTTTGTGGTAAACTATTCTGGGTAATAATCGTTTTACCAACGAGTTAATATTTTTTTGGTTCGATACAGCAACCTTACTTTACTTTTTTTGTTTATTATATTATCAAAATTAATTAATCAAAACATCAATTAAATAATTATGTCAACAGTATTTATCATAATTGCATCCCTGATTCTACTTTTTGTGGTTTACTCTGTTTACACCATGCGTAAGTTGAAAAATATGAAGGAAGTGCCCCAGAACGAAAAAATCGTTACCCTAACCAAAACCAATTTTGATCATCAGGTAAAAAATGGTTTGGTTTTAATAGATTTTTGGGCAGGGTGGTGTATGCCCTGCAAAATGCTTGCCCCAGTTATTAATGAGGTTGCAGATGAAGTGAACGGTGTTGCCAAGGTTGGTAAGGTTAACGTTGAAGTTGAAAAAGAAATTGCTTCGCGATTCTCAATAAGGAGCATTCCAACGCTTATCCTGCTAAAAAATGGTAAGGAGCAGAAACGATTTGTTGGTGTTAAAACAAAAGATTTCCTGGTTAAACAGATTAACCAGATCAAATAATTCCGGATTTAAGGTAAAAATAAAAAACATAGAAAATCAAAAAAATGAACCCTCAAGCATTATTTATTGAATACCAAAGCAGCCATGGTGTTGATAAAACTATCGAATTGTTGGTTAAGGCTTTGGCAGAAAAAGAGTGGCAGAACCCTGCAACCCACAACCTTCAACAATCGCTTGCAAAATCAGGGAAAGATGTTCTGCCAGTTCAGGTAATTGAGGCTTGTAAACCAAAATTTTCAGGTGCACTGCTTGAAAAGAATGACGAAAGAGTTGCTTCAGTTCTAATGCCTTGCAGAATATCAGTTTATGAGAAAGAGGACGGGAATACCTATATAGCTTTGCTTAATACCTCTTTTATGATTCCTTTTCTGCCAGCTGCAATAGCCGATGTAATGAACAGGGCATCGGATGAGATTACTGAAATTGTGAGTGATGTTTCAATTAAATGAATGATAAAAAAATAAAAAAGGCCGTCAAAACCAGACGACCTTTTTTAAAAATACACCAAAAATTAACTACCAGTAACGTATGTATAACCTTTAATTTGTGAAGCATTAAATGTTGTCATTTGTTTGGTAACCATGATATCATAAATCATGGCATTTGCCCCATAAAGCAACGATTTTGCATCGTAGCCCAACAAGCGCAGATAGGCAACAAGGAATGCGCTGGTTTGTCCTGTATAGCAGTAAACCACAATAGGTTTATCGGTGGGTAAAGTTTTTAGGTCAGCAGCAAGTTTAATTGTCTCTTTCGGAGTGTATTGAACAGCACCGGGAATGTGGCCTGGATCAGCATACTGAGTTGCAGGCCAGTAGTTAACAATATAGTAGTTGTTAAGATTTGCAAATAGGGTGGCGCATGAAATTGTTGCCGGGGTGAAACCTTCAGTTAGAACAGCTGCAACACGAGCTTCAAGTATTTCCTGTCCGGTCTTTTTACCTGTTGATAGCACTGGTAGTTCACCCATTGCATTCTTTGCAGTTGCGGTTGTTGTAAATTGTGAAGTATAAGCATTTCCATTAGCAATAGTAGTATTCCATCTGCCGGCAAAATCAGCATGCCAGGAGCACATCCCCCATTTTAAAGAGAAAACTTTAGAGTAGCCCATTAACCTTAACAAAGAGGCTGCAAAGCCAGCAGTTTGTCCTGTATAGCAAACAATTGCGACTTTAGTGTAAGGGGTTAAGTTAACGCCCGCAATATGAGTTAATATATCAGCTAATGCAACATTGTGCGCATTTGCAATATGACCAGCGGCAAAGTCTGCAGCAGCCCTGATATCAATGATGTAAACCTGTCCGGCTTCATTTAAGGTCTTCAACTCATCAGCAGCCATAATAGTGGGTAAATCGGTATTCACAAAATCCTTACCCAGTGGAGATGAGGTAGATTCCAGGTAAGTTGCCAGAACCTCAGCTTCGTTTATTTTTGGAGCTGGTTCATCCTTTTCGCATGATACAAAAACAAATAATGCGAAAATCAAACTTAGAAAAAGGAAATTTTTCTTTAACATAGTTTTTGGTTTTAGGTTGTTAAACTTTATATAATTGATACTAATTCACTATTTTTTGGTAAACCAGGATGCAGGTAGTTTCCCATCAACTGTAATTCCGGAGGTTGCCTCAACCTCCCAATCGAGCAGGTTTTCCCTGAACAGGTAAAGTTCCTTATTTACAAGTACACCACCTTCATTACGTATATGACATCCAGTACTGCAAGAACCACCGTCAACCAATTTGGTCCGGTCTGTCCAACGTAGGATATTATGGGGTGAGGTATAGTTATAGGTTGGGAATGCAGCAAAATTTGAGTACTGACTTACCCCATATACCTCCCAGTTATCGGGTGCTGCAAGCGTTCTGCGAACCAATGTAAAATCAAAACCGGTTTTAATATCAGGAATTGGGTTTGATGCTATTTTAAATCCCATATATGACGGAACCCGCGCACCTTCAGCGTGAACATGGCAACTGCCACAGTTATTGTAAACCTGCGAATGGCAAACCTGACAGTTAAAATCGTTGTAGTGCATGCTATGCCATGGGTTTTTTGTGGCAATACCTGTATGGCAGTTCTCACATTTGGGAAGTTTGCTGTAAGCGTATCGTTGCACTACGGGTTGACCATCGCCGTGCAGCTCTTCTCCGCTGTGACAATCAATACATTTATAGTGCAGGTTAGTCAGGTGAACATCAGGCACAGTGCCAGACGCAACACCCATGTATGCGTGTCCTCCCCTAGATGTGTGACAGGTAACGCATACGCCAATCATATCGGGGGTTTTGGTAAACGAATGACCGTTTGCAAGCCCTCCGCCACCAATCGGCGGGCGAACTACATGGCAGTTACCGCATGACCCGTGACAGGTTGCACAGTTTTTATTGTACCCTTCAATCTGATGTGCAGGAAGCTGATCAAAATCCTGTGGCCCGGATAAACCACTTCTGATAGTAACTTTTCTTTTTTGTCCGGTTCCCTGATGAATGCTGGTTGCAAATTTGGATACTATTTCACTATGGCAGGAGCCACACTTCTCCTCATAAAACACTGATGGGTGTGAAAGAAAATTTCCCGAATGTGCCAGGGTTTTATCATCTGTCTTGTCATTCCCGTTATGGCAACTTACACAACCAATCCCGTAATGCCCCGATTGCTTGTAGGATTTATACCCATCGCCACCCATAAATACCCTGTCGTAGGGTTCATAATGCGGGGCTTCCCCGCCACAACCACCTGCCGGTGCTGCAGTATCAGGGGTGAATACTTTCTGAAGATGTGCATAATTTGTATGACAGCCCTCGCAGGATGCCAATGGGTTTTTGCGGGGAAATGGGTCGAATTGGTTGCTAGTGCAGTTTATTAGAAAAATAGAAGCAACAAATGTTAGCACTATCACATTAATTCTTTTCATTATAATCATTTTCATAGTAGTTGTAAGTTTAAGTTCTAATAGTGTAAAAATTGTGATTGTGGGATTGATTTATCTTCAATTAAATACCTTATTAAAATATCGTACTAAATCAACTTTCAAATGTGAATTATTTCACAATCATTGCAAACAATACAGCTATGTTATATAAGCATTAAATGCCTGATATTCGTTTATAAAAAAGTTGATGCAGATCAGATTTTTGGTTATTTTTGTTAAGGATTAAATTAACTATTTGATAATGGATATTTCAGAACAATTCACGGGTTGTACTATTAGTTCGCACCAGTGCAGATGCCTGGAAAAACTTACTGATGAGGAAAGAATTCTTCTTGATTCCAATTCATTTATAATTAAGTATAAAAAGGGCGAAACTATTTGCAAACAGGGAAGTTTTGCTTCTCATGTCATATATGTCGAAAAGGGACTTGTTAAGGTTTACCTCGAGAAAGCCGAAAATTCATTGGTGCTAAGTATTATCCCCGATGGTAATTTAATTGGGCTGTTATCACTTTCCGATGAGCAAAGAGTTTTTCAGTATTCCGTTATGGCCTATGTAGATTCGGAAATTCGACAAATAAACATGGATTTTTTCTTAAAGCTGATAAACCGAAACCCAGATTTTGCGAAGGAGGTGATTCAGGTTATTAGTTCTACTTCCGCTCAGATAAATGGTCGTTTTTTCTGTTTAACCTATAAGCAGTCATTTGGTCGTTTAGCAGATATTGTACTATGCCTTGCAGAGAAGATTTTTAAAAACGAGGAGTTTGAGCTGCCCTTATCACGAAAGGATTTAGCTGAACTTACCGGCATGAGCCCCGAAACAGTAATCAGAATGCTTAAGCAGCTAAAGGAAAGTGGTTTAATTGAGCAAAAAGGGAAAAAGTACAGAATACTTGACTTTACTCGTCTAAAACAGATCAGCGACAAAGGGTAATTCATTCTACTACCCACTTTAAAATTTTATTCTATACCTGAATTAAAATTAATCCTTAATTATCAGCTGATTATTTGTTGGATTTTTTGAAATAGTCGTATTTTTGGGAGTGATATCAGGGGCTCCGATTTATTTATTTTTACCTTTAACCTTTTTATTAACTCATATTATTCAGTTTTAAATCCCAACAATCAAGTTGTTCTTGTGGAAAATAAACCCGACAAATTGAACCAGATCATCCTCGAAAGGCTAAGAATCTTTCTTAGTACGAGCCTGGGTATTTTTTTATTCATCCTCTTCTTTCAGCCTTTTGCCCTGGACAGGCTCGATTACAATAACCGGCTATTATATGTAATTGGATTTGGGGGAATTACCTTTTTGCTATCCCTCATAGTTTTACTGATTTTCTTTTTGGTTATCCGCTTTGACTACCAGAAAAGCACTAACCGCGTTGGCATCTCATATTTAATGGGATTCATAATCATGGCTTTAAACTCGGTTGCTTTTACTTTTTATATCCGGTATGTCGGTTTGGTTAGCATAACCTTCTATATCGTTTTTAAGGTAGTATTGATTAGCCTCATACCTATTGTAGTCTTAAGGCTTTACGAGATATTTAAAGAGTTGAAACAGCACAACGACCTGCTTGTCCAGGAAAAAAGGCGATTGCAAAAGCAGGTTGATACCTTTGAGGACGAAAACCTGAATAAAACCATTGAGTTCGTTTCTGAAAACAGCACCGAAAATATTATTCTCCTTATTTCGGAAGTTGTACTCCTTAAATCAGCCGATAATTACGTTGAGGTTTATTTTAATGAAGGGAGCAATAACCTTAAAAAGAAGCTGGTGAGGAATACTCTCAAAAACATTGAGTTGCAGCTTAATCAGTACTCGAATTTTATCCGTTGTCACAGGATTTGCATTGTGAACAAATATTATATAGAGAACCTAAACAAAGGCTACAACAGCCACTGGCTTGATATAAAGGGATATACAGAGCAAATTCCAGTATCGCGCCAATACCTCTTGAAGGTTAAAGAGTCTATCTGATCTCCCACAGGGGCGAATGCTGTTCGCCCAGCCTTTCGTCAATTAATCCCATTTACTCCTGGAAATGAGATGGTTTCTTCACCGTTCATCCCTTTAAGTTGAATTATCATTACCCGAAAAATATATTTGTTGGTCATCTGGAAAAGATGAGCAGCCGTTTTTTTATTTACCAAAAAATAATTTGCCCCATGAAAAAAATTGTTGAGAAATACGTTGAAATGCCAAGACCTATCCGCAAAATGCTTTGGCGTATATGGCACAACCTGATATTAAACTATGACAAGGATAAGAATGTGGTATTTCTTAACTACGGGTATGCTGGTCACGAGAATGAATTTGCCCATTTTAAGTTGCAACCCCATGATGAGTATTATAAGTACGCCATACAGCTTTATGCTCATGTTGCCCGGAACCATTCGTTCCCCGGCTCCCATGTTTTAGAGGTGGGCAGTGGGAGAGGTGGCGGTGCTTCATTTCTCACCCGGTATTTTCAACCTAAATCTTACACGGCAATTGATATCAATACAAAGACCATTGAGTTTTGTAACAAATACCATAAGGTTGATGGGCTGAAATTTGTTTGCGGTGAAGCCGAAAACCTGCCATTTGACGATGAGCATTTCGATGCAGTGGTTAATGTGGAGTCAGCAAGGTGTTACGGGAATATCCCTAAGTTTTTCTCCGAGGTGAAGCGCGTCCTAAAGCCTGGTGGTAAGTTTTTGTTTGCCGATATGATTAAACCACAGGATGTTGACCATATAAATAAACACCTTGCTGAATCGGGATTTCTGTTTGTCGAAAAGCAGGATATACTCCCCAATGTAGTGAACTCTTTAAGGCTTGATTCCGAAGCGCGTAAAAAGGAGATTGATACCAGGCTGCCTAAATTTTTAAGAAAAGCGTTCTATGAGTTTGCAGGCGTTGATGGCTCTAACCGTTTTAAGGCATTCGAATCTAAAGAGATCGGGTACTGGTCGTACACGCTTCAAAAACCCGCTTAGTGAACTTTATTTTATCCTAATACTGTCAACTTAAGCCCACAATAGTAGTTTCGTTAAATGTTCATCTCCGGATGAACATTTTTTATCATTACTGAGCAACTTATATTTTATTATACCAAAACCTTTACCCAGTCAATCCCCTACGGGGAAATCAACACAGGAAGGTCTGCTTATTTTACAATACTTTATCGCTTACAGCGAAATACAACGTAGCTATTAAAGTGTTATAAAATAGTAGAATATATTATGAAAAAAATTCTTCGTAGAGCCAACCTATCGGTTGGCAGGGATTAAGGCATTTTGTCGGACAGCAATGATTTTTTAATATAAGTTTAAACAATTGTCAGTTACTATTTTGGATGATTGTGATTTATTGGGTTGATAACTTTCCAGCATTTTGCTTGCCAGCAATTATAGCAATCCTAAATTTGTAAAGACTTTCAGATGGAAGTAAAATTATTACAACTGCTATTACATATCCATTAAAATTGAAATCAAATGAAAATACAATTCCTGGGCGCAGCTCGTGAAGTTACCGGTAGCAAGCACCTGATTACCACCCGGAGTGGAAAAAAAATCTTATTGGATTGCGGCATGTTTCAGGGGAAAGGGTTGCAAACCGATGCCATGAACCGGAACCTCGGATTTAACCCCGCTGAGATTGACCATATCATCTTATCCCATGCACATATTGATCATTCGGGCCTTATCCCGTTCATCTACAAGCTTGGTTTTAACGGTTCGATAATTTGCACCAGCGCCACCCGCGATCTTTGCACCATTATGCTGGCCGATTGTGGCCACATTCAGGAAATGGATACCAAAACATTCAACGAGAGAAGGGCAAAAAAAGGTCTTGAGCCCATTGAACCGATTTACACCCGGCAGGATGCTGTTCGTTGCATGGAACTTTTTATTGGCGTGCCTTATGGCCGAAAATTTTACATTGATGAGAACATCAAAGTAAAATTCACCGATACAGGACATCTGCTGGGTGGTGGTGTGGCCAGCATAGAGATAAACGATGGAGGTCAGCTCTACAAAATAGCCTATACAGGCGATATTGGCCGTCCGGTTAACCGGATTCTCCGTTCACCCCAACCCTTCCCTCAGGCTGATATTCTCATCACCGAATCAACCTATGGCGACAGAATTCACGAGAACTCCGATTTTGCCGAGGAACAGCTTCTCAGGGTGGTGGAGGAAACCTGCGTTCAGAAGAAAGGCAAGCTTATTATCCCTTCATTTAGCGTTGGCCGTACCCAAGAGATAGTTTATTCTTTGAACAATTTCTATAATGCCAAAAGGTTGCCTAAAATTGATATCTATGTGGATAGCCCAATGAGCCTGAATGCCACCAATATTTTCCGCATGCACCCCGAATGTTTCAATGAGCACATCCTCAAGGTGATGGAAACCGATCCAGATCCCTTTGGGTTCAATAGCCTGCAGTACATTCAGAATGTGGCTGAATCTAAAAAGCTCAATAATACCAAAAAACCGTGTATGATTATCTCTGCATCAGGGATGATGGAGGCCGGCAGGGTGAAGCATCACCTGGCAAACAGCATTGAAAACCCCAGAAATACTGTTTTGGCCGTGGGGTATTGTGCCCCAACTACCCTGGGCGCAAAAATCCTGCGTGGCGATAAGCAGGTTTCCATTTTTGGTAGAATTCTGGAAGTTAAAGCCGATATACGCCGCATTGAGGCGTTTAGCGGACATGCCGATTATAAAGAAATAATCAGCTTCCTGAAATGCCAGAACCCTGATCTGGTTCAAAAATCATTCATTGTACATGGCGATTTCTCTGCCCAACAGTTCTTTAAGGCAGAACTTGAAAAAGAAGGGTACCGGAACATCTGCATACCGGAAATGGGTGAGGAGGTTGAAATTTAGCTGCGTGAATTATTCTATCAAATTATTTACCAGTGAGGTTATGTAAAATTTTGATGAGCTGCACCCTGCTCTGGGTATTAGTTTTACTGTAAATCCTTGAGGTATGATCCTTAACCGTTTGCAGGCTTATAAAGAGTTTATCGGCAATTTGCTGATTTGTGAGACCATTGTAAATTTCAACAATTATATCCTTCTCCCTTGAGGTGATCTCATAGGTTATACAGAAATCATCAATTGAAACAATCGCTTCAGGTTTATTAACCAGCGATGCCAGGTTTGCAAAATACCTGAAATAAACCGAATATAGCCCATTGCCAGCAAAGAAGATAAGAATAAATATCAGGGCGACATATATTCTGGAATCATTGTAAAAATAGATCAATAAACTTTCAAGGATGGTTACCACAAGCAGAATGAAAATAATATTTCTCAGCTGATTTTTATGTAGTTTGCGATTATTGGCAGCTGTAATTAGGAATGTTATACCGATTATTGAATAGATGATATTTAGGGTAAAATAGTAGTATTTGATTAATGCCAGTGATTGAAATTGTGCGTATTTATTTATCATGAATCCGAGCCCGAAAAATATCATGGCATTCAGAATCAGGAACCAAATTATAATCTTGTTGATATTTTTCCTGCCGGAAATTTCCCTGGTGAATTTGATCAGCATAAACCATCCAAAAACCAGGAAAGGCATTCCCAAATAGACCATAATGTTGGTTATCCTTTTCATCAGATCGGGTGAAACGTAAGGCGATAAAAATGAGTTGACGAATACCTGCCCCCAAAGTGCATAGAACCCAAAAGTGAAGAAGAAGATTTGCATGTACATCATAGCCGATAGGTAATCAGACTTATACCGGTCTCTTAGCTGGTAAGAAATCAGGATGCTTCCCGTTGCGATGCCCACGGAAACAATAAAGATCAGGGTGATTATATAGCTTAACATCAACTAAAGATAAAAAAAGTTTTTTAAGCGCTATAAAATTATTCAGTACTAAAGTATTGGTGTGCATACCAAAGTAGGAAATTTTTAAATCACTACTTAAGTATGAAGTTACCTGCGGCCCTGAAAACTAATTTTGGGGTGTATTTAAAATGTAAAACTAAAATTTAATTGTTATGGAAAATACAGAAAGAAAAAACTTATTGCCAACATTTGGCAGCAGCTTTGAAAATGGATGGAAAACAATGAGCAGCAATTTCCTTATTCTTTTTCTGGTAGTCATAATAATGGGTATTGTACAGGCACCCACTAACCTTGTACATTTTAACGTAGATCCAGCTGATTTTCACAATACTGATTTTAAGTTCTTCAACTTTTTACATACTGAGTTACTGGCTTTAGGAGTCATTGCCCTATTCCTTGGTATTTTTGCTTTGGCTTACATCCTACTAATAGTACCAATATTCAAATTTGGGGCAAATTTTATGTATGTTCAGGCAACAAGAGGTATTCGGCCTGAGTTTGATATTTTGATTAAAGGGTTTAAGGAGAACTACCTTCATATTGTTTTAGCTAACCTGTTAACCGCATCGTTGGTGATGATGGGGTTCATTGCGTTGATAGTACCAGGAATAATAATACTCTGCAGGCTTTCATTCGTATCGTATTTGGTAATGGATAAAAAGCTCGACCCGATTGTGGCAGTTGAGGAGAGCTGGAGGTTAACGAGAGGTCACGGCTGGACTATTCTTGCCATGGGGATTGTATCGTTTTTTATTGTAATTCTTGGGTTTATGATGTGCTTTGTTGGAGTATTTCCTGCCGTAATCTGGGTTAAAAGTTCCTTCGCAAACCTGTACCAGGCTGTGTTGATTGAAAGGGAGGTTCAATAGGTTTTGCGTTCTAGTTAAACAAGACCGCCTGATTGAAAATCAGGCGGTTTCTTTTACTGGGTGCAGGTTATATCAACCCCATGGTTATCCCAGCAATGCCAGTTGTTATCCTGAAATCTGTGGTAAGCCTTAACATGCCCATAGTAAAGTGTAGTGCTCCATTCAATGTAGGTGTCGTTAAACTGCTGGCTGTTAAAGTTGTAGCTGTGAACCGTGTAATAGGCATCGAAATAGTTGCTTTGCAACCCGAAAATCAGGTAGCTGCCATTAAACAGATCTGTTACACGATTATCATTTAGGCTCCTAACATAGGTGTACTGAACCTGCCCAACAGTCTGCCCCGATTTTTCCCAATCAATCTGCAGAACCTGCTCCTGGTAAATGTTGCTATGGTAGAGAATCCATTGACCACCGGAACCATCAAGTTTTGAGGTTCCCTCAAACCATTTAAATTCGGGAAACCCGTTATCGCCTGATTTGCTAAGGTTCATTTCCCATTTGATATCACTGCTGCGGATTTCCCCGGTAAGCCTTGCAGAATAGGTGCCACTCAGAGTGCTAACATCGTATTTCCATTCCCATTTGGCTTTCCCCAGATATTCCGGTTTTTGGTTAAACGATGCATAGAATGAGGTTACAGGGATTGCAAGGGTAACGGTAAGCAATGTATTCCAAAATAAAACTGTGCCGGCTGCAAATTGCCAGTTAGCTGAGGTTTGATACCCTTTAATAAATCCTGGATCATCCATATCTGATGCTGATTTGGTTTGTACTTTAAACTTACTGAAGTCAACCATCATGCTCTCGTAAGGAGGAAGTTTTGGCGGTGTATCCTCTGTTTTTTCACACCCAAAGTAAACAGGAATCATTAGCAGTGATCCCATTATGAATAAGATGAGTTTTTTCATGGTTTTTTTAATTTGATGTGAAATTTACAAAAAATATTCGCCTAAATCAATTAAGATCATAAAAATTGGCAGAAAGGATGCATAGCGCAAACATCTTTTCTGCCAAAAACTCTGTACCTGATCTTTGCAATCAGATCGTAAATTGAATCCCGGATGAATTTTGGAATAACAATTAACCCATAGCTTATCCTCCATATTCCGCCCATATCCTTTAGAATTTCCAGTATAGCATCAGATCGGAGAAAGTATGTATTCTCCCTGATATAGACCAGAGAGTCAGTTTTTGGAGAACTAATGTTAAATTCGTTCAGCAATTTTTGCCCATTTTTTGATTGGATAGGAGTGAATCTGAACAAACCCCTTGTATCCCTTTTAAAGATAAACCTTACGGAACCATTACAAAGGTTGCAAAATCCATCAAAGAGAATGATTCTGGTCATAAAATGCAATATTCCAGTTTCGATATAACTAAAAAACATTGATTTTCCCGGATTGTTTA
>CAZKHG010000009.1:0-97527 GCA_964552655.1 uncultured Rikenellaceae bacterium
TGTGTATAATGACCTTGATGTTGAGGTTAATTTGCAGGATGCCGATCAATCAACCGGGCTATTGTTTGGGAGCGCATTGTTCCTAAAACCTCAATTGTTGCAATTGGTAGTTGCTGGTAGGCATCTTTCTCGTAAATCTCCTTCCGAATCTCAAATTTAACATCCACTTCCTCCTGATCTTTCCGTAATGAAGGTTGCAGCGGAATAACTGGTTTTAATACACCTTTTGTTTTAAGTGATATTTCCTGTTGATTATAATTGACCACCTTTACTGATACTTTTGCTCCGGCAGGAATTCTTATCAGTTTTTTATAAGCAGGTAGTTTTGGTTCACCAATATGGCCAATTGAATACCCCCCCTTTATCCAAAGTTCAGTAAACTCCTCTCCGTTCTTGTTTATATGGTTTTTCCAGCTCAGCTTATCATTATTAAAATGAAACTTTATTTTAGTCTGGTTATTGCTGATGAGTTTGGCTTCGCTTTTTTTGGGGGACAGAATAATATCATTTACCTGTGCGAAACCACTGGGAAAAAAGAGGTTAAATAATAATATAGCTACAAAATATTTCATTTCCCGGATAAAAAGCGAGTAAAAGTAAGATACAATATAGGTAAACGTTTAAGAACTATCAATGGTTTTTTAATTTTTAATCATTTTTAAAAATTATCATACAATTATAATAAGAAATAGGAAAACAAAAGAATTCATATTCTGATAAAGAAAAAATATCGATATTAGCCACATAAGTGGAAATTTATGAGAGTTGTAATTCAACGGGTTAATCATGCCTCTGTCACAATTGATGAAAAAAAAGTCAGTAATATATACAAGGGGTTGCTTGTATTTGTCGGATTTGAAGCTACAGATTCTGATGAGGATCTGGAGTGGGTGGCCGGAAAGATTGTCCGTTTACGGGTGTTCGATGATAATGCCGGAATAATGAATTTATCGGTTCAAGAGATTAGTGGTGATGTATTGATAGTGAGCCAGTTTACCCTTCATGCAAAAACAAAAAAAGGAAACAGACCATCATATATTCAGGCAGCACCGCCAGAAGTTTCAATTCCGCTTTACAATCAGTTTGTTCAAATTCTTAAAGCCGAACTCCCTGGAAAAATATCTACCGGTGAGTTTGGTGCCATGATGAAAATATCTTTGGAAAACGATGGCCCCGTAACGATAATAATTGATTCAAAAAAACGCGAATAATGAATTCTTTACAACTCTTAAATGCGCAGGAACTTGTAGATAACTGGATAAAAGAACATGGTGTTCGCTATTTTAATGAACTCACCAATATGATTCTTTTGGTGGAAGAAGTGGGTGAACTGGCTCGAATAGTTGCCCGCAAATATGGGGAACAATCTTTTAAAAAGGATGAAAAGCCCGAGGCTTTAGGGGAAGAAATGGCCGACGTTTTGTTTGTTCTCATTTGTTTAGCAAACCAAACCGGAGTTAATCTTTCCGATGAGCTGCAAAAAAGTATTCAAAAGAAAACTCAAAGAGATTCAACACGACATAAAAAGAACATCAAGCTGAAATGAAAAATTGGAAGCTACGATAAGGAAAATCATCCATAATAGAAGAAACACATACTCCTTTTTTCTATATTCTATTCATTTTTACTTTTTAAGGATACACTTTATCGAAAAAAAATAGATTTTAAGCTAATTTTGTTTTGTTAATGACATATAAACAAATTACAATGTTAACAGCAACAAGTAAAACCCCCTTGGTTGAATTCCCTAAGGATGAAATGCTTAAGCTAATTCAAGCTTTTAGCCCTGAGAGAATTGCCACGTTTTTGGACGTAACCGATCTTAAGGCCGATACCCTGGGTCCGAAATTGGACAAAATGGCAAACTGGGCAATTTCACTCAAATGCGCTTCGGTTTGTGTAAATCCTGTGGAAGTGGATCGATTGCCTTTACTCTTAAAGGGAACCGGTGTAGCCGAAACTTACGTAATGGATTTCCCTCTTGGAAAGGTTGATATTGACTTAAAAGCTAAAATGACCGAGGACACTGTAATAAAAAGCCGAAAACTACGCGGGGAGGGTAAAGGGCATATTGATATTGATATTGTTATTAATGTTGGCCGATTTAAAACAGATCCCAATTATACCCTTGAAGAGATAAACGCCATGTGTGATGCTGCAGATGGCGAACTTATTAAGGTAATTGTCCGCAGCTCGGAACTCACCGAACAAGAACTCTATTCAGTTTCAGAAATTGTGGCTAAATCAAAAGCTCAGTTTATTAAGAACTCAACAGGAATGGATGCTTACGGCGCCATGCCCGAGCACATGAGAATAATGCGCGAGGTGGTTGGCAGTGAAAAAGGTGTCAAGGCCGCCGGTGGAATATCTGATGCAATGTCTGCTATTCGACTAATATTCGGGGGAGCAAGAGAAGAAAAACTACAGGTTCCCAGTTTGTTCAGAATTGGCACAAGCGGCCCATTGAATATTGTCTCTTCAATGGGGTGGCTAAGACACAGCCCTGAGGATTGGCTTGATGCAGGGATTATACCATGTCTGATCTGCCCGTATCACCATACTTCTAAACTTAGACCGGAACTCCGTATACACAGCCAGAAGAAATGCCAGGAATGCATTCACAATCATTACCGCAAGAATAAAGATTTTTAATATAAAATTTTTTAATGCCTGTTAAAATGAAGACAATTAAAGGTGGGTATCACAATAAATTACTTAGAGTTAATTTAACAGATCATTCAACTTCCATAGAACAAATTCCCGAAGAAACACTACTAAAATTCATCGGGGGACGTGGTCTTGGGGCAAAAATCCTTTTTGATGAGGTTCCTCCCAGGGCTAATCCACTTGGATCGGAGAATAAATTAATCTTCGTAACTGCCCCATTACATGGAAGTAATGCAGCAACAGCGAGTCGTTTTTCAGTGGTCTCGAAATCTCCATTGACAGGCACAATCGGAGAAACAAATTCCGGTGGCCATTTTGGGGTTGATTTAAAAAACACAGGGTTTGATGTAATGGTGTTCGAAGGGGTTTCCAAAGAACCCTGCTACATTTATATCAACAATGATTCCATCGAGTTCCGGGATGCAAAAAAACTATGGGGAAAAACTACCGATGTTGTTACAGATATCCTTCTTAATGAAACCGATCCCCAGGCAGGGGTTGCCTGTATTGGACCAGCGGGTGAAAAAGAATTGCTAATTGCCACTATTGTAAATGAGAAAGGGCATCACAACGGCCGCACTGGTTTAGGCGCCGTGATGGGATCAAAAAAACTTAAAGCGATAGTTGTTCGAGGCTCAAAAGAAACTCCATATGATCATGAGGAGGAATTAAAGGATGCAAAAAAGGAGTGGCTTAATTACATCGGCGAAGCGCCGCTTACAAAAAATGCATTAAAAGAATTTGGAACGCCTGCTCTTGTAACCCTAATAAATGACCGGGGTGGCTTTCCCACCAAAAATTTTCAGGAAGGGTACTTTGCTAATGCTGACTCCATATCTGGTGAAACAATTAAAGAACTTTACTACGTAAAAAGTCAGCCCTGTAAATCTTGTCCTATCGGATGCGCACATCTTACCAAAACACCTGACAGGGCTGGTAAGGGTCCTGAGTTTGAAACGGTCTGGTCATTAGGTGCGGCTTGTTATGTTCATGATCTTGAAACTATTACAAATGCCAATTACACTTGCAATGAGTACGGGATAGACACAATTTCTGTTGGCGGGACAATTGCCTGCGCAATGGAACTCTCAGAAAAAGGATATTTTGACCAGGAAACCTATGATTTGATTAAAAAAGATTTAGGCAGAGAGCTCCGGTTTGGTGATGCCGAAGCAGTATTAAAACTCGTTGAACTAACTGGTAAAGGAGAAGGATTTGGTAAACTTATTGGCATGGGAAGCCTCAGGCTTGCCACAAAATACGGTCATCCTGAAATCGCCATGCAGGTAAAAGGGTTAGAAATGCCGGCATACGATCCCCGGGGATTTTATGGGATGAGCCTTGCCCTTTCTACGAGTAACCGGGGTGCTTGTCACCTTAAAGCCTATCTGGTTTCTACTGAAGCACTTGCCACTCCTTTTGAAATTAATCGTTTTTCCAAAGAGGGAAAGCCGGGGTTAACAAAGCTTTACCAGGATTTAATTGCCACAATTGACTCTATGGGTGTATGCATTTTTACGAGCTTTGCCCTTAACCCGATTCATTATGCCAATATGCTGTCCGTGGTAACAGGGGTTACAATAAGTTCTACCGAATTGCTTAAAATCGGCGAAAGAATTTGGAATCTCGAAAGGCTATACAATATCCGCGAAGGTTTAACCCGAAAGGATGATTCGCTTCCCCCACGACTTACTACTGAATCATTCTCCTCCGGGCACTCAAAAGGCCGGGTGGTAGATCTTGATCCTTTACTCGATAACTACTATAAGATCAGGGGCTGGTCGCCAGATGGCGTTCCTACGCCGGAAAAACTTAAAGAGCTTGATTTGGAACAAGAAGGGGGTTTTGTTAAATAAGAGGTTCTCTGGGCTAAAAATCTGGTTTAACCTATAACAGGGGTTTTAGAAAATCCCGTTTGTTTCACTTTGTTGTTTTTCCTCCAATCTTGGTTAATATGCTGTCAATGGGTTCCCATAGTTCTATTTTGTTACCGTCTGAATCCATTATGTGAACAAATTTACCATACTCATAAGTTTCAATTGTATCAACTACGGTAACCCCGTTTTTTTTAAGTTTTTTTACCAGGTCTTCAATATTCTGAACCCTGTAATTGATCATAAACTCCTTTTTGGAAGGTGCAAAATATTTACTTCCCTTTTTAAATGGGCTCCATTGGAGGTAATTAATTTCGTCTGGACGGTTTGCATTGCGGTATTCAAAGGTCGAACCCCACTCATTAATCTCAAGGCCCAAATTTTTTGCATACCAGTCCTTTGTTTCGGTGGGATTTTCAGAAAAAAAGAAGATGCCGCCAATCCCTGTAACCCTTGGGGTTGTGTCCTGAAAGGAAATATTATCTGATGGTTTTTGATCATGGCTATCAATTTTATTATCAGCCAAGCGAGATGAATTGCAGCTGGCAATTAAAATTATAACCAAAATTATAGTAATGTTTTTATTCATTTTTTTGAGAATTTGGTTTTTAAATATTGCATAGTACAACTTGAATTCATTTTTTAATTTTTTAAACCCTCTATCCCTCCCTGTCCTTATGGGCAACTAAAAGGTAAAGATTTTTATCCTCAAGAAACAGGTAGCCCTGCTCGTAACAAAAATGATAGTAAAACCCTTTTTGAGTTTTATAAGTATGGGTGTGATAGTTGAAATTAAACCCGTTGGTCAGAAGTGTTTCCTTTGTCACCATGGTTTTGCCCGATTGTTTATTCAGATTTTGAAGCACTCGCCTGTTCTTCCTTAAAATATTGTTGATATTACGAACCGTATTGTTGGCATCGCTGTTTAGGCGGTTGTTGTATGTATTGCGGCATTGATCGGAGCAGAATTTTTTATCAGCCCGGCCGATCAGTTTTTCCCCGCACTCGGGGCAAATTCTAATTTGTTGGTTCATGGTTATTTATGTTTTCTGGCTTTACGCTCAGCTAGGTAAATAGAACAAAACGGGAACCCTTTACCGAAGCCGAATAGAAAAAAAACGTTTCAAGTTCGCACGTCACTGTTTCTGACACAAAACTCATGTAAACAGTTAGAATTTTTTGTCTTTCATTAATATTCTGTTCTCTTGTCTGCAAGTTTGTAATTAAGTTGTATTAGACCTTTGTTAAACGATTTTACAGAAACAAGTTCTAATTCTTGTTCGGGGCGTCCATCTTTAAATAGCTTTATCCCATTGCCAACTAAAATTGGTATAATAGAAATAATAAACTCATCAATTAGGTTGTCTTTTAAAAGCGCATTTACTATTTCTGCACCACCATCGCATAATATATTTCCCCCATTTTCAGTTTTGAGCTTGTCAACGAGTAATTTAAGGTCGCCTGTATAAAAGTTTAATGAACCGTTATTAGGTTGTGGTGTCCTTGTTATAATATAGACAACTTTGTCTTTGTATGGAAATTCAAACCCCATGGATATTACTTTGTCATAAGTTTTACGTCCAACTATTACTGCGTCCACGGTTTTTAAAAAGTCTGCATAACCATAATCTTGCCCTTCTTGCGCTACAATAGAAAGAAATCCAAGATCATCATTTGGTTTAGAAATGTATCCATCTAAACTTGTCGCGATATATAAAATTAATTTTCTTTTCATGTTTTTCTATCGCTTTTTGCTGTTATTGTGTCGTAGTTGTCCAACCACCAATAACTTAATAAATATAGTTGATATAGTATCCCAATAAAACTTATATTTGATCAAATAAATCATAATACATAATATATCAAATATAAAACCAATTAAAACCATTTGCAAGCTATAACAAATCAATCTAAACCCGAAATACCAATTTAAACTCCGAATATAAAATATCATTTATAATTGATTCCTGAAAGCAGAAAAGTCGTTTTTTAAACTTTAAGGTAAACCTGTTAGCGTGATATTTACTTTGCAAAAAGTATTTATATTGCAATCTTGTTTTACTGAAACTAAAATTTAACCTATTCAAAATTCATTTATGAAATGTTTGATACTCGCTAATACATTGATAGTTATGTTTATATCAAATTTTATTTTTGCACAACAGAATGCCCCATCTGATTCCCTATCAAAAAAAATATTGAATTTGCTGGACAACTCGTCCTTATCGGCCCAAATATTTATGGGGTATCAATACGTAAATACTGGTGTTGAGAGAACAAATGAATTTTCTATAAACCGGGGATACCTTAACTACAAGAAATCACTAACTAAAAATTTATCCGGGAGAATTACACCCGACATAACAATAGACAGGGAGGGCGATGGAATGGGTGATGTTGAGATGCGGCTAAAATATTGCTACATGGAGTATAAACACCACGGCGGTAAATTCTTTAACGAACCAACTATTATATTTGGTGAGGTTTTTGCCCCCTGGATTGAGTTTGAGGAAAAAATCAACCAGTATCGGGTTCTTAGCGCACTATACCTGGACGGGATAAAGGGTGTTAACTCTGCTGATTTTGGTTTTACGTTTACTTCGCTTATCGGTGGAAAGGTTGATGAAGGGTACCAAATCAGGGTAAATAACAAGTATCCGGGCAAATACGGTTCCATTGCTTTAGGGGTTTATAATGGCGGGGGCTATCATGCCCTTGAGGTGAACAGGAATAAAACAATTCAGTGGCGATATACCCTTCGTCCTTTTCCCACATCAATTACCGGTTTACAATTGACTTATACTGGTGCTTTTGGAAAAGGGAATACAAATCAAAATCCGGAATATGATATAAACGCTGGCATTGTTTCTTATGAATCAGCAAACGTAGTAATAACCGGACAACTGTTTACGGGAAAGGGTAATTACATTGGTGATTTAACAGACCAATCCGGTAAATCCTTAAAAAATAATGGGTATAGCCTTTTTTCTGATATTAACCTGTATAAGGAGAAATTCAGCCTCATTGGACGTTATGATTTTCATAGAATTTACAAGTCATCGGGCAATATTTCCTCCGATCGCTTCCTGGTGGGATTAGTGTATCATATATTTGATAAAAATAAAATTCTGATAGGTGTTGATCACACTAACTATAATGGGCAAAATAAACCGGATCGAACAATCTATGAATTAGCCGTTGAGCTGTCATTCTGAGTTTTTTTAAAATAAAGGGTTTTTATTGAACAAACTCTTTCGCTTTAATGCTTTTGATTACAGGTTTAAACCTCCCTATAATACTTATTAACAAATCGTCAGGATTGCCGTCCGCTAAATTTGATTATTTTAGCTGTTTACTTTGAAAAATTTTTTGATGAAAAAGTTCCAGCAAATCAACAACATAACAGGATGGATCGTCTTGTTAGTATCAGCAATTGTATATCTGAGCACAATTGAACCAACAGCCAGTTTCTGGGATTGTGGTGAGTTTATCGCATCTTCCTTTAAGCTTGAAGTGGGTCATCCCCCGGGAGCTCCTTTTTTCATGCTGATTTCCAGATTTTTTACCCTGTTTGCTACTGATTTAACCACTGTGGCCAAAATGGTTAACATCATGTCGGCGCTGGCAAGTGCATTTACTATTTTATTTCTTTTCTGGTCAATTACCCATCTTGCCCGCAAGCTTATAGCTAGAAATGAAATCCCATCTATCGTACAAACCTTTTCTATTATTGGTAGTGGCTTAGTAGGTGCATTGGCATATACCTTTTCCGACACATTTTGGTTCTCTGCGGTCGAAGGCGAAGTTTACGCCCTTTCCTCCTTTTTCACCGCCATTGTATTTTGGGCCATTCTGAAATGGGAAAACGAAGCTGATGAACCTTTTGCCAACCGTTGGATTGTATTTATTGCTTATATGATGGGGCTATCAATCGGTGTACACCTATTGAATCTGCTGGCAATACCTGCGATAGTTTTCATCTATTACTTCAAAAAATACCCAACCACAAAAGCTGGTGTTTTGGCTGCTGCAATTACCTCTGTGGCAATTCTGGGCGGTATCATGTATGTCATAATCCCGGGTACTTTTAAGGTTGCATCATGGTTTGATCTGCTTTTTGTTAATGGGTTTGGGTTGCCTTTCAACAGCGGTCTGATATTCTATACAATGGTCCTGGTTGCATTATTCACCTGGGGTATTTTGTACACACTTAAAAACAATAAAGTTGTTGCAAATACGATTATTCTGAGCGTTGCTGTTATTCTTATCGGATACTCATCGTATGCATTAATAATAATCCGATCAAATGCCAACACACCGCTTAACGAAAACAACCCATCCAACGTATTCTCATTGCTTAGCTATCTCAACAGGGAGCAGTATGGCGACAGACCGCTTCTTTATGGGCAGTATTTCAATGCGCCTGCAATTAAAAGCACTGATAAAGAGACCTATATCGCCAAAAACGGCAGGTATGTTAAATCTTACCTGAAAACAGAATATGAATTTGATAGCCGGTTTGAAACCATTTTTCCAAGGATGTACAGCCCGGCGAAAGATCATACTGAAGAGTATAAAAAATGGGCAGAAATTAAAGGCGTCCCAATTATGGTTCAAACACAAAACGACAAACCCGAAAAACGGTATGTTCCCACTTTTGGGGAGAATCTTCGGTTCTTCTTCAGCTATCAGGTTGGATTTATGTATATGCGTTATTTCATGTGGAACTTTGTGGGCAGACAAGACGACGTACAGAGCCATGGCGGATTATTGAATGGCAATTGGATTAGCGGTATCAAACCCATAGACGCAATGCACCTTGGAAACCAGGATCTGCTTACCGATGAAATGAAAAATCACCCCGCCAGGAACACGTATTACTTTTTACCGCTGATTCTTGGAATAATTGGAATTATCTATCAATATCTAAAGGATAAAAGAAACTTTGTTGTAGTAACATTTCTCTTTATTTTAACTGGGCTGGCTATTGTTGTTTACTTAAATCAATACCCCTTACAACCCAGGGAACGTGATTATGCCTATGCCGGATCCTTCTACGCTTTTGCTATATGGATTGGTTTAGGGGTTCTGGGTCTGGCTGATCTCCTTAACAGAATTTTAAAACCTGCCCATAGTGGCCTGGTGGCGTCGGTTGCCTGTTTGGGTGTTCCAATTATTATGGGAGTTCAAAACTGGGATGATCATGATCGTTCGGGAAGATATACCGCCCGCGATTTTGCATACAACTACCTGAATTCCTGTGAACCAAACGCTATCCTATTCACCAATGGCGATAACGATACATTTCCTTTATGGTACGCCCAGGAAGTTGAAGGGATTCGCACAGATGTTCGTGTTGTTAACCTCAGCCTGCTAGGAACCGACTGGTATATCGATCAGATGAAACGTAGAAGCTATGAATCCGATCCTGTTCCAATCAGCATGACCAATGATAAATATGTACAAGGCAAGCGTGATATTGTTTATATTGTTGACCGTTTTGAAGGGAAAGCCATTGAACTCAAGCAGGTTATTGATTTTATTGCAAGTGATGACCCGGACACCAAGCTTCGGATTCCCGATGAAGGCCCGGTCGCGTATAGCCCCACTAAAAACTTCCGGTTAACTGTGGACAAAAAAAATATTCTCACAACCGGAACGATAAAGCCCCAGGATTCGGCTCAAATTGTTCCTGCTTTGGAGTGGTCAATCCGTAAAAGCTACATTCAGAAGAATGATCTCGCCATGCTCGATATTATAGCCACAAATAATTGGAAGCGGCCCGTATATCTGGTTTCCCCTTATGGTGATTCCGATATTGGGCTGGGCGATTATCTACAACTTGATGGGTTCGTTTACCGGTTGGTCCCAATTAAAACAAAGTCTCCTGATTTTCTCTCGAATGGCCGGATTGACGTTGATAAACTATATGATCTTTATATTAACAAATTCCATTGGGGAAGAATGAACGAACCTGATGTGAATATCGATCATAACAATCAAAGAACAGCAACAGTACTTCGGCTTAGAAATAATTTCAACCGGCTTGCCACTGAGCTCATCAACCAAAACAAAAAGGATTCAGCACTTATAGTGCTCAATAAGATTGTTGACCTTATGCCTCCAACAAAATATCCATACGATTTCTTTATGGTTGGTATTATTGAATCCTACTATAAGATCAATCAAACAGAAAAGGCTAACGAAATTGCAAAAAATTATGCTGAGGTTTCATACCAAAACCTCAGGTATTTATTTAGCCTGGAAAAACGATTTAAGGAGGTTGTGGATTACGAAAAACAAATAAACCTGCAAATTCTGCAGGAGTTATCGTCATTGACCGAAAAATATGGCCAGGATGAGCTAAGAAAAGAAATTGAAAGCTACTCTAATGATTTTTTGGGAAGATATTATCAGGAATCGCCTGGAAAATAGCTTAAACATGTTGTTCATCAATATAAATTCCGGAATTTCATCCGGAATTTTTTTATCAAATCATATTCAATTTTATCTGTTTTATATGCTTCTTAAGGCCTCCTTGTTTTTTACAAAATATTTTCTTTTATTTTGATTTATAGACGTTTTTTTACATTTTAGTTTTATTTTTGTATCTACCTTTTAAAAAAAATCATCATGGCTGAACTATACGGAGAAATTGTACAGGTAATCGGACCAGTGGTTGACATATCCTTTAGCGGATCAAGTGTTGATTTTCCCAACATACACGATGCCCTTGAAATAACCCGGGAGGATGGTTCAATCCTTGTGGTAGAATGCGAACAGCATATAGGCGAAAACACCATCAGAACCATTGCAATGGATTCAACTGATGGGCTACAAAGAGGCACAAAAGCAAGGGTTACCGGGAAACCAATATCTATGCCTGTTGGTGATCATATAAAAGGCCGTCTGATGAACGTAATTGGAGAAGGTGTTGATGGTCTTGGAAAACTAACCCGCGAAAGAGTTTATCCCATTCATAATAATCCCCCAAAATATGAAAATCTGAGCACCGAAAAAGAGGTTCTTTTTACCGGGATAAAGGTTATAGACCTGCTTGAGCCCTATTCAAAAGGAGGAAAGATTGGGCTTTTTGGCGGTGCTGGTGTTGGGAAAACCGTTATTATACAGGAACTTATAAATAACATTGCTAAGCAGTATAAGGGTTTTTCCGTATTTGCCGGTGTTGGTGAGCGTACCCGTGAGGGGAATGATCTGCTTCGTGAAATGATAGAAGCCGGGCTGGTAAGCTATGGCGAAGAATTCAAAAAAAGCATGGAGAAAGGTGGGTGGGATTTATCTAAAGTTGATCCTAAAGAACTCGAAAAATCATTGCTTACAATGGTTTTTGGACAGATGAACGAACCACCCGGAGCAAGAGCTAGAGTTGCCTTATCGGGTCTGACAATGGCAGAATATTTTCGCGATGGAGGCGAAGAGGGTAAAGGAAGCGATATCCTGTTTTTTATAGATAATATATTCCGATTCACACAAGCCGGTTCTGAGGTATCTGCCCTTTTAGGACGTATGCCATCAGCGGTTGGTTATCAACCAACCTTATCAACAGAAATGGGGATGATGCAAGAACGTATCACATCTACAAACAAAGGATCAATTACTTCCGTTCAGGCTATCTACGTACCTGCTGATGACTTAACTGACCCAGCCCCAGCCACAACCTTTTCACACCTTGATGCCACTACAGTTCTAAGTCGAAAGATTTCTGAACTCGGTATTTATCCTGCAGTTGACCCGTTAGATTCGACTTCACGTATTCTTGATCCTGAAATTATTGGAGAGGAACATTATAATACAGCCCAACGGGTTAAATATATTTTGCAGAGATATAAGGAGCTCCAGGATATTATTGCCATTCTGGGGATGGATGAACTTTCCGAGGAGGATAAACTTGTGGTACACCGTGCGCGCAGGGTGCAAAGATTCCTTTCCCAACCGTTCCATGTTGCCGAAGCATTCACTGGTATTCCTGGTGTAATTGTGAACATCAAGGATACAATAAAAGGGTTTAACATGATCATCAACGGAGAGGTTGATAAATATCCCGAGGCAGCATTCAACCTGGTGGGCACTATTGAACAAGCCATCGAAAAAGGAGAAAAACTGATGGCTGATGCAAATGCTTAATTCCAACCTGCTATGTTGCTTGAAATAATTACACCAAAAAACACAATATATAAAGGCGAAGTTAATCTTGTCAGGGTACCTGGCAGCAACGGATCGTTTGCCATGATGAAAAATCATGCCCCAATAATTTCTTCCCTCGAAACAGGCTTAGTGCATATTGTTGAGACAGATAAGAATATAGTTGAGTTTGAACTTGAACGATCGGGCGGAACCGTTGAGTTCAAAAAAAACCGGATTATTATACTTTCAGAATCTGTCAAGAAATTATAGCGTTGGGTTTAATTCAACTCTAATAGTATGAAAATATATTTACCAATGCTTGTAATGCTTTTTACAAGCATTTTTAATCCCACAATGGCACAACAAACGATTACTTTTTTAGCAAAAGACGGCCTCCCTGTTACCGGTGATTTATACATATCTTCAACCCAAAATCCTTATATACTGCTCTGTCATCAGGCTGGTTATAGCCGCGGCGAATATCGGGAAATTGCCCCAAAACTTGTAAACCTGGGTTATAATTGCCTGGCCATTGATCAACGTTCCGGGAATGAGGTTAATTTTGTTAAAAACGAAACCGCCCAAAGAGCCAGAGAAAAAAAACTTCCAGCAGAATACATTAATGCTCTCCAGGATATTCTTGCTGCTATCGAGTTGATAAAAACCAGGTCTGATAAACCAATTATTCTATGGGGTAGTTCATACTCTGCATCATTGGCTCTTACAATTGCCCCAAAAGAACTTAAAGTAGGCGCTTTGATTGTTTTTTCTCCGGGAGAATATTTTTCAGAGGCAAATTTTGTAGGATCGTACATTGGTAAAATTTCAGTACCTGTATTGGCCTTATCATCCAAAAGTGAGTATCCTGAAATGGAAAAACTGCTAACACCACTCTCAAAAAATCTTAAAACGCTATTTAAACCTTCAGATGAGGGGAGGCATGGATCAAAAGCCCTTTGGGAAGACAATCGTTCAAATAAAGAATACTGGATGGCGGTAACCATGTTTTTCAGTAAATTGAAAAAGTAATCCGGTATTACACCAATTTTACAGATGTTATTCAAAAGAAAAGCCACCTTTTCGAGATGGCTTTAAAAATATCAAGTATTTGTGGGTTAAAGTATTAACATTGCATCCCCGTAGGTTCCAAACCGGTACTTTTCCTTGATGGCAACTTTATATGCCTCAAAAATAAAATCATATCCGGCAAAAGCAGAAACCATCATCAAAAGGGTTGATAATGGTAAATGAAAATTTGTTATCATAGTTGTGGGAACGCTAAAATCATAGGGGGGGAAAATGAACTTATTGGTCCATCCGGAAAACGGCTTAAGGTAACCATCCGTTGATACCGAACTTTCCAGGGTTCTTAATACAGTTGTACCCACAGCGCAAATGTTCCTTTTTTCCTGCTTGGCAGCATTTACAATGTTCACAGCATCCATTGGGATATTGATCTGCTCTGAATCCATTTTGTGCTTGGTAAGGTCTTCAACATCAACGGTACGAAAATTTCCCAAACCAACATGCAGGGTAATTTCTGCAAATTTGATTCCCTTAATTTCCAGACGTTTCAATAATTCCCGACTGAAATGAAGCCCGGCGGTGGGCGCTGCCACTGCTCCTTCGTGCTTGGCATAAATTGTCTGATAACGATCCCGATCTTCGGGAACTACATCGCGACGAATGAATTTTGGCAAAGGCGTTTCTCCAAGTTTGTACAAGGTATCCTTAAATTCGTCGTATGAGCCATCAAAGAGAAACCGCAAGGTTCTTCCACGACTTGTGGTGTTGTCAATTACCTCGGCAACGAGCATGTCGTCCTCCCCAAAATAGAGCTTATTGCCAATTCGGATTTTCCTGGCAGGGTCCACCAGAACATCCCAAAGACGTTGCTCTTTATTTAATTCCCTAAGCAAAAAAACTTCGATTTCGGCTCCGGTTTTTTCCTTGTTGCCATAAAGCCTGGCAGGGAATACTTTGGTGTTGTTAAAAACAAAAACATCCCCCTCGATAAAATATTTAATTACATCCTTAAAGATTTTGTGTTCAATCTTTTTGGTTTTCCGGTTTAAAACCATTAAACGGGATTCATCTCGATTCTCTGCTGGGAATTTGGCAATCAGATCTGGAGGTAGAGCATACTTATACTGTGATAGTTTCATTTTATAGTGAGATAAATTTATTAACACATAATATACACGCCTTGAAAACTCAAGGTTTCTAATTGATTATTTATTTGGGATTACTGATCTTAAACAAATTTATGAGTTGCAAATATAGCTCAAACTTGACCGAACTGTGCCCCTTATACGTGACATTTTTCAGCTAGTTGCATCGTTTGTAAGAAATTTCTCAAATTGATCAAGGGTAATTGCTTCTTCAATCCTAAAACCACCACTGCCTACACGGATTAAATCTGCCAGATATGCACCTGATTTTAAAACCAAGCCAATATCTCTGGCCAAAGCCCTAACATATGTTCCTTTGCTACACTTTATTCGAACCATTAAAGTTGGTGGTTCAAATTTTAGCAGTTCCATTTCGTAAATTGATATCGGAACGGGTTTTAGCTCAATATCCGATCCTTTACGGGCATATTTATACGCTCGTTTACCATCAATAAATTTTGCAGAATACAAGGGGGGTGTTTGGAGCTGATCGCCAATGAAACCTGATAATGCCTTATTTACATCATCTAAAGCGATATGATCAATGGGGTATTGTCTGTCCATTTGTGTTTCCATATCAAACGAAGGGGTGGTTTGGCCTAAATGGAATGTGGCGATATACTCCTTTGCTTCGGCTTGGAATTTGTCAACCTGTTTGGTTGCTTTACCGGTACAAATAACTAAAAGTCCTGTTGCCAGCGGGTCTAAGGTACCGGCATGACCAACCTTAATTTTTTTTATCCCTTTGGATTTTCTGATCAGGCTGCGAACCTTGCTTACTACATTAAAAGACGTCCATCCATAGGGCTTGTTAATAAGAAGCACAATTCCCTCCTGGAAATTGGTTAAGGAATTTATTTCCAACTTGATCAAATTATAATGAAGCAAATATTGATATAGAACCTACAATTGCACAATAAACAGCAAACCAAATTAATTTGCCCTTTTTTACAATTGAGATCATCCAGCTGCATGCAAGGTAGCCAGAAATAAATGCGGCCAGAAAACCGGTTAAAACAGGCCAAAAACCGATTCCTTGTTGCGATGAAAGGTTCCCGCCTATTATTTCCAATAAATTTATCCCAATAACCGGTAATAAAACCATCAGAAAAGAGAATCGGGCAACCTCGGCTTTGTTATTACCAAGCATTAGCCCGGTTGCAATAGTTGATCCGGAGCGGCTAAGCCCTGGTAATACAGCAACCGCCTGAGCAATTCCAATAATAATTGAATCAATATAGCCTATGGGTCGGTTGGTGTTTCTTTTTACATAATAGCTTAGAGCAAGTAAAAGGGCGGTAAGCAACAACATGAATCCTACGAAAATCAAATTTCCCTCAAAAAGCCCCTCAACTTCATCCTTAAACAAGAACCCTACAAGGCCAACCGGTATCATGGATACAAGAATCTTGAGTATATATTGTGTTTCCTCGTTAAACTTAAATTTTATTAATCCGGCCAAAAGATCCATTATATCTTTTCTGAAAACGACCAGCGTGCTTAAAACAGTGGCCCCGTGAACGGCAACTGTAAAAGCAAGACTTTCTTTTACTTCAACGCCAAGCAGCACCTTGCCTATCTCCAAGTGCCCACTGCTGCTAACTGGGAGAAATTCCGTTAGCCCCTGAACGAGACCTAAAATTAATGCTTGTAAAATATCCATATTTATAAGTTCAAGTAATCAGATTTGACTTTTCGACGAAATAATAAAGGGAATCCGGGAAAAAACCCGGTATTAAAAGTTAGCAAATACCATTATGCTTTTCGATTAATAAAAAAATATTTATTCTTTGGGTTTCTTCATAATAGCATATATCTCGAAGATAAACCCGAAAAGAACGATAATTGGGGCCAAGGTAATTCTTCTAAAGCTGAAAATATCCTTGCTGAAAACATTTGGATCATCGGATCCGCCACCAATCATCAACAAAAAACCAATTACAATAATAACAAAACCAATGAGCAAAAGTTTATAGTTTTGCCGAACCAATGCAAATCTACCCTGATTTTCGGTTGGAACTTGTTTCTGTTGTGTTGTTTGTTTTGCCATCTTTTTAATATTTCAATAGTATAAATCATCTGATCTGAGACGTAAAAATTTGTTTACTGCAAAGAAAGTGGAAATTAAGTTGATAATAACACCTGTTAAGGCGACTAAGGAAAATATTATTGCAAGCGATTGTGAATCTGCAACATTGATAATGTCCCCAAACTCTTCGTTTATTTTATAAACCAGGCCAACAAGAAGAAGAATTGCAATAAATCCAGCATACAAACCATGGAGCATGCTTCTAAGCAAAAAAGGTTGTCGGATAAAACCCCATGTTGCGCCCACAAGTTTCATGGTGTTGATAATAAACCGTTTAGAGTAAACCGAAAGTCGTATGGTATTGTTGATTAATACCAAAGCGATAAATAGCATGAGTGCACTGAATATCAGAATAATCAGGCTGATTTTACTTACATTTTTATTCACCTGATCAATTAGCGATTCCTGATAATTAACCTCTTTTACCTGTTTGTAATCAGCAAGTTTTTTCTTAATCTTTGCAACACTGTCCTGGTTGGCATAGTCGGCTTTAAGCTTAACATCAATAGCAGCAGATAACGGGTTGTACCCCAAAAAAGATATAAAATCCTCTCCCAGCTCCTCTTTGAGCTCCAGCGCAGCCCTGTCTTTGCTGATATAATCGGTTGATCTTACATAAGGTGATGCGTCCAGCAGCTTCCGAAGGTAATTGGCATCGGCTTCTTTAACATCATCATTCAAATAAACTGTGAATCCAAGGTTTTCCTTAACGTAATCAGAAAGCCGCTTGGCGTTTAGAATTAAAATCCCCAAAATTCCAAGCATGAATAATACTAAGGAAATGCTGATAATTGATGAGAAGTAAGAACTTCTTAATCGCTGTCTGATTATTTTCCCTTCGTGGTTTTTCACTGCTGGATTTTTTGGAATTGATTACAAATATAATACAGTAAGAAAAATACCCATGCAATCGGGTTGATTTTAAAATACTTTAAGGAATAATTAATTTTTAGAAAACCATTTTAGGTATTCTCTCTAATAATCCATGAATAAAGCGACCAACCAGCCCATCCAAAAAAGATAAAGATAACCAGCAGGGATGAGGCTAAGTCAATATTGTGGCCTATTCTGAACATTTTGGGTTCAAAGGTAAACACTATCTCGTGATCTCCGGCAGGAATAAGCATTGCACGTAAAACATAATTGGCCCTGAAATAGGCAGTTGGGGTTCCATCAATGGTTGCTTTCCAGCCGTTGGGGTAGTATATTTCCGAAAATACAGCAACTTTTTGATTTTTTGTATGGCTTTTATATGTTAGCTTGTTCGGTTTATACTCAACGAGTAAAATAAATGATGAATCTGGTTTTGTTGAGTAACCATTTACAAGCCCTGAAAATCTTTGATCTACAATGGCCTCCCGGGAAGGAATGAAATCCTTTAAGGCGGCAATTTCTTCATCGGCGCTGGGAACAATTTTAACAGTATCCACAAACCATGCATTACCAAGGGCTTCAGGGTTAAAACGGGCAACCGGTCCTTTTTCTGTGGGTTGGATAAAATACCTGGTGTTTAACATGTTCAGAACAGCCATATTGCCGGTTGAAATATGCTCTTCAATCAATTCCTGATATCGGCGCATTTTTGCACCATGATAACCGCCAATAGACTTGTGGAAATATGAAGTTGATGCATCGTTGAACGTGCTAACACTCAGGTTCATCACCCTATAATCAAGGGTGGGATCTTTTAGAATTTCCAGATCAGCCTGGGTTGGGGTTATGGGAACTTCTGCCTTTTTAGCTGATACAAATTGCTTATTGCTCATGTAGCGTTTATTAACCACCCACATATCAACAGTTATAAGTAAACCTAAAGCAAGCAGAAAATGTATTGGTTTTATCTTTTTCATAAAAAAGCCCCACAATGTAAAGGCGGCAAGTCCTATAAAAAGAAGGGACCTGAATGCATCAGCCCTAAGCAGCGATTTTCTATCATCCCTAAGAGCCTGAATAAAATCTTCCGGCCATCCGCCTGAAAGATATTGCTGATCTATTGTACCTGAAAAATCAAAAATGACTCCACCAAAAAGTAAAAAGAAAATGGAAATGGCGCCTAAAATAATTGTAGCCCATTTAAAGGCAAAAAGGAACTGCGCCTTTTCAACTTTCCCTTCAAAAATTTCCTTTAATGCAATAAAAGCCAATAAGGGCATTGTCAATTCGGCTATATATAAAATCATGGTTACGGTTCGAAACTTATTATACCCGGGGAAGTAATCAAGAAACAGGTTTGTTAAGGGCATAAAATTTCTTCCCATGGCCAGAAGTACAGACAAGGCGGTTATTGATAACAACGCCCATTTAAGCGGCCCTTTTACCAAAAAAAGCCCAAAAACAAAAAAGAAAATCACGATGGCACCAATGTAAACCGGACCCGAAGTTCCGGGTTGTGATCCCCAATAAGCGGGCAATTGGGAAACCATCGTTTTTGCCTGTCTTTCAGGTACATTATTTTTTCGAAGAAAATCATAGGTGTTTGATTTGTCCCCCAGATCATAAACGCTTGCACCACCCATTAAATTTGGAATTAACAGGTTGAATGTTTCCACAACTCCGTAACTCCAATCTGTAGCATAAGTTTTATCAAGGCCTGAAGTTTTATCCTCTTTGTTTGATGTCAACTCCGATTTGCCCCGGATTGAATCTTTACCGTAATCATAGGTGAACCAAAGTCGTGAAAAGTTGGCGCCAACGGCCAACACTCCTGCAATTGCAATAAAAGCGGAGGCTTTAATAAACTGATTGATTAGTTTTCCCCTGATTGCTTCGATTAGATATACGATAATTAAGGCGACCATAATAAAACCCGCATAATAGGTGATTTGTGGGTGACCGGTAAATAAATTCAATCCCAGAAAAAGAGCAAAAATGGAAAAACCAGCCCAGTATTTTCCTTTATATGAAAGAACAATTCCCGCCAACATTGGGGCTACATAAGAAATTGCATGAATTTTGGCATTGTGACCTGCACCTATCACTGTAAAGAAATAGGTTGACAAGCCATAGGCAATTGAGCCTACAATGCTTAACCATGCATTTACACCCAAGGCTAAAAGGAGAATATAAAATCCAAGCATTGTAACAAAAATGAAGCTTGCAGGGCGTTCGCCTATTTCGAGGATTCTATTTACCCATTTAAGCAAATTACCTGAAAAATCTACAGAGATTAGGTAAGCGGGCATTCCTCCAAACATGCTATTGGTCCAAAGGGTTGTTTCACCGGTTGCTTTTTTAAAATCCAGGATCTCTTTTGCCGATCCTTTAAACATGGTTATATCATGCTGTTCAATCTTTTTACCTTCTATCAAAGGTGAAAAATAAGCATAGGAAATACTTAAAAAAAGCAATGGTGCGATGATATGCGGTAATATCTTCAGGAGCAACTCTTTTTTCATAACTACGGCTGTTTAAATGAATTTAGGTTCAAATGTAGAAAAAAATATAACTTTTGATGGCTGATATTCAGTGATTATCTAACCCAATGATTTCTTTTGTCCTCAATTAAATCGAATTTCTAAGAATTCCCGCAATTTTTTCTGAGGCTTTGCCATTTCCATAAAGATCAATCGAAAAGTCTGGTTTACGGTTAACCATTTCATTGTAAGCAATAACAATAAATTCTGAGTCGGTGCTGCCAAGCATATTATACCCATGCTGAACAAGTTCTGTCCATTCCGTTTCCTTTCGCAAGGTGACACAGCATTTTTTGAAGAAAAATGCTTCTTTTTGCACCCCGCCACTATCGGTTAAAACGATGGAGCAATGTTTTAAAAGTTCTATCATATCGAAGTATCCAACAGGGGGAATGGTTGTGAATTGTGGGTTTTTATCAATCTCCCCTAATTGCATAGCTGTTCTTGGATGAAGCGGTACAATTACCTTTTGATCCCGGTTTATTTGGTTAAGCGCATCAATTATTTCAGCCAATATTTCAGGGTTATCTGTGTTTTCTTGCCGGTGAACGGTGGCAAGTACAAATGGGTGATTAAGGTTAAGTCGTTCAATAATATCTGATTTTGATTCTGAAATTGCCCCATAGAAAAGCGCGGCATCCTGCATAACATCTCCAGTTTTGTAAACAGTACCAGGGAAATTATCAAAACCTTCTTTTTTTAAATTTTCGACTGCTTTTTCTGTTGGGCAAAACAAGAAACTGGAAATTCTATCAGTAAGAATCCTGTTTATCTCCTCGGGCATTTTCATGTTGAAAGACCTTAATCCAGCCTCAACATGGGCGATGGGAATGTGAAGCTTGGTGGCAGCCAAAGCCCCGGCAAGGGTTGAGTTGGTGTCCCCGTAAACCAGAACCAAATCAGGTTTTTCATTTATAATGACTTCTTCAATCCGCTCAATCATTCTGCCGGTCATTGCACCATGGTTTAGACCATGAATCTCAAGGTTGTACTTTGGCTCCGGGATATCCATCTCATCAAAAAATATCTCCGACATATTCCTGTCAAAATGCTGCCCGGTATGCAAGAGAACTTCATCAATCCCTTTGGCAATCAATTGGCGGCTAACAGCCGCTGCTTTGATAAACTGGGGACGGGCACCAACTATGGTGAGGATTTTCATTGTACTGTTTATTTATTTGAAATGATATTGTTCATCACCCCAACCAGCTTTCTGGTTAGCTCCTTTCTGGAATATCCTTCAGTATTTTTCGGGTTAAAGCCAATCCAATGGTTATTAAAACCTTCCATATACCACTTTAACCCTTCAAAGATTTTTAGCTCATCATCGAATGGAAGCAAAATACCTGAATTGGTTATCTTTATAAGATCATCCAAATCGCCACCCTTGGGCCCAATGGCCAGCACGGGGCGCTTTGATGCCATATATTCAAATATTTTACCCGTAACTATTCCCTGAGAATTTGGTGTATTGTTCACTAACAACAGGAGTACCTGAGATTTTTTTTGGAGTTCGGTTACTTTAGAATGAGAGACAAAACCCTTAAACTCGAAATGTTTTTGTAATCCAAGTTTTTCGATATCCTTTATAACAGAAGCATCAACTTGACCATAAAAAACGACTTTGAACCTGTGGGCAAAATCTGGATAGTTATCAATAAGCATTTTCATTGCCCGCCAAAGGCTAGGGCAATTCCTTGATGGTGGAACTACCCCGAAGTGGCTGATAGTAAACTGTTCGTCAAGAGTTGGATTTTGATCATACGGGTAATCTGTATGGTCATAGCCATTATAAATTGTGAAAACATTCTTCTTCTTAATGGCTTTATACTCTTGTAACATGGATTCCGATACAGTTGTAACAGCATCTGCTTCAAGTACAACTGATTTTTCGAGCTTGTGATGAATTTTATCTGCAAAAAAGGTTAAATGTAACTCTTTGTAAAAATCAATATTTGTCCAGGGGTCACGAAAATCTGCCAGCCAGGGGATTTTTAATTTTCTTTTAAGCCCACGTGCAATCAAATGGGCTGAATGGGGTGGCCCGGTAGAAATAACAATATCAACGGGGTTTGTTGTTAAATGCGCTGTAAGATACTTAACAGATGGCCAAATCCACAACATTCTTGCATCGGGGATAAAAAAGTTGCCTCTAACCCAAGCAGCAACTCTGTGTATTAACCCTTTTTTTCCGGAAGAAGAAGCAAAACCCACACCAATTCTTTCATTTTTACGGCCAGTTATTCGTTTGTAAATATGATAAGGTTCAAAAATGCTACGATGGATAACTTCAATTCCTTCAGGAATATCCTTAAAAAGCGAATCGTCGTAAACCGGTGCTTCAGGTTTAAGTGCAGTGTAAACAACAGGCTCCCAGCCGAACTCCCGCAAGTACTTTACAAATTTTAACCAGCGTTGTACCCCCGATCCTCCCGCAGGAGGCCAGTAATAGGTTATGATAAGCGCTTTAGGCATTTATTATGTTGCTGGTGGCATCTTGCTGCCTTCTTGAGTTTCTTTGGTTAATACATCCGGAACCCAGAGGCTGGCTATTAAATAGATTTTAACAGATTTCGAAGTGATACTTTTTCGTCCATTATCTCTCTTAACTTGCTTGCCGGAACCCGCTCCTGTTCCATTGTGTCACGATAACGAATGGTAACAGTATCATCTGTCAGGGTTTGATGATCAACCGTGATGCAAAACGGAGTGCCTATTGCATCGTGCCTGCGATAGCGACGTCCAATGGTATCCTTTTCTTCATATTGACAAGCAAAATCAATCTTTAGCTCATCCATTATTTTCCTTGCTTTCTCAGGCAGACCATCTTTCTTAACAAGAGGGAAAACACCGAGTTTAACGGGTGCTAGCGCAGGAGGGATACGGAGAACAACGCGTTCATCCTCCCCGCCATCCTCTTTAGCAATCTTTTCCTCTGTATATGCGGCAGATAATATCAGAAGGAATGTTCTGTCAAGACCAATAGAAGTTTCTACCACATAAGGCACAAAACTTTCGTTGGTTTCCGGATCAAAATATTGCAGTTTTTTACCTGAATATTTCTGATGATTTCCCAGGTCGAAATCTGTTCTGGAATGAATCCCCTCCACTTCTTTAAATCCGAATGGGAATTCGAACTCAATATCAGAGGCGGCGTTAGCATAATGAGCCAGCTTCTCATGCTTATGAAAGCGGTATTTATCATCGCCCAACCCCATAGATTTATGCCAGCGCATTCGTTTTTCTTTCCAGAATTCATACCACTCCATCTCCTCGCCAGGTTTAACAAAGAACTGCATCTCCATCTGTTCAAATTCTCTCATCCGGAAAATAAATTGCCGGGCAACTATTTCGTTTCTGAAGGCTTTGCCTGTTTGGGCTATGCCAAACGGAATTTTCATGCGTCCGGTTTTCTGAACATTCAGATAGTTTACAAAGATACCCTGTGCGGTTTCCGGTCTAAGGTAAATTGTGTTTGCATCATCAGCAACAGAACCCATTTGGGTTTCAAACATCAGGTTGAACTGCCTGACTTCTGTCCAGTTTCGAGACCCTGAAATAGGGCAGGCAATCTCGCAGTCTAGGATAAGCTGGCGTAAATCAGCAAGGTCATTACTTTCAAGAGCCTTAACCATCCTGGTTGTTGCAGCTTTAATCCGTTCGGATATTTCTGCTACGCGCGGATTGGTTTCAAGGAACATTTGTTCATTAAAATTCTCCCCAAATCTCTTTTTCGCCTTTTCAACCTCCTTATTGATTTTATCCTCCTGTTTTGAAATCCACTCCTCAATTAGAACATCGGCCCGATAACGTTTTTTGCTATCCTTATTGTCAATTAATGGATCGTTGAATGCACCAACATGCCCAGAGGCCACCCATGTTTGAGGGTGCATAAATATAGCCGCATCAATGCCAACAATGTTCTCGTTCAAACGAGTCATGGCTTCCCACCAGTAACGGCGAATATTATTTTTAAGTTCAACGCCATTCTGACCATAATCATAAACAGCACTTAAACCATCATAAATCTCGCTCGATTGAAAAACAAAGCCATATTCTTTAGAGTGTGCAATTAGTTTCTTAAATAGTTCTTCCTGGGTCATAGTGTTTAATATTCAAATGTTCGGGTTTCTCTATAATTTTTTTGAAAATTCGAATTCAAAAATGAGAAGCAAAAATACAGTTTTATTGATAATATTGTGCTATCGCTATGTTTTTATTGGCAAACGGGTTAGTGTATAGATGGTGGTCAAACTATTAGTTTTTTTCTTATATTTCGACAATTAACCAAAAAGAACCACCATGAAAAGATCTTTCTATTATGCAACCTTGTTTTATATTACAGTGATTAGCGTTGTGTCCTGTAATAAAAAACCCGATAACATAACCGCTGAAAGTTTAACAGGGTTTTGGAAAACGGTTGTCGGGGAAAATGAATACATATCATTTGAAGTGGCCGATAGTGAAAAGATATATTCTGCATTTACCTATAATCGGCTGGCCTCTTCAGGTACCTGGGATCTTGAAGGAGATAAACTTATCATCAAATTTGATTATGACGGTTCCTCCACAGTTTTTACTGCCAAAATTGTTAATGACACTCTCTTTTTGAATGAGGGAGCAGAGAAATATATTAGAGCAAAAAACGATGTTAACAATTCTGTTGAAAAATCAATCCTGGATGAGATAGCGGAGAGTTTTGATTACGGTTTCTCAATCCAGGAAAACGTTGAATTTACCTGGAACGTACTGGACGAAAAAAATCAGGTTAAACCAGAAACGCTTGAGTTTGAAGTTATATCTTACCCCTATATATTCAAGAGTGATAATTTCACCGAGCTTTCCGAGAGCGAATCTGCGATTGTTGATTATTTAACCAGCAAAGGATTTGAGGCAGATACATTAAATGTTTCAGAGGTGAATACTGGCTTTAAAAAAGGGAATGTAGTTGTTGTTTTTAACATTTCATCATCTCCGGAACCAGTAGCCGGGGATACTGCGTATATCAATGTAATGAGTGGTATAATAAATTAATTAGTGGGTTGCTTTTATTAATATTTAGATAACCTTTGATCTCAATCATCTAATTTAACGGAGTATTGATTGGTTAGTAATAATAAACCTTCTCAAAGTAATTGCCATTATCATCAAACCAGCTGAGGGTAAGTGTAACTTCAGTGTAATAGGAATGGCTTACCAGATTTGGAATGTAGGCTTCACCTACAGCTGATTCGGCACCAAATAGTTTCCCAAAATCGGCATACGCCCGGTCAACAACCAGGTTACCAACCCGCATTTCAATTTCACATGCAATATCGTATGCTATGGAGTTTTTAACATAATTCTCAATAACAATTCTGAATTTAGGCGGGGTTGAATAGTTGCCATTTACCTTAACCATGCTTACTATTTCGCATTTTGGAATTTGCGGGAGCTCATTATCTACAATGTAGATTTCGCAACTTTGCAACAGAAGCGTTATTGCAACAACAAAACCAGTTATACCTTTCATTATATTAAGTATTTAGTTAAAAAGCATTAACCAAATACTGTACCAAAATAGGCTGAATTAAAATTCAACCCCTTTTTGCCTGGGGTAATCAATTGAATAATGCAAACCGCGGCTTTCGTGCATTTTCTGTGCGTTTTTGATAATCAGGTAGCCAACATTTATCATATTTCTCAGCTCGCAAAGATTCTGGGTAAGGGTTGATTTTTTGTATAGATCTTCCGTTTCCCTGTAAATTATCTCCAACCGCGCGAGAGCTCTTTCCAGCCTGAGGTTTGAGCGAACGATGCCAACATAGTTGCTCATGATCTGCTGCATCTCTTTATAGTTTTGGGTAATAAGAATCATCTCCTCAGGGTGAGTTGTCCCCTCGTAATTCCAGTCGGGAATTTTATCGTTAAAAATAATCGTTTGGAATATTCCCAAACATTGTTTTGCCGCTTTATCCGCAAACACCAACGCTTCAATCAGGGAATTTGAGGCAAGGCGATTTGCTCCGTGTAATCCGGTTGAAGAGCACTCCCCGATTGCATAAAGCCGATTGATAGAACTCTCACCATTCATATTCACTTTAATTCCCCCGCAGAGGTAATGTGCTGCAGGAACAACAGGAATCATGTCTTTAGTTATATCAATGCCAACAGATAGACATTTCTCATAGATATTTGGAAAATGATTTATTGTTTCAGCAGGATCTTTAAAAGTAACATCAAGGTAAACAAAATCATCGCCTCTGGATTTAAGCTCATTGTCAATTGCCCGGGCAACGATATCCCTGGGAGCTAATGAACCCCGAGAATCGTACTTTTGCATGAACTCTTTTCCATCTATTGTTTTCAATACCCCGCCAAAACCACGCATCGCCTCCGTTATTAAAAAGGAAGGCCGTTCTCCCGGATGGAATAGGGAGGTTGGATGAAACTGAAGAAATTCCATGTTTTCAACGATCCCTTTCGCACGGTAAACCATGGCTATACCATCACCGGTTGCTATCAATGGATTTGTTGTGGTGTGATAAAGATTTCCTGTACCACCTGTTGCCATTATTGTAATCCGAGAAAGGAAGGTGCTGACTTTTTGTGTTTTAAGATCAAGCACATAGGCTCCAAAACAGGTAATATCAGGATATCCTCTTTTAACTTCAATTCCGAGGTGGTGTTGTGTTAAAATCTCAACGGCAAAATGATTTTCAAAAACCCGGATATTGGGGTGCTGTCTAACCCTTTGAGATAAGGCTCTCTGAATTTCAAATCCGGTATTATCCTTATGATGCAGGATCCGGAACTCAGAATGTCCACCCTCCCTGGCTAAGTCATACTGACCGTTTGATCTTCGGTCGAACCTGACACCCCACTGCATCAGCTGGCTTATTTGTGCAGGAGCCTCAGAAACTACCATCCTAACCACGGGTTCATCACATAATCCGTCTCCGCAAATCAAGGTATCCTGGATATGTTTTTCAAAAGTATCAGGCTCATAGGTTACGGATGCGATTCCACCCTGGGCATAAGAGGTATTTGTATCCTCAAGGTTTGATTTGGTAATCAATATCACGTTACCTTTTTCGGCAACCTTTAGGGCAAAACTTAAACCTCCAATACCTGATCCAATAACCAAAAAATCGCTATGATAATGTAGCATGGCAAGTGTTGATTTTTGCAAAGATAACAGGGAAAAGTAAACACATGTAAACAAAGGCAAAGAGGAACAATTCAAATATTTTTCTTCTGTATCTCCGAGCCTCTGTGTTCAATAACTATTATTCTTTGTTGTTTGTGTATTTGGTTATTATCTGATCCCGAAGATTTAAAAACATCTCAGTAACTTGATTCATCTTGCCATTTGAGTAGTTGGTAAGAAATTCCCTGGCAAGTTTTGGGTTCTTCTTGTACAGATTTAATGCTTCTTCCTCCACCTTTCTTTGGTTGCTAAACATCTCCGCTTCAAATGGATTCCGAATTAAACGAACATCCTGAGCAATATCCTGGAATCGAAGATTGGCGAGATTATCAACAAAATCAATTGCCCATCGGGCTGATTTCTCATCATACTTATTTGGATCATAGGTATTATATGTCTCCGCAACGGATAGATTACCTGAATATATTGGTACATAAGGACTGAAATATGGGTTATCCAGATATACCCAATAAACCCCGCCAATTTCGTTAGGTAACCAGCCACGTAGCTGCATCACCATTCCATAATGTCCACGGTGGCGTGCTACCGGACGACGATAGGTTTGCTTGATCAGCTTTCGCATTTCACTTCCGGGGAAAGGGGTGGCCAAAGGACTTTTAATAAAACCACCCTTCCCATCAGGTACGAGCCATTCGGGGTACGAGGTCATATCATAAATGGTTCCTTCGAAGGTTGAACGTTGAAACGCGATAATATCCTGTACAGATATTTTTTTTTCAGGAACCGCCGAAAACGGGTAAATTGACAGAGGTTCTACAACCTGATAATAGGGCTGCATTCCCTTAAAGGGATTTGATGGCTCGAGCATTCTATCTGGCCAGTTCTTCATGTTTGGAGTAAATGTATGGTAGAACAACCAAAATCGGCTGGTAGCATATTCTTCGGGTAACGGGGTATATATTTCCTGCCAAATGAATGGTTTTCCCGATAATGGATTGTACCAACCCCGATCAATTGCCTCCTGCATAAAGTTGGCTGAGACCATATAATTGTCCTTATCCTCAGGTTTGATTTCCTTAATGATACTCCAGTTCGGGATCATGGTGGCCTGATCATCGGGTAGGCGTTGAGCAGCCCAAATTGCTCCCGGTTTTTTGCTTTCAGGTGTCCATCCGGGCCCAACTCCAAATACTTCGAAAACCCATGCCTCTTCTGTATCGGCAATAACCAGAGTTTCTGACCCATCGCCACTTGAAGGTAAAAAACCATAGGTGGTTAATAAATTTCCTATAAACTGTGTTGCGTCTTTTGCTTTTTTATACCGCTGAAGAGCAAAAATCATGGCCTGTTCAATGGTCATTATCTGTTTCCCATTTTCCATGGTGCAAATCAGCTCATCTCGTTGTGCTGTTGTACTTTCAGCAATGCCAAGCTGGTATTCGTTCATGTGCGAGTAGGCTGATTGGAAATAGCCATACGTTTTTTCTACCTGAGGGATATATCCTATTATCTTTCCATCATCGTTCAACGGACGATCGGCATCCTGAATACCCCAGAAAACTGGAGCCAAATCACCTGCTTTATATGTTTTGCCCGGAACATAAAATATTCTTGAATCGGGTCCGGTATCGGTATGGGAGATAATTACCGAACCATCCGCGGTAGCTTTTTTGCCAACGGCAATTATTGTACAGGCAAAGGAATTTAAAGTGGCTAATGAGATTAATAGCCCCAAAAAAAATTTTTTATTATTCATTGTTGATTTAGATTAGAAGGTTTGGATTGCCCTATAAAATTGGGAAACGGTATGGTTTCCCGGTTCCTGCGCTTTTCATGGATTTGTTTTTAGAGAGATCTACTTTAAGCCATTTCTCCAGAACTGAATAAATGCTATCCTGCATTTCGGGCGGAAAACTTTTTATTCGGGTAGTATGATTGCCTCCGGGGTTTACCATTTTTACGGCATTGGTTTTGTTTCCTGGTTCTACAGCAGTTGATGACCAACCATCATTTTGACCATAAATATAGAGGATAAAGTTACCAGAATCTTTAACCCATCGATTAATATCCTGCATTACCTCAGGGTTAAATGCTGCATGATGCCCTTGTGGCATGGAGAATTTAAATGTTATGTTAGCTGTATCTCTTAGATATTTTTTAAATGGAGCCAGCTCATACCCATACATCCCTATTTCGGTCATTGCCTGATACAGAAAGGTTTGGGTATCCATATCCTCTGAGTCGAAAAAAGAAAAAGGGTTTACTGTACTCCAATGATCAAAAAGTTTTTCAGGTGATGCCTCTTTTGATGGGATGCTTTCGCATGGGATGCCCCACTGCCAAAAAGCAAATTGATATTCGAGAACGCTTAAATCATATGCTCTGTCAAGTCCCATTGGATACACCCAGGGTTTATCTTTTAGATAATTTACAAAAAGTGGGTAAATCTTCTCCTTTTTTTCAAATAGGGCTTTTTGAAATTCAAAAACTTTGGTTCGGCACTCTGGGGTTCCAACATTATGCAGGAAAGAGTACGCTCTTGAGTCCTCGCTTGAAAAATTTAAAGGAGCAACGTATGGAACACTGACATCCACATCGCCGGGATAAAACCTGCGGTGAAAAATAGTGGTTTGTCCGCTTTTGCTTATTCCTGTAGATATCCATTTTCCCTTATAAAATTTTTTAAATTCTTGAATTATTTGATGTTGATCGTAGGCAGCCTGCCTAACAGTTAAATAATTCCATGGTATTGAATCTTTTGGTCTGCTTTGATTATAAAAACGATGTTCTATTGTAATCTGATTTGCCCCCAACAGCTGGCTTAACTCATGCGATTTGGTTGTGTACAATGTGTAGCCATCTAAAACAGCAACGACCGGGCTGTTAAAATCCTTGTGAGAATAGATTGCCCTTAGGGGGAAAACGGGGCTGTTCGCATTAAAATGGTCAACCGGCATACGAAACCAGATCTCGTATGTAGAAGTAAAAAGGGAATCATTTTCTATTTGCTTAATGCTATCAATAATCGAAATTTGTGATAAAACCTCTTCGGGATTTCTGGGGTGATTATTACAGGAATAAAATTCCGCTGTTGAAACAATCAACGTAATAAGAAAATAAAACCGCAGCTTCATCTCATTTATGATTACATTAAGAATCAAAGATATTATTTTTTGGGGAATTCTATAGAAACTTTTCCCGTCGTTGCAATACCATCATGCCGGCAAGCAATGATAAGATGGTCGCTATAGTTAAAAATATCCTGTTTTTAACAGCCAGGCTACGCCAAACCAGCTCGTTTTCCCAGGATGGGGTATCAAACGGGTTTAAGTAAATATACCAATACGTTTCTCTCATCAACTCCTGAAAGAAGAAGAATAACAGACCAATTGAGACTAATACCACTGCGCTTCCGTTGCCATTACGGATACCTGCTGAAAACCAAAAACCGAGTGCCCCGATAAGCGAAACTGGAAACATCAGCTGAACCGAAACCTCTAAAATATTAACCGGGGCTAATAAAACTGAGGCAACGCCAGTAAATGTAAGAATTGCTATAAAAACAAAGAGCCAAATTATTACTAGTCTGGCTAGAAATATCCTAAAACGATAGTCTGGAATCCCAAAAAGGATTTCCAAGACCCTTGCATCAGCATCGTTCTGGATGCCATACACGGTAGGATAAAATATCAAAAGCAATCCGGGAAAAAGCATGATATCATATACCGTTCCTTCATCAATGGCCCCTTCCTCTAGGACAACAATTACTGAAACAAAAACAAAAAATGTAAACGCTCCAATTAAAAACCACAGGAATTTTCCGGCAAAAATTATTTTCAGGTTATATCGGATTACCCAGATCATTAAAAGTATATTTTGCTTAAGTTTTTTCATTAAGTATGGTGAGATAAATTAAATATTTCGAAGTAAACATAAATAGGCATCCTCCAGTCTTGGGGTAACGGGTATTGCACTTTCAACAGGTTTTTGTGCTGAGATGCTTCTAATACTGATCATATTGCCATCACGAACATGGTGAACGATTGAATTTTTTTCCTCCATTTTATCAAAAATTTCTGCATTAACTTTATACTCCCATACTAAACCTTTGGCACTAGCAGCCATATCGCGTGGGTGGCCTAAATATCTAAGTTGGCCTTTGTTTATGACAGCAACCTGGTTGCACGAGCTGGCTATATCCTCAATAATATGTGTTGAGAAAATAACAACCCGTTCCCTGCTGAGCTCTACGAGCAGGTTCCTGAAACGGATTCTTTCCCTGGGATCTAATCCTGCGGTAGGTTCATCAACAACCAGAATTCTTGGTAGGTGCAATAGTATTTGTGCAATTCCTATTCGCTGCTTCATCCCTCCGGAAAATGATTTTATCTGATCTCCCTTTCGTTCGATCATGTGAACAGCACCAAGAACATATTCAACTCGTTCTTTTCTCTGATCGGGTTTTGTAATCCCTTTCATTATTGCCTGATAATCGAGATATTCAAATGCAGTCATGTTATCATACGCACCAAACTCCTGTGGTAAATATCCTATCAGGCCTTGCAGCTCTTCTCTTTTTTCATTAGTATCAATGCCGTTAATCCAAACTTTTCCATAGCTTTGAGTGAAAATTCCACAAATAATTCTCAAAATCGTGGTTTTCCCGGCACCATTTGGTCCAAGAAGACCAAACATTCCATTGCCAACTTCAAGCGTTATTCCGTTAAGCGCTTTAAAAGGTTTTCTTCTTTTTCCAATAACCGGAATCGCTTTAACTATTCTATAAAAATTTCTGCGAAGGCCACCAAACCGCCCTGTAATTCTCTCGACATTGATATTTTCGGTGAATAGTTTTTTCGAAACAGAATATGTTATTAACACAAACAACCAAAAAACACCGATAATAATTGTTAGGGCAACAACTTTCCATTGAAGATGAATGATTAGCAGAAAAATAGCAGGTGTGCCCCAAAACACCCCTTTATCGAATAAAAGAATAAGCTTATGAAATACTTTTTTCCCGGTTCGACAGAATTTGTAATCAAAGAAATTTTTTAGAGGATCCCATATAATAAATTGCAAAAGGAAAACGAGATGTGCGAGGATAAAAGTCCACAAACGATGATCAAGGTAGATAAACGTGAAGTAAACCGTAAATAAAAATAACGGTATTTTCCATATAAAATCCTCAAAATCCCTTAAAGAATGATACGTTTTTACCTCATTAAACCGGTTTCTTATCTTTTCCCCTGATTTCCATTCGCGTATAAATCGGTTTTCTTGGTCATAAACCTTGACTAAACTCCTAAGCTTTATGGTTATTGATTCATTATTGTCTATTAATGAAAATTTTGCTCTACGCAGACTGGTTAAAATAAAATAGGTAATGCCCGGCACCATTATAAAAACAATAACTGTTTCAACCATTGACCATAAAATCCCATCGCTCCTGAAATAAATGAGAATCAGGCCGGATAATACAAAAAACAGGTTTGCAATTTTTACCTTTAAGGACAATTTACTAAACCATATTCGGGCATTGTTAAGTCCAAAATAAAAAGTGGGAATAAACACGAGGGTTAATACAGTGCTCAGGGTTAACCCTCCTATCACTGTTATGGCAAACGGTGCTCCTAGTGCTGCAACATATTCTTCTTTTCCCATCGCCAGAGGCATCATTCCTACAATAGTGGTTATTGCCGTTATTAGAATTGGCCTTACGCGCGATATGCCAGCTGTGATTAAAGCGCGTGATTGTCTGAAACCTCGTTTGCGAAGTATTTCTGTATAGTCGATGAGTATTATCCCATTGTTAACTACGATTCCAATAAGAATCATAAACCCCGTAAGAGTATTGGCATTTAATAAGCTCTGTCCGGTAATAACCAGCGCAAGAAGTGATCCAATTGCAGCCAGGGGAATTGTGAACATCATAACCAGTGGCGACAGGAAAGATTCAAATACCGATGCCATAATCATAAATATGATAAGAATTGAAGCAAGAATCAGGAAGATGAAGGGTTCTGTCAGACTTTTTTCATGCTCAACCTCAACCGCTATGCCGCTTATATTTCTGTTCTTGGCGGCTAGAACATCAACTTCGTGCCGGTACGATTCAAGAACATCTTTTGATTTTGATGCACCGCTGACAAAAGAATAGGTAATTACAATTTGTTTTTCCTGATTTTTTCGGTGGATATTGGGCTGTCCTTCGGAGTAAAATATAGATGAAATCTCATCGAGGCTATGCATGCCCTGTTTTTCATCTGCTATTTGCAGGTTTTTAAGATCCTGGATATTCTTGTCCTGATTCTTGTCTTGAAGGTTATTGTCCTCTCGGATTATGATGTCATACTCCTCGTCTCCCTGCTTAAGCTTTGCATTAGCCGACAGCTGCGAAGAGAAAGAATTCAGCTCGGTGGCAACATTATACAACGGAATGCCAAATTCACTCATAAGCATTTGCTTAAAGGAAAGGTGTATTTCCGGGCGATTATTTGATATGTTCATGCTGGTTCTTTCTATCGATTTTAACCCCTTTAGCTGGTAGCGGATATCTTCGGCCAGGCTTTTCATGCGGTCAAAATCCTGCCCTTTAATGTATATCCTCTCCTGTGATGATCCAATCCCTAAAAGTGCCATAAAATCCTCGGCCATACTATCAAAACCACCCATATCACCACCACCGCCTCCACCAGAAAATGAGGATTCAGAGGTGCTTATCTCAACGCCTTGAATTTCGTTAAGGTCATTAATTGTTTTATTTTTTACATCGGCGTAATCTTTGCGGTCAATCTTTTTATAATCATCTTTTAAATCGATATTTATGATTACTCTTTCTTTGGTAATCCAAACCGAAACATCTTTAATCTCCTTTATTTCTGCTAATTTCTTTTCTAATTTAGTTGTTGTTACATCAGCCTTTGCCAGGGTTGTGCCCGATGGAAAATTGCCATAAAGCCTTATGTTTTTATTTTCTACCTCGGTTAGGGCACTTGTACTGACAAGAAGCGAGAGGAAGGCTGAAATAAAAAAGAGGGTTAGTCCGGTAATTATGGTTGCTACAGGTCTTCTCATGCATGTTTTTAATACTACAATGTAGATCTGAACAACCCTGTTCCTGATAGATATTTTTTGATATACGCCCGCCTTCTTTTCCTTTGACAAAAAAGAGTGGGTTATAGCAGGTACTAGTAATAATGCGGTAAATAAAGATACAACCAAAGTTGAAACAACCGAAACGCCAATATTTTTACCAAGTAATTTAATCAGATAAGCATCTGAAAAAATAAAAGGGATAAATATTGCCAGGGTTGTAAGTGTTGATGCTAAAATAGATCTCCAAACCTCTGATGCTCCCTGCACCACAGCCCTATCGACCGGATGGTTTATGGAGCGCAACCTGTATATATTTTCCAGCACCACAATGCTGTTGTCAACCAGCATACCAACGGCAAGAGCAATACCAACAAGTGTTATTGTATTTATTGTAATTCCAAACGCGTAGAAGAAATTAAAAGCTGCAAAAATTGATATCGGAATGCTAACGCCAATAAGTGTAACTAATTTCAGGTTTCTTAAAAAAATCCAAAGGACAAATACCGCGAGTATGGCTCCGGTAAGTGCCAGGTTGATGATTTTATTAATGTTTTTTTCCAGATCCTCTGCGCTGTTCTTTTGGATAATAATCTGTACATCTTTGTGGCTATATTTCTGGTTAATTTTATCTATGGCGCTTTTGACCCTGCGCGACAATTCAATAAGATTGGTTTGATCGTCATTATCCAGCAAAACAGAAACTGCGTTTTGACCATTAACCCTGCTAATGTTGTCTTGTTCTTTTAACCCATAAAAAATAGTGGATACATCCTTAAGAAGAATAGGGCCAGGGGCAACTACTATATTTTCGATTTCTGATATTTTATCGTATTCGGCCGAAATATGAACAAAATACCTTTGCCCTGATTCGTAAACTTTCCCAACATAAGTTCTGCTACCCGATCCTTCTGAAATGGCACTACGAACCTTTGCTGGGGTTAGTTTAAAGGCTTTACAAGCCTCTGGTTTTAACAAGACCTCTATGCTTTTCTGACGACCTCCATAAACGCTTACCGAAGCAATTCCATCAATATTTTCCAGTTCGGGTTTAATTTTTCGTTCGGCCAAACTTCTCAGGCGATCTTCTCCTCCTCCACCACGAAGCTGAAGCTCCATAAAATCACCGGTAATCATGCTTAGATCAATCTTTGTGACCTCAACAAAAAAATTGGTGGGCAAGGTTGTCTTTGTTTGATTTATCTTTTCCTGGAGTTTAAGATAGGCGTAGTTAAAGTTGATTGATTTTTTGAAACGAACTGAAATAAACCCTTGCTGGGATGAGGCATTTGATTCTACCTTTTCAACACCTTCAATAGTTCCTATTGCTCCTTCAAGTGGAATAATGGCCTTGCTTTCCATGTATTTTGGATCCACCTCAATTGGAGAGCCAACCTGAACAAATAGCATTGGAAGTTCGGCGTTGGGGTAAAGTTCCACCTGAAGCTGTTTATAGGAGAAATACCCAAGCAGGGTAACGCCTGCAAACAACATGCTAATCAGAACTTTTCTATGTATTGTAAAATTCATATCAGCCCTTATGAAAATAATCGGTTACCTTGCCGAGAAGGTCATAAAAACAAGGAATAATAATCAAAGAAAGTATTGTTGATGTAGTTAGGCCACCAATAACCGCCCAGGCCATTGGTGCCCGCAAGGCTGAACTATCACCAAAACCAACAGTTAACGGTATTAACGCAAGGATGGTGGTAAGGCTTGTCATCAGAATAGGCCTGATTCTCTGACCAGCAGCAGTCAGAATTGCGTTTCTCCGCTGGTACCCTTCGCCTATAAGCTGGTTTATCCTGTCCACTAAAATAATTGCATTATTTACAGCAATTCCAACCAGCATGATTATTCCGATTAATGCCATAATATTTAATGGTTTCCCGATTATCAGGAATGTTATGATGGATCCCGATACAGCCATTGGAACCGTAAAGAGTATAATAAACGGATGAATAAACGATTCAAACTGTGAGGCCATTACCATATAAACTAACAGAATAGAGAGCATCAGGGCAAAGCCGAGGCTTTTCATCGATTCATCTCTCTTTTCCTCTTCCCCTGTGATTTTTACGCGATAATCGGGGGATATTCCAATTTCTGAAATGGATGATTCAATTTCTTTCGCAACCTTATCAAGTGGAAGGTTCTTTTGGAGTTGAGCATCAATCCTGACAACCCGGGTTTGGTTACGGTGTAAAATTTCTCTTGGCGAAAGTTTTTGCTTAAGTACTGCAACTTCGTCAAGCCTATACTCTCCGCTTCCCGACCTAACTTTTAAACCCCCAAGTTCGGATAGATTAACATCTGGCATTCTGATTGTTATATCATCAATTTCACCCCGGTATTCAAACTGACCGGAATTTTTACCTTCCAGCTGATCTTTAATTTGACTGATAATTGAAGCGGTGGTAAGGTTAAACATATTGGCACGAACCCTGTCCACAACTACCTCAACTTCAGGCGATCCTGCTTCTGTTGTAGTCTGAATGTTATAGATTGAAGAGACGTTCTGCATTTTTTCTTTGATCAATTCGGCATACCGTTCAAGTTGATCCAGGTTCTCCCCGCTAACCTCAACCGAAACAGGCATCTTATCGGTGCCCAAAATAGTTTTCAAAGAGGTTTCATCCTGTTTAAACCCCAGCTCAACCCCCGGGATACTGCCAATAGCCTTATTAATAGTTTCAATCATTTTGTTTGATACAAGGTTGCTCTCTTCATCCAGAATAATTTTGATTGATGAGCTGCTTTCCCCCTTGAAAATTGCCTTTGTATCGCTTTCATTAACAGCAGCGGGACCAATCTGACAATAAATATTTTTAACCTCTTTTGGATAAAGCTCATTAATGATGTTTTCAAGATTTTCTGTTGCCGAAGCAGTTCTTTCAAGGGTTGTCCCCTCGGGCATTTTCAACTCAATCTCAAATTCCTTTGAATCCGTTTTAGGCATAAATTCGGTACCAATTAGAGGAATCATAAAATAGGTCGAGCCTAGCAAGACTAAAGTTAGGACAAGTATTATATTCCGATGATTTAAAACTTTTTCTAAAAAACCCGGGTAATTAACGAATTGAAGCGATTTGGTTTTTTTGAATACGGTTGATTTCCGGTATAAGCGGTGAAAAAACATAGGCATAACGAGTATAGCCACAAAAAGCGATGAGAGAAGAGAAAAAGTAACCGTCCATGCCTGATCTTTAAAAAGTGCACCAGACTCGCCATGCAGATAAACAATCGGCAAAAAAACAACGATTGTGGTTATTGTTGATGCGGTTATTGCATTTCCAACCTGAGCGGTACCGTTTATTGCAGCATCTTCAACAGTTGATCCTTCATCTTTTAACCGAAACATATTTTCCAGTACTACAATGGCATTATCAACCAGCATACCAGCACCCAAAGCCAATCCGCCAAGGGTCATAATATTTAACGATAAGTCGCTAAAATACATCAGGGTAAATGTTGCAATAATTGAAATTGGCATTGAAATGCTAACTATCAGGGTGGAGCCTATCCTTCTTAAAAAGACAAAGAGGACAAATACTGCAAGCAGCATCCCGATTAAAGCAGAATCCCTTACTTCTCCCACTGCGCTTTTTATGAAACGGCCCTGGTTGGAGATGATTGTAAATTGATACCCTGAAAGCGTCTTTTGTATCTCTTTAAGTTTTTTTTCAATTTGTTCTATCGCTTTAACTGTATTAAAACGGGTTTCTTTATATATAGACAAACCTATACAACGTTTTCCGTTAAGTTTCACAATATTGATTGGTTTTTGCTCTTTTACTTCTACTCTGGCTACTTCCTTTAAGAATATTGGCGCCTTTTCGGTAAATGTGTTATTCGTTTCAACCTGTTTAAAACCAACAATAATATTCTCAAAATCAGAAGGACTTTTGATACCGCTCACTCCCTTAATGATGTATTGTACCCCCGATTCTGTTATCCTGCCACCAGATACATTTTGAATGGCGCTTTGAATTTTTTGCGAAATATCATCGGCTGTAAGGTTAAATGCCTTCATGCGATACTGGTCGGTAGTGACAAGAAGTTCGGTTTTTGTTGTTCCCGCAGTTTTTAAATCTGCAACTCCTTCCAGTCTTACCATTTCGTTCCTGATATAATTCTCTGAAATACGTCGCATTGCATCCAGATCAGAACCATTTTTCTGGTTCATGGCAATAAGCATAATTGGCTCTGCGTTGGGGTCGTGTTGGGTTATGGTAATCTGGTCAATCCCTTTGTCCTGGTTGTAGGTGCTGAGCGCTTTCTGAATGTCAAGGTAGGCTTCATCCATATCTTTATTCCAGGCATATTCAATGGTTATTTGCGCTGAACCCACCCTTGATACCGAATAAACCTGAACAACATCCCGCTGACGAATTGCAAGCGCCTCAATATTCTCAACATACTGCTTTTCTATCTCCTCCGGGGGGCGCTCTCCTGCTTTAATCTCAACAAAAATCCGCGGCGATTGCAGGTTCGGAAAAAGCTCAAGGTTAAGTTTATCATATGATATATACCCTAAAACCAATATTCCCAAAATAATCATTGAAACCGATACCGGGTATTTTACCGAAAACCAGGTTAGTTTTTTCATTATTCAATATTTTTTTTGATACTCAAAATATTTTGTTCGTTCATTAATGGCTGGAATTAATGGAAAAATGTTTTTATCATTTTGTTTTACAGCACATTACGAATTCAGTGGTTGTTATTTTAAAACTTTCACCTTTGAGTTATCTTTCAACGTTTCAAAGCCTTTGATAACCAACCGTTCGTTTTCTTTTAGCCCATCTAGAACCTCTAGTTCGGTATTGGTTTCTAACCCAAGAGTAAGGATTCTTTGTTTTGCGGAACTTTTATCAACAATAAATACATATTTGCCTTGCTCGCCATTAAGCACAAGTTCTTTGTTGATGACTATTGTATTATCTTTTCTTTTGGTAATGATATCGGCATTTACAAACATTCCCGGCCTAAGCTTCATCTGCTCATTATTTATCAACAACTTACCCTTAAAGGTTCTCGTTTCAACGCTAATTGCAGGCGAAAGCTCCCAAACGGTACCAGCCAGGGTGTCTCCCGGTAAATTGTAATTGGTAATACGAACTGGTTGGTTGGGCTGAACCTGCGAAATCACTTTTTCGGGCAAGTTAATTTCAAGGTACATTTTGGTGAAGCTCATTATTGTTACCAGATTTTGACCCGTATTCATTCTAACTCCCAGCGTATAATAGGGCAAGTCGGTAATTACACCATCGAAAGGCGAAGAAATCTTCATCTTCTCCAGCTTTAATTTTGCATTCTCATAATCGTACCTGGCGTTTGTGTACTGTACTTCTGAGTTTCTCAGTTCTCTAAGGGTTACGCCACCTTTATCGTAAAGTGATTGCTGCTTTTCAAATTCGTTCTTTGAGAGTTCAAGGTTTAGCCGTTTCGATTCAATTGCAATCTGATTTTCATACTCCTTGTCCTCTATCTCGATTATTACCTCCCCGGCGCTAACCTTGTCCCCAAGCTTGAACGTCTTACCCGTTTGTGGATTTGTTTTGAGGTTATAGAAACCCGCTATCTCCGATTTGAATTCCGCTTTTTGCATGGGGTAAACCGTTCCGTTGGTATTTACCACTTGTTCAATTGATCTAATTTTAATATTCTCAACAGAAACCGGCGATTCAACCTCCGCTTCGGTGTTTTCATTTCCCCGGTTACAGGATGTTATAATACTAAAAACACCCAGGATTGGTATTAAATATTTTGATTTCATAGCATTGAAGATTTATCTGTTCTTATTAATAAGTTGTGCAGGAACTATGCTTTCGTTCTTTTCAAAATCGTATAGTGTTTGGATTTTCAGATTGAGCAATTCTAGCTTATAGTTGATAAGTGCCTGGGCATAGTCCATTTTTTTTTGGGATAATTGGTTTTGGTAAAGATTCAAATCCATCCCGGTAAGATCGCCATTCTTGTATCGCTCTAGGTTGATTTCATATGTCAGCTCTGCGTTTCTTTGGTTAGTTTTGGCAATCTCAATCTGATCCAGCTGATTTTGAAGGTTTCGGTAAACTTTTCGAATATCAATTTCAATCTGCTTTTTCTCCTGGTCGGCATTAATATGCTCCACCTCAATAGCGGCTTCCTGGGCTTCAATTCTTGCTTTTTTTTCGCCCCAATCAAAAATTGGAACATTAAAAGAAATTGCCACCCTGGGGCTTTGGGTTGGTTTTGAGTAAATATCCGGAAGGTTTTCATTGTCCCCAACTATGCCAACCGATAGCTGTAAGTCACCTTTAAACTCATTTAACGCCTTTGTTCTGATTAGCTGAAACTGAGATTGTTCAATGCTAATTTCCCGTTGTCTTATTTCCATTCTGGCGGCCAAAGCCTGATCAATAGCTTTGTTTATTTCTACCTCAACTGGATTGGTTGTAATATCCGTCAATACTACAAAATCCTCATTAAGGCTCATGCCAACAAAATTTTTAAACTCGTCTTTTGCATTCTCAAGCGATACCTGTTTGTTTTTAAGCGCAGATTTTGATGTTGCAAGGTTTAACTCAGCCTGATAAAGCTCCTCCTTTCGGGCAAGGCCAGCTTCCACTTTATTCTTTATTATTTCAAAATTCTTTTCTGTATTTGCCAATTCATCCCTGGCTATTTTGAGGCTCATTTGAGCCATATAAATGTTATAGAAGAATTGCGATACATTTTTTTCAAGGCTTAACCTTTGCATAGCATAGCTGAGGTTTGAGTTTTCATAATCAAGTTCAAGTTCTTTAAGTTGCAGCCTGGTTTTATTGTATGTAAACAGCGGTTGATTATAGCTAAGGTAAAGGTTATTATTAAATGATTTCTGGGTGGAGTTTTGGAAATCGTTAAAGCTTTTTTGCCAGCCAAAATCATTAATTAATGAAACAGTGCCGTCAGTAATAAGAATGGGTTGGCTAACCCTAAATTGCGTTCCGGATTTAGTTAGCTCGGAGGTAACCCATTTGTTGAACGAACCATTGAACTCTCTTTGCCTGCTATATTCAATTGGACTAACATCTAATGAGAATTTTGACTTAAGCCCTGCCCTTTGCGCTTCCAGGTTTTTTTGAGAACGAACTAAGCTTAGATATGATGATCGAATATTGGGGCTGTTTGTTTCAGCTATTTTAAGCGCCTCCTCCATCGTGAGTAGTTTCTGTGCGCATATACATTCGGCCATCAGCAGAAAAAATCCACTGCTAACAAGTCGTACTAGTTGATTAAATTTCATATTGTGTATATTAAAATATCATTATCAATCAATCTTTATAAACTTAACAGCATCTGCAATCACCATTTTGGCTGTTGTTTTGTTCGAAAGTTCCACTCTGGGAGATGATCCTGCCGAAAAAAAGTAGGTGCCTAAATGTGTCCATCCGGTTTCGGCATTCCTTAAATCCAAAACAGGGTTATCGGTACCGTCATCGTGAACAATTAAAAAACGGTATTCCCCAAGTATATTGTTTTTGATGTATTCTTCATCCGGGATATAAACGTGATAGTAAACTTCATAAAACCCCGATTTTTCTAATTTAGGACTCCAGATCGCTTTACGCTCGCCTTCTCCGCTACGACAATAGTGAATTGAAAGAACATTATTCCCGTAGTATGTTGAACCAATTGATTTTTTCCAGTTTATTGGTGCCCGCCACCATCGAAACCAGCTATACTCATCATTTTTATTATCCCTGAAATTATCTAAAAAATTGGGGAGAATGCCACTTGTGGCTGGTTGGATAACAGTAAATAAAGAGTCCTCGTTATCAACAACGATTTCATTTGCATTGATATCCTCTTTGACAACTATTTCACCTTCGTGCAATTTGCCATTGGGGGATTCTTTTATATCTGATAGGGTTAGGGTTATCACCGAAGGAATGTTCTTTGAAACCATTGTATTGAATGAGACCGATCGGGGTTCTTTATAAAGAATACACGTAATATCCTTGGTTTCATTTGCTTTTAGAAGAACGGTTTTGATGTATGTTTCCGGTTCTGTATTTAATGTTCCTGGCTGATTTTTATCGCTTAGTGTAAACTTTACCTGAATGATTCCATCGGTGCTTTCGGTATTTTTTACCCTGAATGAAACCTGGGTTCTAAGCCGGTCAATATCCCTGACCTTTTCTGCTTTTACATTTGTAATCTGATATCCGGGTATCTGCTTGCCGTTAAACCAAACATTCAAAAACGCATCCATTTGGATGTTGAATGCTTTAGATACATTGTTCTTGAACAGATTGAATTCGTAGTTATTAAAGCTATTATTATTGATTAAATCAGTAATGTAGTGTTTAAAAGTTAGTTCGCCAGCAACAGACTGAATGATTGAAAACAACATCTCTCCCTTCATGTTCACCACCCTGTCAACCAAAGCAAAATCCTGCCTGTTTTTTAGGATTTCTGCAAACGAAGATTCTTTAAGTTTTTTGTTTGCTCTTTCTGAGTCTGTTAAGCGGTTAATTTCCCAAAAATTTGTGGGTTGCTTTTTCCCTTGATTTTTAAAAAAAGATTGTAAACACCTATCAATTATCGGGTACTCAGGGGATTCAAGATAAAATCGTGAATCATAAAACATGGGAAAAAGGTTATACGGGTTGTTTACGTTTTGAATTTGACCACTCTCATCATCATTATTTGCACTTATGGTTGTTTTGGTAAAACTCTCCACAAAACGATCAATTGCCCGCACCTCAATCTCCTGATCACTTAGCTTTCCTTCGCCAGAATAACTTCCCCATCTTTTAATGCGATTTATGGTTCGTTTGAAGTCAGCATTTTCAATTGTTGCCCCTTTTTCTGGAACTAATAACAACTCCGGTTGGGTGTTTTCCATTGAACCGCTCCATGGTCGTTGATATGAAATATAGTGAATAGGGGTTTCCACAATCGAAAATCGTTTAAACGGGTAAACCAACATTACCTTTCTCGAGTAGTCGGCAAAACGGTTCCTGAAAATAGTTTCAATTGTATCCGGTTTTATTTTTTCAAACATGCCCTTGAAATAATCATGCCCGGGATGAAAATATACCGAGAAGCTTAGTGAATCTTTTTGAAAACTTTTTGTGATAAAATTTCCGATTACCAGGGTCAGTGCAGGCAATTTAACCTCCGGTTTAAATGAAAAGATGTTTCCGGTTCTTTGAACTTCCCCCTGTGATATAGCGAATAAACTATCGTTTGTTTCGACATTCAGGGAAAAGTAGCTAAACCATTTTTTATACCAAGTATTGCTATTGGTGCAAAAGCTAACTCCCGGCTGGGGATACCATTCAGCCTCGGGTGTCAACAAAATATATTTCTTTGTTAAATACACCGATCTTCTGCCTAATCGGTAAAATTCAGAATTTGCTATTTTGCGTCTGCTCTCATCAACATCAAGAAACATGGCATTTTCAATTATAGTTCCTGAATAAATAAAGCTGATATTTGCACTGTCGCCCGTTTTAATATTTAACCCTTTTTCAATGATGATAAGATGTTCATTGCGTATATATTCTACCTTGTTGTTATCTATTTTGATTTCCTTCAGCTTCAACCCAGGATTTAATCTGAAAACGGATGCTGAAATATTTTCAGAATTGCTGTTTGAAACTGTTAAATTGCACGTACCTTCTAAACCGTTCCCGGTTTGCTTAATTTTAATATTGTAGGAGATTGGTCTAAGAACAGGTGTTTTTGAATACTCGTTGTTAATTCCTATTAGTTTTTCTCTATAATTAACTCCTTTTACAAGATTGTTCGTATATAAAATGCCGGTTAATATTGTTAGCGCTGCAAATCCGGCAGCGAAAAGATAGGGCGCTAGAGTTCTGTTACCCGAACGCGGCAACCGCCTAAAAACACCAATGGTTAAAAATATCAAACTTAAACCGGCAAAAAAATACATCAGTCTTTGCCCAATTGATAGAACAGGATTATCAAATCCGGTTATATCAGAGGTTATCATGGGAACATTCAGGCCAAACTGATCAAATAAATAGGAATAATCCCCTTTCAAATAAAAAAGAGATACGCCCAGCAAGCCCAGTAATATTAAAAATGTGATTGCCTGATTGCGAAGAATCGTCATCATTACAAAAGATAGACCTGTGATAAAAATCAGGGTGGGAATTGGAATTAACAGGTAGTAATATAAGTAAGCCAATGGGTTAAAGCCCATATTGGGGGCAATCATATTATATACAAATGCGATAATCAGTACCAATAAATCAACAACACCAAAAGCGATTACATTTCCTAATACTTTCCCCAAAATATACTCCGTATTGGATACTGGCATGGTATAGATCACCTCTGTGGTATCCATCTTATTGTCACGTTTTAGTAAATCGGATGATAAAAAAACTGCAACAACGGCCTGGGCAATATTCAAATAAAGAAGGTTGATATATGGTGCCGACGCAGGTATCGCTCTTAAATACCAGATCCCATCCCCGGTATAGGTAAAAAAAGCCAAATCTAAAAAGAAAAATATAAGCAAAGCGAAGCCAAGAAAAATTCTAAAAAACCAACTTCTTCTGAGGGTTTTACTTTCGTATAGTGCTACGGTCCATATTTGATTTACTGAGAGCATCGCTATTTCTCTTCAATTCGTTGATTCAAAATATTTTCCATAAAATGAACGTAAGCATGTTCAAGGTTTGGTTCAACTGATATGGCATTTTTAATTGCGCTTTCAGTGGCAACAAATTCTACCTCCCAGCCATTTGTAGTTGGGATTGTCGAAATAACCGGAAATTTATCAGAGATAACCTCAAGTTCTTCCAAGGGAACCATCATTCGCCATACATGGCCTTTGGTTTTGTCAATCAGTTCTGGCGGAGTGCCTAAAAAGGCGAGCTCCCCCTGATTTAAAAGTGCCATATTCCTGCATGTACTTGAAATATCCCCAACAATGTGCGTTGAAAGAATGATTACAATGTCCCTTGAACTTATAGCTGAAAGTAAATTTCTGAAGCGGATTCTTTCTTCCGGATCAAGGCCGGTTGTGGGTTCGTCAACAACAATAATACCCGGATTTCCAATAAGTGCCTGGGCAATGCCCAGTCTTCGTTTCATTCCACCGGAAAGTTTATTTGCCATTCGGTCCCGTGCCTCAAACAGTCCAACCTCATCTAACATTTTATCAACTGCAACGCTTCTTTTCTTCGCTTCTTTTATGCCATGCAAACGTGCTGTATATTCAAGAAACTCGTAAGTTTTGAGTTTTGGGAAAAAACGAAAATCCTGAGGGAGATACCCCAACATTTTTCTGATATCGGTTCTGTTTTCCTGTAAATCCTTACCATTAACCAACACCCTTCCGGTGGTGGGTTTCATCAATGTTACAATTATGCGCATTAGGGTTGATTTCCCTGCACCATTTGGCCCCAAGAGACCAAACATCCCATTCGAAATGGTTATGTTTACATTGCTAAGTGCGCGATGTCCGTTTTCGTAAATCTTACTTAAATCCTCAATAATAATTTCCACAAGCTTTTTTATATTATTATCAAAACTAAATACAAAGTGATTTAGTCCTTAAAATATTACATTTTAAATATCATTCAACAATTATCTTAGACACCAACAAATAGCAAATGTTACAACCTGATTGTAATCAAATTTTTTAAAAACTTTTTTATATAATATTGAATATTAAATTTTAAAAAATTTACGTCCCTATCATTAACCAGTTTTCAGGAATCTTGTCTGGCTATTTAATCATCTTGTACAACAGTTTTATCTCATCTGCCCATTTACTCTCATCCGGGGTTTCCAGTATCAATGGCATATCGTCGAACCGGCTATCGTTCATTATCAGCTCAAAAACTGTCTTACCTAAAAACCCTTTATCAATACTCTCGTGTCTGTCAACTTTTGTGGCCAACTCTTTTTTTGAATCGTTTAAGTGCATCCCTTTTAGGTATTTGAACCCTATAATGCTATCAAACTGATCGAATGTTTTTTTAAAACCTTCGGGAGTTTTAATATCATACCCAGAGGTATATGCATGGCAGGTATCTAAACATACGCCAACTCTGCTTTTATCTTCAACCAAATCAATAATGAATTTGAGCTGTTCAAATGCATAGCCCAAATTACTTCCTTGGCCTGATGTGTTTTCTATCACTGCAGTTACTCCCTTGGTCTTATCCAGGGAAATATTTATTGAATCCGCAATTATTTTAAGGGATTTTTCCTCCGTTGTTAATTTTAAATGGCTGCCCGGGTGAAAATTTAATCGATCTAGCCCCAGCTGCTCACACCGCTGCATCTCATCCAGAAAGGCTTCTCTCGATTTATTTAGTGGATCTTTCTCCGGGTGACCAAGGTTAATCAGGTAGCTGTCGTGGGGGAGAATCTGAAAAGGCGCATAACCATACTTAAGACAATTCTCTTTAAACTTTTCGATACTGGATTTCGAAAGTGGCGGGGCAACCCATTGCCGCTGATTCTTGGTGAATAATGCAAACGCTTTTGCTCCAATCGCGTTGGCATTAACGGGTGCGTTTTCAACACCTCCGGAAGCACTTACATGTGCACCAACATATTTCATTTTAGAATAAGTTAATGAACAAATCTAAAGAAAATGGAAACATCATGGGTTGCTTTTAAGATATTTTAAGATATATATTTGTTCCATCATTGGAAAACAGAGAAATATGGGAAAAAATATATCCGGTAACTGGACATTTAACGAAGAGTTTGAATGTGGCATTGATAAGGGATTTGCTTTCATTACACAGAACAATGAACAACTTAACGGTTATCTGGAATACGAAGAATTTATTGAGGGAGAGCCGCCGTTTAAAGTTATGCAGATGTTTTCCGGTACTATTAACGATAACAAAATTCATTTAGTTGGTATTGGAGTAACCAATCAAAACGGAGAATCAATTCCTGATTATAACCTAGATACTCTTGAGGGGGTTTTAACTTATGAAGGAAAGATTGTTGGACACAGTTTTGATTGCAACGATATTTGCGGTGTTTTTGTAATGGAACGAATGATTGAATAATCCCTATCTTTGCTCCTTAACTTTTTTATTGATGCCAAAGCCCTCTGATATCGAAATAATGGCTCCTGCTGGGAACTTTGAATCGTTAATGGCCGCAATTCAGGGTGGTGCAAATTCTGTCTATTTTGGAGTAGGAATCCTGAACATGAGGGCAAAATCATCTGCCAATTTTACAATTGTTGATATTCCTGAAATTGTTCGCATTTCGAAAGAAAACAACATTCGTACCTATCTTACTGTAAACACTATTCTTTACGATCAGGATATTGAATCCATGCATCAGATAATTGATGCTGCGGCTAAAGCGGGAGTTACGGCAATAATTGCATCCGATCAGGCTGCAATTTTCTATGCCCGCAAACAAGGTGTTGAAGTACACTTATCTACACAGCTGAATATCAGCAATACGGAATCATTAAAATTCTATGCCCAGTGGGCCGATGTTGCTGTTCTTGCCAGGGAGCTGTCCCTTGAACAGGTTGCTGAGATATCAAAAAATATTGACGAACATAATATTATCGGACCATCAGGTCAAAAGATAAAACTTGAGCTTTTTGCGCACGGGGCTTTGTGTATGGCTATTTCAGGCAAATGCTATTTGAGTTTGCATGAAGCAAACTCATCGGCAAACAGAGGGGCTTGCCTGCAGATTTGCAGAAGATCTTATAATGCTACAGACAACGAAACCGGTGCCCAGCTAGAGATCAACAATGAGTACATTATGTCGCCAAAGGATTTGTGTACAATAAATTTCCTCAATAAAATTTTAGATGCCGGCGTTCGTGTCCTGAAACTTGAGGGTCGTGCCCGTTCTCCTGAGTACGTTAAAACCGTAACCAAATGCTACCGAGAGGCTGTAACTGCCATATTTGAAGGAACTTACACCCAAACTAAAATCGATGAGTGGATGGCTAGATTATCAACTGTTTACAATCGAGGTTTTTGGGATGGTTACTATCTTGGTCGTCGTTTGGGCGAATGGAGCCATGTTTACGGCAGCGTGGCAACCGAAAAAAAACTATATGTTGGAAAAATTACAAACTTTTTTTCCAATCTTGGAGTGGCAGAGGTTTTGGTTGAGGCAAATGAATTGTACTTAAACGATAAAATTCTTATAATTGGTCCTACCACGGGCCTTCTTGATGAAGTGGTAAATGAAATAAGGGTTGATGAAAAACCTGCAGAATTCTCACCCAAAGGGGTTCGGTGTTCTATCCCTGTTACATCGCCCGTTAGACGGTCGGATAAACTTTATCGAATCATAAAAACAGCTCAAAATCAATGATTAACTCGAGTTCATAAAAATATGATAAATTAGAATATCTTTGCCCAACAGTTAAAATACCAATGTTTTAAAAAACAAATTTAATATGATAAAATTCGCGGACCTTTGTAATAAAATATTTTGGGAAAGTACACTCCATTATCACATTAAGGACGATGTTGATGCCAATCCAGAAATTCCATATGAGCCAGGTACAATAGAATTTTCTCTTTTTTCCAAAAACTGGATAGATGCCGTTCAATGGCATCTGGAAGATATTATCAGGGAACCATCAATAGATCCTGTTACCGCCCTTCAAATCAAGCGAAGAATTGATAAATCCAACCAAGATAGAACTGATCTGGTTGAAATGATTGACAGCTACTTTCTTGAGAAGTTCAAAAACACCACCCCGTCTGCCAGCGCCACCATTAATACGGAAAGTCCTGCATGGGCAATTGATAGGCTATCAATTCTGGCGCTTAAAATATACCACATGCAACAGGAGGTTGTGAGAAAAGATGCAGGTTCTGAGCATATTGCCAAGTGCCAAAACAGGCTGGTTGTTTTGCTCGATCAAAAAGAGGATTTATCAACTGCTATTGACCAGTTGCTCGGCGATATAGAATCGGGGAAAAAATATATGAAAGTATATAAGCAGATGAAGATGTATAACGACCCCGCTCTAAATCCGGTACTCTACGCTCAAAAAAAATAATGTCAACCTCAAAACCAAAAAAAATACTGGTTATACGTCTCAGCGCAATAGGCGATGTTGCAATGGCTGTTCCGGTTCTTTGGTCTTTTGTCTCATCAGAAAAGAATATAGATATTACACTGGTCTCCCAGGGCTTTGCTAAAGATTTTATTAAAAATATTCCCAACCTTTCCTTTTTTGAAGCCGATCTTAAGGGCCGTCACAAAGGGTTGCTGGGCCTTTTTCAGCTTTACATTGATCTAAAAAAAGCAGGTAAGTGGGATATAATTATTGATTTACATGATGTTATAAGAACAAAATTTCTCAGGGTGCTCTTTTCCTTAACCTCTTCTAAAATTACGAAAATCGACAAAGGGAGAAAAGAAAAACAAGCGCTCACCCGAATTTCAAATAAAATTTTTAAACAACTTGATACGACCATAAGTCGTTACTATAAAGCATTTTTTGATGCGGGTTTTGAATTTAAAATTCAATTTGATTATATCTTTACAAAAGCAGTTCTTAACGAAAAGATTTTAAATATTACTGGACCAAAAGTGCAGCAATGGGTTGGTATCGCCCCCTTTGCCAAACACCGTGGAAAAATTTACCCGTTAAATCTCATCGAAGTAGTCCTACAAAAATTATCTTCCACTGCAAACATTAAAATGTTTTTCTTTGGCGGAGGTGGAAACGAGCAGGAAATATTGGAATCCTGGGAGAAAAAATACTCCAATTCAATTTCACTCGCCAGAAAACTATCAATTGAAGAAGAATTAAAGGTTATATCAAATCTTGATGTTATGTTGGCGATGGATTCTGCCAATATGCATTTTGCATCTCTGGTCAACACCCCGGTAATCAGCATCTGGGGAGCAACACATCCTTATGCTGGTTTTTATGGGTGGAACCAAGACCCTGCTCATGCCATTCAGGTTGATTTGCCATGTCGTCCATGTTCAATATATGGCAATAAACCTTGCTTCAGAAAAGACTATGCGTGTTTAAACAACATCTCCCCAGATTCGGTTTTATCAAAGATTTTCGCTGAGATTTTTCACTAATTTATTTATTATCCGAATTTGTAACTTGATTGGCTAATAGGATAATACTATTTTTGCCATCCAATCAATATTGTTTTAAAGATGAGCTACCTGATAAAAGAAAAACCATTTAGCAAAGAGTGGTTTAAATCATATTTTCTAATAATTATTGGTGCGTTTATCCTTGCGGCGGGCTTTGTTCTTTTTATAGACCCGCATAAAATTGCACCAGGGGGCGTTTATGGGATCGGCATCATTACCCATTATCTGACCAAGGGTTTGTTTGCCTGGGCTCCCGAAGGATTACCAATTGGCACAATTGGCCTGGTGCTAAATATTCCTCTTACCATAATTGGTATTAAAATTCTTGGTCCACGGTTTGGGGTTAAAACGGTAATCGGTTTTGTCCTCTCCTCCTTTTTTATCGATACGCTGCACCTGTTATTAGGGTATGAGCCGCTCGTTGACGATCCTTTACTTTCTTCAATTTTTGGCGGTGTGCTGGTTGGTTTTGGCCTTGGTTTGATCTTTAAATCCAAAGCCACCAGTGGTGGCTCTGATATTATAGCAATGGTAATTGCAAAATATACCCGCCTGCCACTTGGGCAACTTATGATCTATGTTGACTCAACTATTGTTTTACTTGCTTTGCTTGCTTTTCAGGATTGGAAAATCCCATTATATTCCTGGGTGGTTATTTACATAACCGGTAAGGTAATTGACATGACGCTTCAGGGAGTTAGCTACGATAAAGCGTTATTCATTATCTCCGATAAGTACGATGAAATAAGGGATAAAATAATAAATGATATTGAGCGGGGCGGAACTGTTATTCACGCCCACGGGATGTATAAGGGGCAAGAGAAAAAAGTTATCTTCACCAATGTCAATCGCCGAGAAGTTCACATGTTAAAGGATTTCATTGAGGAAATTGATCCTAACGCATTTATTACGGTTATTGATGCAAATGAAATATTAGGCAATGGCTTTAAACCAATTCAACGCGAAATATAATCATTTAATTACTTGATGAACACAGGAATAGTTATTAAAGCAGCCGGAAGCTGGTATTATGTTCAGGATAATAATGGCTTCAAATTTCAATGTTCAATCAAGGGAAAATTGCGTCTGAAAGGTGTAAAAACAACAAATATTATTACCGTTGGGGATATAGTTGACTTTGAAGCTGATGAAAAAGGTGTTGGCGTTATTAGCCTTGTTCATGAACGAAAAAACTATATTATCAGAAAGGCTTCAAACCTATCGCGAGAGTCTCACATAATCGCTGCAAATATAGATCAGACCATGTTAATTGTAACCGTTGAGTTTCCGGAAACATCTCTTGGTTTCATAGATCGTTACCTGGTTACGGCGGAGGCTTATCGTATTCCCGTGGTGCTTGTTTTTAATAAAATTGATCTTTTCAAGGATAAGTTTTCTGAAAAACTTAACAACTATATTTCAATATATGAGAATATAGGCTACAAGTGCCTTAAGGTTTCTGCCAAAACTAATGAAAACATTGATCAGCTAAAAGAAATATTACACAACAAAATAAGTCTTTTTTCAGGGAATTCAGGGGTGGGAAAATCTCACCTTATCAACAAAGTTGAACTCGGTTTGAATCTTAAAACCGAACAAATTTCCCTATACCATCTAAAGGGGAAACATACTACCACGTTTAGCGAAATGTTTAGTTTACAAGGTGGCGGATATATAATTGATACACCGGGTATTAAAGGTTTCGGATTAATTGATATCGATAAAAACGAACTATATCATTTTTTCCCAGAGTTTTTTAATTTGTCTAAAAATTGTCGTTTTTATAATTGCACACATATCCACGAGCCGGGTTGTGCTATCATAAATGCTTTTGAATCTGGGGCAATAAGTGAAAGCAGGTACGCCAGTTATGTTAATATTTATAATGATGAAAATCAAAAGTATCGAACATAATCATATCAATAATGAAATCACACGAAATTGACTACAAAATCATTGGGGAATCTATTCAATTGGTCGAGATTGAACTTGATCCCGGGGAAACCGTAATCGCAGAAGCCGGTGCTATGGTTTACATGGAGGATGGAATCCGTTTTGAAACCCGACTTGGAGATGGCTCTGAGCCAAACAAGGGGCTAATGGGAAAGCTTTTATCTGCTGGTGCGCGCGCATTAACAGGGGAATCATTATTTATGACTCATTTTACAAATCAGGGACTTGGGAAAAAAAGAGTTGCCTTTTCTGCTCCCTACCCAGGAACAGTTATTCCAATTGATTTGGCTAAGGTCGGGGGCGAACTGGTGGTTCAAAAAGATGGTTTCCTTTGTGCTGCAATGGGAACAAAGGTCACTTTACGATTTAACCGAAAAATTGGCGCTGGGCTGGTTGGTGGCGAAGGATTTATTCTTCAATCGCTTCAAGGCGATGGACGGGCTTTTGTTCATGCTGGTGGCACTGTAATTGAGCGCTATCTTAACAACGAAACCCTAAGAATTGATACTGGTTGTATTGTAGCTTTTGAACCGCAAATTGATTTTGATGTTGAAACTACGGGGAGTTTAAAAAGTATGGTGTTTGGTGGCGAGGGTTTATTTTTAGCAACTCTTCGGGGTAATGGTCGAATTTGGTTGCAGTCGATGCCCATCAGAAAGCTGATTCAGGTTTTAGCGCCTTATGGAAAAAACAGCGGGAAAGAAAGTAATTCAATTTTAGGCAGCTTTCTTGAAAGTTAGAGGATGAGCAAACCCCGTCAAATCGATATTAAAACATTTTTGGACGAACGGCATCGCGTCCCTGTTATTGATGTTCGCTCCCCTTCTGAATACAAAAAAGGGCATATTCCCGGATCGTACAATCTTCCATTGTTCTCTGATGATGAAAGAGCCATTGTTGGAACAAAATACACAAAAGAGGGTAGGTTTTCATCCGTTGTGGCCGGGTTGGGTTTTGTCGGTTCTAAATTGGAGCAAATTGTTAAAGATGTCAATGAAATAGCACCTTCTAAAAAAATTTTGGTCTATTGCTGGAGGGGGGGAATGAGAAGTGAAAGCGTTTCGTGGCTGTTAAATGTTGCTGGTTTAAATACACGAACCCTTATTGGCGGATATAAATCTTACCGGCAGTATCTGCGAAATTTTTTTAGAACTCCCTTAAAATTAATTGTTCTGGGCGGAATGACTGGTAGTGGGAAAACAGAATTACTTAAAGAACTATCATTAAAAAATGAACAGGTTATAAACCTTGAAGAAATTGCCAACCATAAAGGTTCGGCCTTTGGTGCCATCGGTCAAAATCCACAACCGACAACCGAACAATTTGAAAATCTTCTTTTTGAAAAAATTATCTCATTTCATTTAGAAAGGAGAATTTGGGTGGAAGATGAAAGCAAAAGCATTGGTACTATTTTTATTCCCGATGAAATTTTTTCTCAAATTTCTATCAGTCCTTGCGTGGTGATTGAAATACCTTATGAAACAAGAGTAAACCGACTAGTAAAAGAGTATTCCGATTGTGACTCAACCCTATTAATTAGTGCAATTGACCGAATTTCCAAAAAAATTGGTCACGACAATGCCCGGCTGGCAAAAAATGCTCTTATAAATGGCAACTTTCAAAAAGTGGTTGAATTGGTTTTGCTATACTACGATAAGGCATATCGGTTTGGGGTAGAAAGCAAAAAAAATAAACCTTATGTTATAAGGTTTACTTCTGATAATCATGCATATAATGTAAATTCTTTAATTGAACTAATAGATTCCCACCGACAGGCTTAATCTTAATCTAAGCCATTGCCGGGTTAATGCACATCACTGGAATTTTTGCATTATTTGCAATTACATATTGTTCCTGGGCACCAAATACATAATCTGTAAAATCTAAATTCCCGGAAGTCATTATTAGAATTAGATCTGCTTCAATATCTACTGCCAGCTTAATAATCTCATCCTGAAAACTACTCCCCTTGGCTGAACTATGAATCTCATAGGGTATATTATGTGATTCAAGATGTTTTTTAGCAAAAGCAAGGTTATAGTTAACCTTTTTTTGCACTCCAGAATCAGCGGTGTTTGGGATGATGATATGAATTTTTGACCTAAACTGAGAGTGAACTTTTATTGCATATTGTAGCTTCGCTTTCTCATCAAAACTAAAATCCAGGGGCATAACCAGGTGTTCAAAAACTCTTTTATCCTTGGGTGCATCCTGAACAACTAGGAATGGTACGTTGGAGCCCTCAATAACCTTCAGGGCTTTGCTCCCTGTCAATTTTTGAACCCCCACTATGCCATGTGTTCCCATGATTACAATATCGGACTTACTTTCTGCGGCATGGTCGGTGATGGTGTGAAAAATACTGCCTTCCATTACAGTGGTTTTAACCTCAATCCCAAATTGTTCTTTTATTCTTTGGTATTCTGCTTTTAGTTTATCGGTGGCTTCTTTTTCAGTTAATTTATTTTTTGAGAATATCCCAGATGGTTCAACAACATGAATCAACTCAACCTGAAACTCCGCTCCAAGCGATCCTATTTTAATGGCGTATTTTAGCGCGTTTTCTGCTACTGGCGTAAAATCCCAGGGAACAAGAAATCGAAATTTGATGTTTTCCATAGTGGGTAAGTTTAATATTTAGTATAAAAATATAAAATTAATAAACTTTATTATTAAAAATCCAGTATTATACTAAAAAACCATTTATTCGTAATTGCAAATCGCTACTTCTCCCGATTCATTATCATTTTGGCAATTTGATATAGCACTGTTTTTCGTTCTTGCAATATGTCGATGTCGTCCAAAGATTTAATGGCTTTATTGTAATAATTTATAATTTGATTTTCAGTTATTTTTTTGATTTGCAATTCATTAAATATTTTAATTAAACTATTAATTTTATCTTCCTCTGCTATTTGTCTATCATGGTAAAGCCGTATCAGTTCTTTTTTGTTTTCAGCTTCACCTAGGGCGTTCAAAAAAAGAATGCTCTTTTTTCCGGCAATGATGTCTCCCCCGATCTTTTTCCCAAATGTCTCTGGTTTACCATACAAATCGAGCAAATCGTCCTGTAGCTGAAAGGCTAAGCCAAGGTTTAACCCGAATGATCCTATTTGGTTGATTTGCGTTGCATTTGCCCCTCCCAGAATTGCTCCAATTTGAAGCGCCCCTTTAATTAAAATCGAAGTTTTAAGCTCAACCATTTCCAGGTATTCTCCGATTGTAACGTCCGATCTTTTTTCAAAATCCATATCAAGCTGTTGGCCTTCGCAAATACCAATTGAGACCTCATTAAATACATTAAGTACGGAAGATAAATACTTTGGATCACACTTCCCAAGTAAAGAGTATGCCAATATACTCATTGCATCACCCGAAAGAATCGCAATATTAGAGTTCCATTTTGTATGGATGGTTTCAATGCCTCTTCGCTTAGTTGCATTGTCCATAATATCATCGTGTACCAGGGTAAAATTGTGAAATATTTCAATTGCAAGGGCCGGGTTTATGGATTCACTAACCCGATCTGAGAAAAGATTACATGCAGCAAGAACAAGAACCGGTCTTATTCTCTTCCCGCCTGAGTTAAGAATATGCCTTATCGGTTCATAAAGATTTCTGGGTTCGTTGGGCAGGTTAACTTTTCCCAAGTTGTCCTCAACTATTTTAGACAACTCATCAATGCATAAAACGAGTTCTTTTCCCGCGCTCATTTTCTATTTCCAATAAAGCGACCCAGCCCTTTTCTGGTCTTATGTTCAATCAATTCCTTTTTTTCATCATCATCGAAACCGGCATGAATTTCGAGTGCTGGTTCATAATCGGGATCAGGAGAGGTTCCTCTTTCAAAAGAAAGCAGTATTGAGGGCAAAACAAACAGGTTGCAAAAAAGTGCTATTAAAAGGGTTAAAGAAACAAGTATTCCCAAAGAAACCGTTCCCCCAAATTTAGATGCGGCAAAAATACTAAAACCAAAAAACAGGACTATAGAGGTGTAAATAATACTAATCCCTGTCTCCCGAATGGCATAAATAACCGATGCCTTTATATTATGAGAGGTTCTTCGCAGCTCTTGCCGGTATTTTGATAATAGTTGAATCGAGTTATCTATGGCGATACCAAATGCAATACTAAAAACTATCACGGTAGATGGTTTGAGCGAAATGCCCATGTATCCCATTGCTGCCGATGTCAACAATAACGGGATCATATTTGTTAAAACAGAGAAAAGCACAATTTTGCCCTTTCTGAACATCCAGGTCATAAATAGTGCGATCAACCCAATGGCCAGAGGGAGGCTGACAAAAAGGCCTTTAACCAGATACTCGCTCCCTTTTGCGGCTAATACACTTGTCCCCAGCATATTTACATTGCCGGAATCAGCCTTAAAGACATTTTTAATTTCTTTATTAACACTATCTTTAAATGAGTTCATTTTAATTGTTCCCAAATCAGCAACATTGTAAATTATTCGAACATATTGGCCGGTCGAATCAACAAAACGGGCAAACATATCACTTATTCCAATGCTTTTGGGGATATAAGATAAAATGAACCCTCTTTCAAAAGTATTGGGCAATTCATAATGATCCTGGTTGCCGTTATAATATGCCTGTTTAGCAAATTTTGATGCCTCTACGATTGATAATGGTTTTGAAAGTTCTCCGTATTTTTCAAGACGATTTTGTAAATCATCTATTCTTGATAAGGTAGCCGAAGATAAATATCCGTTGGGTTTTTTGGTATCATAAACTATTTCTAGAGGGAGAACCCCGTGAAAATTTTTTTCAAAAAACTTAAGGTTAACCAAAACCGGGTGTTTTCTTGGTATGTCATCAACCATGTATGCATTTGTTTTCAAAAGTGTAACACCAATTATCCCAAAAAATATAAGAATTCCTGCAATTGTAAAAACAATCTTCCGGCGGTATAAAGAAGTTAGAACAACTCTGCAAATTGCGTTTTTAACTCCTTCTCGATTTAAATGATTAAGATGCCGCGGTTTAGGTGGCGGTAAAAAACTAAATATAATGGGAATTAACATCAAACAAATAGAATAAACGGCAATTACATTTAGTGATGCGATAATTCCAAATTCCTTAAGAATTTGTGTATGAGTGGTGATAAATGACCCAAAACCAATAGCCGTAGTAAGATTGGAAAGAAAAGTTGCGCTTCCGATTCTGGTTATCATCCTGTATAGCGATTTTATCTTATTCCCATGATACTTGTATTCAAAATGGTACTTATTGATCAGAAAAATACAACTAGGAATTCCAATTATTATCAAAAGAGTAGGAACAACTGCAGTTAGCAATGTTAAATCATACCCAAACAAAGTAATTGAACCAAGCGCCCATATAACTCCAATTCCAACCACTGTCATAGAAATAAATACAATTTTAACGGACCTAAAGAGCAGAAGTAATATGATTGCGGTAACAACTACTGCAATAAAAATAAAGAGGTACATTTCCCCTTTTATCATCTCCCCAACTGTAACCCTTATATATGGTAAGCCGGAATAGTATAATTTGTTACCCGTCTTTCTCTCATAGGTTTTGCATGCATCTAAAACCTTCGCAACCATTTTTATTCTTCCGCTTGTTTGTAAGATCTCTTTATTAAGGGTAATGAGCAATAAATACGTATTTGTTTGTTTGTTGTATAACAGATTGTTATAAAACTCTAATGAAGTTGCGGTTTTAGCCAACGAATCCATTTCCAATTCAGAATAGTCCGTTCTGTTAAAAATTTTTTCGGAATAGAATTTCTTTTTTATTGTATCCTTTACCAGGTTTATTGCATCGTAAATGGAGAAAACTTGCTCTACTCCATTAACTTCTTTTATTTCATTATTCAGGTTTGTCCAGTCCAGAAAGTGTTTTTTCGAAAAGAAATCGCTGGTTTGCACCCCAACGACCATTATATTTTCGCCTTTGCCGAATTTAACTGCAAACTCTTCGTTTTTAATTAAAAGTGAATCCTGCTTAGGTAATAGATAGGTTGGTTTATAAGACAATTCAACAAAAGATGCCTTGTAAGCCATAAAAGCCGTAAAAAGCAAAATTATAGCAATCAAAAGAAACCTGTTTCTCAGAATTATCCGGGCAATAAATTTAAACATGCTTAAATATTGATTTAGAAAATATGAGGCTGATAAAAGAAGCGAATATAGCATATTTGTTATACTATTCAAACATTGGTAAGTATTTGTTTGTCATACATTTTACTGAAAATCAATTTGTTTAAGTGTCAGTTTTAATATTAATTATTTTTATTGCCCACAAAACTGAATTATATGTACTTTTGCGAGGTTAATTTGATTTTTTATGGAATACGGGATTATTGAATTCCTTACCCTTATTGGTTCACTTGGGGTTATTTTGTTTGGGCTAAAACTGATAAGTGAATCTCTTCAAAAAATTGCAGGTGAAAAAATGCGTGGTTTATTACAAACCATGCCATCTACTACAACAAAGGGAATTTTAGCCGGGTTGATTGTCACAATGGTTATACAATCTTCAACAGCCACAACACTAATGGTTGTTGGATTTGTTAACGTAGGTTTGCTAAGCCTGGTTCAATCTATTGGGATAATTATGGGAGCCAACATTGGTTCAACCTTTACCGCTTGGGTGGTTTCAATATTAGGCTTTAAATATGATTTCATTTCTTTGGCTGTTCCAATTATTGGTTTTGGGGTTCCATTAATACTGACAAAAAAATCCCTGCTGCGCTCCTTGGGCGAGTTAATAATTGGGTTTTCTCTGCTTTTTATTGGTTTAGATTTTTTAAAATTAAATGCCGGCAATATCAATCATCTGCCAGAACTTAAATCCTTTTTGGTTTATACCTCAAATCTAGGTTTTTATTCTGTTTTGATATTTGTTGTATTGGGTATTTTCTTTTCTCTTGGACTTCAATCGTCAAGCGCGGCGCTTGTTTTCACCTTCGTTTTAAGTAGCGCTGGCCTAATCTCTTTTCCGAATGCCATTGCAATGGTTTTAGGAGAAAATGTAGGAACATCAATTATTGCCAATTTTGCAGCCAGGGCGGCAAATACTTCGGCAAAAAGAGCGGCAAGGGTTCATTTTATTCTTAACCTTTTTGGTGTAATATGGGTGCTGTTATTCTTTTCTCCTCTTATCTCGTTGTTCTACAGTGTGCTCGATCTGTCAACACCCACCCTCCTTATCAATTCTTCAACCCTTCCGATTGCGTTATGTATTTTCCACACTGGGTTTAATATTACAAATACGCTAATTCTCGTTTGGTTTATCCCCCTGATAGTAAAAATTGTTGGCAAAATGGTTCCAGCAAAAGATAGCGAAGAGGAAAAGCGAAGGCTCATGCATCTTGGGATAGGGTTACTATCAACAGCTGAATTTTCTTTAATTCAGGCCAAAAAAGAAATTATAGTATATGCTAAACGATCTTACAAAATGTTCGGATTTGTTAAAGACTTTTTTCTTGAGAAAAACGAAAAAAATCTTGAAATAATTTATCAACGAATTGAAAAGTATGAAAATATAAGCGACCGGGTTGAGGTTGAGATTGCTACCTATTTAAGTAAAATTTCTGTCAATAAACTTAGTGATTCTACCACCAGGGTCGTTCAGTCTATGTTTAAAATTATCAGTGATATAGAATCAATTTCAGATAGCAACTTCTCAATTGCCAGAATTCTTAGGAGAAAACACGAATCAAACATTTGGTTCACAGAAGATATGAATAGCAAGATACAAAAGATGTTTGATTTGATTGATGAGGCCTTTAATATAATGATTGAAAATATTAACAAAGGTCACGCACAAATCAACCTTGCTCCCGCTTATGATATTGAAAACAGAATCAATTTGCTACGAAACCAACTAAAGGAAGACTACATTAAAGAGGCAGAAAGTAATAAGTACAACTACTCTTCAGGGGTAATTTACCATGATCTTTTTTCTGTATTGGAAAAACTTGGCGATTACCTAATAAATGTATCTAAAGACCTGTCGGAAACCCAGGTTGTTAAAAAGAAGTTCTAGCCATTAACCCTTTAGCGCATTTGCACCTGAAACGATTTCCAGAATCTCTTTTGTAATTGAGGCCTGGCGAGCTTTGTTGTATTGTAATGTAAGGTCTCTAATTAATTCTGTTGCATTATCGGTAGCCTGATGCATTGCTGTCATTCTTGCGCCATGTTCTGCGGCAGAACTATTGGCAATGGCAAAATATAATTTATAAAGCAAAAAGTTGGGCAGAATCTTTTTTACAAAAATCTCCGGAGTGGGTTCTACAATATCAAGGATTGACTTGTAATTTTCCTCAAAAGTAAACTCAACCGGAAAAAGTTTTTCAACCTTTTGAACCTGAACTGCGGCGTTTTTAAAAGAATTATAGGCTAAATAAATTTGATCAAATTCTCCTTTTAAATATTTTTCCGCAATAATATTATATGTTTCCTTGGTGATGTCTAATTCAGGCTTTTCAAGAATGTGATTATTTAATGCGCTGCTTGGAAAACCCTTTTTGCTAAAAAAATCAAATCCTTTTTTCCCGATACAAAGCAATTCAATGGCGGCTTTTGGGTAAATTTTATCAATTGAAGCCATTTCATTCAGTGTGGCTCTGATAATGTTTTGATTAAAAGCCCCACACATACTGGAGTTTGATGTTACTACAACTATCCCGATTTTTTTGATAGTTTTTCTTGGGGTACAGTATTCATTGTTAACATTAATCTTATGGAAAATGCTTTCAATAATGGCTTTGTTTTCTTCAAAGAAAGGTTTATAACGGCTGAGACTATCCTGTGCTTTTTTGAATTTGGCAGCGGAAACCATTTTCATTGCGCTGGTAATCTTTTTTGTAGAATTAACAGAAGCAATTCGATTCCTAATATCTTTAAGGCTGGCCATTATTTTTTAAATTTGGGTGCAACCTCCTCTGCAACACTTGTTAATATAGCAGCAATTGAATCATCAAATTCGCCTTTAGATATTCTTTCAAGAACATCTTTGTGTTTTAGTTGAACAAGTTCCAAAAAGTCTTTTTCAAAGTCTCTGATCTTGGCCAGGGCAACATTTTTGAGCAATCCTTTGGTTCCACAAAAAATTATTGCAACCTGTAACTCTACTGGCAATGGTTTATATTGCCCCTGTTTTAACAGTTCAACATTTTTTGAACCTTTATCAAGAACAGCAATGGTCGCAAGATCAAGATCCGATCCAAACTTAGAAAATGCTTCCAATTCCCTATATTGGGCCTGATCTAATTTAAGCGTTCCCGCAACCTTTCTCATTGATTTTACCTGTGCTTTCCCACCGACACGTGATACAGAAATTCCAACATTGATCGCAGGCCTGATCCCATTATTAAAAAGATTGGATTCCAAGAAAATTTGACCATCAGTTATAGAGATAACATTTGTGGGGATATAAGCAGAAACATCACCTGCCTGGGTTTCAATAATTGGCAGTGCGGTTAGTGATCCGCCTCCTTTTACAATCGGCTTAAGCGATTCTGGTAAATCATTCATTTGCCGGGCAATATCATCAGATTCTATTATTTTTGCGGCACGTTCCAATAGGCGTGAATGTAAATAAAAAACATCTCCCGGGTATGCTTCGCGACCAGGAGGCCTTCTTAGAAGCAAAGAAACTTCGCGATACGAAACGGCTTGTTTTGAAAGATCGTCATAAATTACAAGCGCCGATCTTCCGGTATCGCGGAAAAATTCTCCGATTGCGGCTCCGGCAAAAGGTGCATAAAACTGTTCTGCGGCTGGATCGGATGCATTTGCTGCCACAATAATGGTATAGTCCATCGCACCATGCTCTTCAAGGGTTTTAGCAATTCCTGCAACTGTTGATCCTTTCTGTCCGATGGCAACATAAATGCAGTACACCGGATTTCCCTTGGCAAAATTATGTTTTTGATTTATGATTGTATCAATGGCAATGGCGGTTTTTCCTGTTTGTCTGTCTCCAATAATGAGTTCTCGCTGACCACGGCCAATTGGTATCATTGAGTCAATGGCTTTTATTCCTGTTTGTAAGGGTTCATTAACTGGTTGCCTGTAAATAACCCCCGGGGCTTTTCTTTCAAGGGGTAATTCTATTGTGTCTCCGGCAATAGGGCCCTTGCCATCAATTGGTTGACCAATAGTGTTTATAACTCGCCCAAGAAGCCCTTCGCCAACTTTAATTGAGGCAATTCTTCCTGTTCGCTTAACCCGTTCTCCCTCTTTAACCAGGTCGATATTACCCAATAATACTGCCCCAACATTATCTTCTTCTAGGTTTAGAACAATCCCCATTACTCCAGACTCGAACTCTATCAGCTCGTTAGATCGAACATTGTTCAACCCAAATATCCTGGCTATCCCATCACCAACCTGTAACACATTTCCAATCTCTTCAAAATTTAGCTTTGTGTTTACTCCGGCCAGCTCCTTTTTCAATAGTTCGGATATTTCGGAAGGCTTAATTTCTGCCATAGTATTTGATTTAAATTACTTTTTGTTCGGGTATAAGCGATTTTTTAAAAATATTTAGTTGCCCTATAATGCTTTGATCGACTAGGAGATTCTCTACCTGAAGAATAAAACCCCCAATGAGCTCTGGCTTAATTTTAACTATTAATTCTGTTTTTTTCTTAAACCGGGTATTAACAAAATCAATAATTTTCCCTTCAAATTCTTTTGTTGGTTCTGTTGCACATTCAAGAATTACTCTGAAAACACCCTGATTCTCTCTATAAATTTTCTGAAAAATCAACAGGCTGTTTTGAATATACGCCTCTCTGTTTTTTACGATAAGCAGGCGAATTAAATTAAACAGCGTTTTGTTAACCGCGTCTTTTAGAACCATTGAAATTACACGTTCTTTCTCTTTTGCTGCAATTACCGGGTTATTTAGTAAATAAACAAACTCCTTATTGTTTTCTATTAAATCTAATAACACATAAGAATCCTTATACACTTCATCCTGTGTTTTTTCGCTGGATGAATAGTCATAAAGAGCTTTTGCGTATCTAACGGATATCCGGCCGGCTTGCATTAACTACTAATTTTTACTTGATATCTCCTTAAGCACTTGGTCAAAGTATTGGAGTTGTTTCTGTTTATCATCAAATTCTTTTTTGAGAATCCTTTCGGATAGCTCGAGGGCTATTCTCGAAACCTCAACGGATAACTCCTTTTTTGCATTCTCCCGTTCTTTGATTATCAGTTCTCTTGTTTTGCTCAAAATCTTTTGAGCCTCTTGTTCTGCCTGGATTTTAGCTTCTTCCACCAGCTTGTCTCTAAGTTTTTTTGCTTCCTGAAAAGCTAACTCCCTTTCCTGTCTTGCCTTTTCGGCAAGTTCCTCATTATAGGCACTTAGTCTTTTTATCTCATTTCGGGCTTCTTCGGCAAGTTTCAGGGATTTAGAAATTGATTCCTCTCTGCTCTTGAGTCCCTGAAGAATTGGCTTCCAGGCAAATTTCTTCAGCACAAAAAGGACAAGACTGAAAGAAAACAACATCCAGACAAGCAGGCCATAATCAGGAGTAATTAAACCCATTTTTTAATTGTTTTATAAGAATAAAACCAGGGCACAAATAATAATGGCAAAAAATGCAACGCCTTCAATAAGAGCGGCAGAAACAATCATATTTGCACGAATGTCACCAACAGCCTCGGGTTGACGCGCAATGGCTTTCATTGCAGATGAACCGATTTGTCCGATACCAACCCCTGCGGCTAGAGCTGCAACTCCTGCACCAAGGGCAGCGCCTAGTGGGCCTAATGCTATGCCCGTTGCTTCTTGAAGTAATACGAGTAATGTAGTCATTTTCTTATTATTTTAAATTAATACTAATGATGTTGTTCTTGAGTGGCCATACCAAAATAAATGGCTGACAACAATGTGAAAACATATGCCTGAATTAATGCAACAAGCAGTTCTAATAATGTCATGAAAAAAGTAAACGATACGCTGACAATAGAAATTGAATATCCCGCTAAATAATGAATGGCTCCAAAAATAAATATCAGGGCAAAAAATACTATTGCAATCATGTGTCCTGCTAGAATATTGGCAAAAAGACGAATCATTAATACGATTGGCTTGGTGAACATTCCTGAAATTTCTACTATTGGTAAAATTGGAATGGGAAATTTTAGAAACCATGGTACGCCCGGAGCGTTTATTATTTCTTTCCAGTAATGCTTGTTTGCCGTAACTGTTGTTAAAACGAAGGTGAAAAGCGCTAACACCATTGTTACGGCTATGTTACCCGTTACATTTGCCCCGCCGGGAAATATTGGGATAAGGCCAAGCATGTTGCTAAACCAGATGAAGAAAAAAGCAGTCAGCAGGAATGGCATGAAGCGCATATAGTGCTTTTCTCCAATTGAGGGAATGGCTATTTCATCTTTTACAAAAAGGATGATGGGTTCAAATAAATTCTGCGTTCCGGTTGGTGCACTTTCTGGGTATTTCTTATACCTGCGAGCAATGCCAATAAACAGCCAACACATTAAACTTGAAATTATCAAAATTGTAAGAACATTTTTAGTTATAGAAAGATTGATGGGCAAGTATGTGCCGGTTTCAATTTTGTTTTTGTCGATATTTTCAACTATTTCTCCCTTATTTTTTCCTTCAGTTTCCCATTTAAACCCATGATACTCCTTTTCTCCATGATGAAATTTATTCGATAAAAAAATATGGAAACCTGTATATTTGCTATAAAGAATTATTGGCAAAGGGATTGAGATGTGATGATGGTTTATTGTTGTTATATGCCATTCATAAGAGTCACCAATGTGTTCGAAAATAAAATCTACTGTATTAAACCCCTTTTTTTCTTCGGTACTATTTGATAAGGAGTCCTTGTGTTCCGTATTTTTTTCTTGAAACAGGGTTGACGAGCAATATGCACTTGTTACCATGCCTATTGAAAGTAAAAAAATAATATATAATGACCTCGTTTTCAAATTGTTTTACTTTAATACCCCTTATTGTCTCAAATCAACTCTTGGTTTTGTTTTTTTGGAGAATTGAAGCATTTCAATTATTTCGTGAACCAAGAAAATTAAATAATTAATGGAAAAAACAATTACAAAAGCTATTGCGTTTTCTTTATTTAAAAGAACAAAAATAATCACAAAAATCAAACCCAACACAAATCTTATCGCCGTTCCGGCTAAGTATTTGCTGGTAAATTTTGATATTGCCTGATTTAAAGAATTTTGAACAAACAATATAAACAAAAAATTTAACACCCCAAAGTAAAAAGGAAGAAAATATACTATCAACGGAGGTGTCTTGTTAATTAAATAAAAGGATGCATATACTAGCAAACTAGCAATAATAACAAGAAGCATTGTTCTGTATATAAATGCTTTTAACATAATTAATTCCCGTTGTTTTCTTCTTTTGCAATAGAAACGCCAGGTCTCTTGTCGTTAATTTTCTCAGGTTCTTTCATGTCGCAATAACCAACAAATTTAGAACCTGGCTCAATTGCAAGTTTACCAGTGGTAATGTCTCCAATAATTTTTGAAGTTGATTTTAAGGCAAGCAGTTCCTGTACCGTAATCTTGCCCTCAATTATTCCTGAAATATCGGAATTTTTACAGCTAACCTCTCCTTTGATTTTGCCTGTTTCGCCAACAACAATTTTCCCTCTTGCTATAATATTTCCTGTGAGTGTTCCATCGATTCGTAAATCACCGCCACATGAAATATCACCTGTTATTTCCGTTCCATAACCAATTAGGTTAATATTGTTGGAACTGCTTTCGGTTTCGTTAAATTTAGCCATTTGTATAGTATTAGTTCTTTAAAATTACTATTTTGAAAAGAAGACAAATATATAAAAATGATATCTTTATTAAAATCAGATGTTCAAATTGTTTTCGATTCATTCACATCTTCTTCCTTTTCGTTCATGGCATCTGATACACTATCATCATCATTTTCAAAATCGGGTTGTTTCTGTTGGGGTCCTTGTTTTCTGTAAATTTGAGCAAGAACAAAACCGCTTATTGCACTTAATAAGTGATACTCCCACGATATTTCGGGTGTAAATGGGAAAATTCCCCAAACCAAACTTCCATAAAGAAAAACGACTAAAAGTGATATTGCCGTTAGCCTGGTATCGCGTCGGAAAATTCCACTGAAAAAAAGAAAAGATGCAATACCATAAATTAAACCACTTGCCCCTATATGATAACTGTCGCGGGCTGCAAGCCACACTAGTATTCCTCCGCTCATCCATATCCAAAAAATAACCTTGTAGGCAAGTTCGCGATAAAAGTAAATGATTCCCGTTCCCAAAATTAATAGAGGAAATGTGTTTGATATCAAATGGTTAAAATCCGAATGAATAAAAGGAGAAAAAATAATTCCTGGTAATCCTATGAGGCTGCGGGGCTGGTTACCAAAGCGGTATAAACTAAGATCATCGGTGTAATCTACCAATTTAATCACCCAAATAAGAAATATAAACAGGAGGGGTAGGATCAAGCTAAATAAAAATTTTTTTCTTTCCGGGTTTTCTGGCATTTTCAGTTTTTTCTACAATTTTCAAAAAACTCTCTTTCTCTTTTGTCCGGGTTCTCAATTATCTTGTAAAAACCCTCAATGAATTTGATTATCCTCTTTTTTTCACTGGAGTTAAGCAAGGAATCTTTTAAATAAATACCAAGAATTTCTTCTTTAAGATCTAGAAATTTTAAAAAAACAGGGTCCAACTCTTCCTTTGTTTTGCAAAATCCTCGGTAATAGCGTTCGGTTACATGCTGTATGGGTAGAATTTCTGGAGGTTTTGTATAAGGTGGATTTACTATACCACAAAAATCAAAATCGTAAGGAACTGCAATCAATGGGACCGTTTCATTTATTACAACTAATTCAATGTTGTGTAACTTAGGTACCGACCAATCTGTATTGCCAATCATGTACTGAAAAACTGCAAGTTCATTCATCATTCTTTGATCTACTGCTTCCTGGTGTATGCCTTGTGTTGATAATATTTTCCCATTGTTCCTGCCTGCCATGTCGTACTTGTCTTCGAGAAAAAAAGCGTATGTACTGAAATTTTTTATTCTTCCTTCGGTATCAACATAGTTGATCTTTACCATTCTGGTGTTAAAGCTGAAATCGGTTATAAGGTTAAATGCCTTGTAAACAAGATGTTCTTTTATAATAAATTGCTCAAATTTGGAATTCGACATTCTACATTTAGTAATTAGCTTAAGCTTTTCTTGTCCTTGAAATAAAGAATTTTGCAAGCCCGGATCGACAAATTTGATTCGCAAAGGGGGGAAGGAGCAGTTTTCTTTCTGCCGCCTAAAGTGGCCTCTTGTCTTAATTTGAATATTAAGGGTTATCGGGGTATTATGTTGATCAAAATACGAAAGGCTGGCCGGGTGGTATTGAGCCCGGGTTTCGTCAATATCGAGCATTAAACTTTTAAGGTTTGTTGCAATTGTTAATTCTAATAACTTGTCGCTTTGAAAAAGAGTTTTTGGCTCAACTTGAGGAAACGCAATTTGACTAATAGTTATGAATAATATACAGAATAATTTATGCATCCTGTTTTTATTAAATAGCTTCTACCCGACCATCATCATAACATCGATAAAATTTTTTTTGGAAAATCTTCAACCCCTGAGCTTCTATGCCCTGGCGGTTAAAAGGAACATCAACAGGAATTATCTTTCCTTCGTAAATTGGTTCTATTTTATTAACCTCGGTGTGGCCAATAATTATTTTATTCACATTGAAGTAAGAAAGTATGCTTGAAATTTCTTCGTTTGTTGTTTTGGGGATAATTATATTTTCCCCAAAATATCCTCGGTACCATAGAGGACCGTTCTCGCCTGTTATTAAATCAATTTTATTTATTTCTTCTTTATCTTTTGCGGGCTGTTCATTAATTACATTGCATATTATTCTATTCATTTCTTTAATAGATAGTTTCATGTCTATCAGCTCCTTTGATATTCCCGCATGAACAAAAAGAATACTATCAATTACAATTGCTACTTTTTTTGTTCTTAACCAACCTCCAAGGATTGTTTCCTTGCCAAATAAGTCTGAATATTTAATTTTCGTTGATGCCGCTAGATACATATACTTGTCATTAACATACCGTATATCATTTTGAAGGATCATTAATTCGTGGTTCCCTAGAAGATAGTGAACTCGCCCTCCTGCAACATACGCCTCCTTCTCCAATTTGTAAATTAACCATAAGATTTCGGTAACATTCTCACCCCTGTCAAAAATATCTCCCATAAAAACAAGATGCCCCTTATTAAAGTTCCAAGATAAATCACCATTTATAATATTGTTGGATTTTAGCAGCTTAACCAGAGACAAATACTCGCCATGCACATCTCCAACAACAAATATATTGTCAATATTTTTAAAAAAAGCGGTGTCTTTTTCAGGAAAATTAAATTTTGAAATCTTAAAATTGGAATTGGAAACTACTGGGTTTTTGAAGTTTACCTCATCCGCATTCCATTTTATTGTTTCCCTATACAATTGTGTTTTGCTCTTTTTATCCTTATGAATAATGAATTGTATTTCAACTTTTTTGTCGTTTTTGTTAACAACATAAGGGCCGTCATATGTCGCGGTTAAATTTGAGTTGGCATATTTCTGCATTTCTTTTTTTAGATGAGCAGAAACTTTTTTTTGGTTAAAACTATTAGAGTAATCCAGGGCGGTTTGCCTTGTTTGGTTTTTGATAAACGGGTTTGCCCCTTTTTTAGTCAGGAGTTTAACCATCTTCAGGTTTCCGTACCTGGACGCTAGAATTAACGCCGTGTTATTTACGTTATTTTGAGCATCAACCCTTGCCCCTTTTCCTATTAAATATTTAGCTATTGATGTATAATCATTTACAGCACATATCATTATAGGAAAATAATTTTTAACAGGCTTATTTACATCTGCACCATTTAAAACTAAAAATTTGACGGCTTTGAAACTATTTTGCTGAATTGCATAAGAAAGCAGTGTGGCAGAACTGTCAAGTATCAGAGCATTCGGACCTTTCTGTTCTATATATTTTTGGATTTCTTTTAGGTTACCCTTTTGAATGTTTACTAATATTGAATCGTCTTGTAATACTTTTATAATTTTTGACCTGTTTGTAGCATAAAGTGGGTTTACAAATACGGCTAACAGACCTAAAAGCAGAATATTAACAATAATTTGCTTAACCAGATATATAGGAAATTTTATTTTGATCGTTGTTCTCAATTGCACAAAACACTAAACTTTTATACCCCAAACCAAAACATCATCAATTTGTTCGTTTTTTCCCTTCCAGTTCATATAGGTGTTTTCAATTTGTTCTTTTTGTTGATCGGTTGGTAAATCTTTTATTTTAAGCAAAAGGGAGAAAAGTCGTGATCGCATAAATTTTTTATTTGCATCTCCGCCAAATTGGTCAAGGTAACCATCTGTTGTTAAATAAATTAAGTCCCCTTTCTTTAAATATGTTTTTTGCTTATTGAAATTCCGGTTAAATAGTACTGTTGACATCCCCAGGGTGGTATTATCGGGTTTCAGAATGTCAATGGTGTTGTTTCTTAGCAGAAAAAGAGGGATTAATGCACCCGAAAAAGTAATTTCACCGGTTGATTTATTATAAACGCTTAAAGCAATGTCCATGCTATCTTTAAGCACAGCCTCTTCTTTGTCCTTTTTTAGCCTTCTTCTTAATTCTGTGTTTAAAAATGCCAGAATCTCAGATGTGTCATCAAGTCCCTGTTGGTTAATTGCCTGGTTTAACAAATCTATTCCAATAATACTCATAAATGCCCCCGGAACTCCATGGCCGGTGCAATCGGCTATAGCAAAATATAACAATTCTTTTCTGGCAGAAAACCAGTAGAAGTCCCCACTTACAATATCTTTGGGTTTGTAAAAGATGAATTGTTCTTTAAAAAAGATGTTTGTTCCATCCAGATCAGGGAAGATTGATTTCTGAATTTTTTCTGCATATCTTATACTGTCTGTAATTTTACCAATATAGTTCTCTATTATTTGATAAGCGTCTTCCAGGTTTTTGTTTTTAATTTCAATATTCATCCTTTGTATTTCAATCTCCTCTTTTTGAGACTGTATTTCATTTTTCTGCCGATTAAGCGCCTGATTTTTACTCTCTATTTCTGTGTTTTGCTTGGAAAGTAGGTAATTGGCATTACGCTTGGTTGTAAAAGCCAAATAAACCAGAACAATTATTATAAGGCTAAGACCAAGGCTTATCAGTAACGAAATGTTTATCAATCTCTGTTTTTTAAACTCGCGGGCATTTTGTTCTTGATTTTGTTGCAGAAATTTTATTTGCTGCTCTTTCTTTTCTGATTCAAAAACGGCCTGGACGGTAGAAATGTGCCTGGCGCTTTTTTCATTTAAAACACTATCCTTGTATAGAGCAGCAATTTTATAAAAGGAAAGTGCTTCTTTATCTTGATTTTTTATTGAATAAATAGTACTAAGGGCCTCATATGCTGACTGCAGATGAACCAGGCTGTGAATATCTTTTGCAATGACAATTGATTTATTTAAAAAATTTATTGATTCGTTGTACCTGTTAAGCACAATTAACGCCCTTCCAATGTTTAAATAACTTTCTGCAATAAATTTTTTATCGCCGAGTTTTTGATCAATCACCAATGCCTTTGAAAAATAATCTAATGCTGTTTTTGCATCACCATTTAGAAGTGTAATTTTCCCGATTGCATTATAAGAAATTGCGATTCCCTTTTCGTTTTTAAGTGTTTGGTTTATTTCAAACGATCTAAGATAGTATTCTTTTGCTTTATTATAGTTCCCAGTAAATTCATAAACCTCTCCAATATTATTATTATTGATGGCCTGGCTTAACTGGTTTTTCTGTTTTATTGCCAAATCTAGAGCCTTGTTAAAAAAAGATAGGGCTTCGTCATATCTTCCATTCAAAGAGTAAATATTACCCAAGCTATTATATGAAACAGAAATGGAAAATGTGTCTTTTGTTTCTTCTGCAACTTTTAATGCTTTTGTATGGTATTCTGCAGCACTTGCATGGTTGTCAATTCTTCTATAAACAACCCCAATATTGTTTAGTGAAATGGTTTGTCCCCGTTTGTATCCTGATTCTTCGGCAATATTAAGTGCGGTTTTATGAACTCTTAACGCCTCGTTGTATTTTGAATTATTTCTTAATAAAACACCCAGGCGGTTCAGGTTGTCCACTTTAAATAGAATTGAGTCCGATTTATTTAATTGATTTTCGGTTTTTCTTGTATATTCTTCGGCTAAAGCATTTTCTTTTGCAGAAAAATAGTAATCCGTTATTTCCATCATCACACGCGCCTTATCTTCGGGGCTCTTGAATGTTTCCGCTTTCTTAATTAATGAATCAATATTTTGACACAACCCATTTTGGGAAATGATAAGCTGAAAAACAAGAAATAATATATATTTACCCATGGTTGTATTTTATATCCGGTTATAAAAGTATTTATTATTCGCATTTGTAATAACTAAAGAAACAAAAAAATGATTCGGTATACTAAAAAAATATTTGCGATTATTTTATCATTGGCCTTAGTTCTATTTATCTTATTTATCTTATTTATAAATTATTTCAGGAATGATCTGATTCTTTTAATTAACAATAGAATAAACTCGAATGGTCCCTTTTGTGTTTATTATTCTAAAATTGAGCTTGAACCCTGGCGGTTTTTTCCAAACATCACATTTAAGGTTTCAAAACCAAATATCACCTTGAATTCTAATAATAATCCGGTTTCAATTGTACGCGCATCAAACCTTTACTTAAACATCAACCTCTTAGAGGCGATAAGAAAAAATTTTGTTGTGAACTCATTATCCATTGCCGATGGAGTGATTAATGCCGATACATTATTATTCAACTTGTTCACCAACACTAAAAATAATGATGCTGGCGATTTGAATCTTTATCTGGGCTTTAAAAACATAGCGTTAAAAAACGTAGTTCTGTCATATTCGGTTTCGTCTAATTCCTATTATAAAATATTTATTAGTTCGGCACAGATAGCTGGAAAATATTACAATAATACAGGTTTTTTTAAAATTCAAACCGTTTCTGATTCAATTGCTTATAATGAAAAAATAATCAAAGTTCTAACTACAAAAGTTAAATTACGTGGAGACCTCTCAATAAACAGAAATTCAATCGTTTTATATAACTCTGAATTATCTTTATACAATATCAATTTTAAAACAGATTTTTCTTATGGGTTTCTATCAGATTCTTTGAAAATTTCCCTGATGGCCCAAAAGATAAACCTTGGCAAACAACAATCATTACTACATAAGTTTACAAATTTGAAAAATGTTAAGGGACACCTATCTCTTGATTTTTTATATTTAACCAATATGTCGATACCCGATTATAATTATATACAAAGTAATTTCGCTTTATATAATTCAACATTTCAATACAATAATATATCTCATGTTATTATAAATGAACTATCTGGTTCTTTTTATTTTAACTCTTCGTTAAAGGATACTAAGTTATATATTAATCATTTTAAAATAGCACATCAGGGCTCTTATATTAACGGAGCCGTAAAAATAGCCAACCTTAATCAACCCTTGGTTTTCCTTGATAGCAAATTTGCCATTGATAAAAGATCTCTAACTATTCTTCAAAAAAATTTTTCTGCTGATTTTTCAGGAACCCTTAAAACGATTATAAAACTAAGTAGTCTAAGTGATTTTAACTCCGCTAAAGTTCTCCAAATAAAATCGTCGTTATTAATGGAAAATCCAACTTATAAAAATTTTGATTTTTTGACGGGCTTTAAAACACAGATTGAAATTAATAATGATGCTTGTAATGCAAGATTTTCCGGATTGCTTAACGAATCATTGATAAAAGGGGATATTCACATCCCTTTATTTATGCAGTTTTTAAATACCAGAAAGGATTTGTTTGCTAATGTTAGTATAACTTCAGATAATGTTGACTTAAACTATTTAAAAAATGTTTTTGGTTCAACGTCAGGGCCAAAAAAGGGATTAGACATTGAGCTTGGCTTAAACGTAAAATGCAATTTTAACAATGTTGAATATGGCAATTATCAATTCAACAAGGTTTCTCTCAATTTAAATTATGGTCGCGATGTAGTTGATATTCCCGATTTTAATTTCTCTGCTTTTGATGGTTCTTTTAAAGGCAATGCAAGTTTTAATAATAATCTGATATTCGTATCGGATTTTGATAATATAAATATCAAATCATTATCAACCTTCCTGTCCAACGAGTTTAAACAAACAGATTTTAGCAATTTCATTGATGGTCGTCTGGCAGGAAATATCCGCTTTAGCGGAAATATTGATAGCCTTTTATTAAATAAATATAATGAAACAAGCGTTGTAGCATCATTAAAAATAAATAATGGGAAAATATCAAATCTTAAACAATTGCAAAAGTTATCATTGTTAGTCAAGCTTAAAGAGTTGGATGTCATAGAGTTTAAAACGCTGGAAAATACTTTTTATTTAAAAAACAATATTTTATCAATACCCAACATGGAAATAAGAAGTAATTTGCTTGATCTCCGGGTGTCTGGAAACCACCTCCTTGGTGGAAATTATAGTTACCTGTTAAATTTTAAGCTCTCTGATTTACTTGGGAAAAAATATAAAAACTTCGATCGGGATAAAAATTATTATACCGATGATGCAAATAGGGTAAATTTGTTTTTCAAAATAGTTGGAACCCAGAAGGATTTTTCAGTATCATTTGATACCAAGAGCGCTTACAACAATTTTAAAAACAATATCATTACAGATACACGGGAATTAAAAAATTCAATCGTTGATGATATAATAAAACCTAAAGATCCGGCAACACATTCCCAACAAAATAAAATTGACTCCATGAGCAATAAAAATGTTATTTCTCCATTTAAGATTGAGTGGGATGAGCTGGACACGATGAAAATTAAATAATTTATAGCTGTGGAAAAAAGGTTTACAGCCTTAAATTGGCGTTTTATAGTTTTTTTTGTGGTTGCAGTAATCGCGATAACCTCTTTATATATAACCAATTCCCTGGTAAAGGAGCTCTCCTTGGAGGAGAAAAAAAGGATTGAACTTTGGGCAGAAGGGGTTCGTCAACTTTCAAATCTTGAAAATACAAACCAGGATTTCTCTTTTATTTTTCAGGTGATCCAAAACAATTCGACTGTTCCTGTAATATTAACGGATGAAAATGGGACTGTTTTGTCATTTAGAAACATATCACAAGCAGTAATAGATAAACCAGATAAAATTAATGAACTTATAGCGGAGTTTCGTTTGTCCCACGAACCAATCGTTGTCACTCTTTTAGATGGCACAAAAAATTATGTCTATTTTAAAGATAGTTCTACTTTAATAAAATTAACATATTATCCATATATTCAGATATTTATTGTGTTCCTGTTTCTTTCAATTGCATATTATGGTTTTAGTCAGGCCAGGAAAGCAGAACAAAATAAAATTTGGGTGGGGCTTGCTAAAGAAACCGCCCATCAGCTTGGAACCCCCACTTCATCGCTAATGGCATGCCTTCATATAATAAAAAACAATGAGAATCTTTCTTTTGTTTCCTCCGAACTTGAAAAAGATATTTTACGCCTTGAAAAAATATCCGATCGGTTTTCAAAAATAGGGTCTGTTCCTAACCTTGAAGAAAAAAACCTCGTTGATGTCATTGACAGATCCATAGATTATATCAAAACCAGAGTGTCAAAAAACATTATTTTTAATAAGTTATACAGCAACAAAGACGATATAATTCTCCCATTAAACGATACATTAATTGAGTGGGTTATTGAAAATGTTGTTAAGAATTCTATTGATGCAATTGAAGGCAATGGAGAAATTTCATTTTCAATTATAAATCAAACACAGGTAGTTTACATAGATATTAAAGACAACGGGAGGGGGATATCACGATCTAAGTTTAAAAAAATATTTTTACCGGGTTATACAACCAAAAAACGTGGCTGGGGACTTGGGTTAACTCTATCGAAGAGGATAATCGAGGAATACCATGGGGGTCAAATATTTATTAACGGCTCAGAAATTAACAAGGGAACAACCCTAAGAATTGTCTTGCCTAGAAAGAGTGTTTCATGAAATATTGTTTTCTATTATTCTCTCATTCATCTTTACTCATAATTCATGGAACCGGGTCATAACCGTGTCCGCCCCATGGGTGACATCTTCGTAACCGATTAATTGTCAACCATAACCCTTTAAATATTCCATATTTATTAAACGCCTGGATTGAATATTCGGAACAGGTTGGTGTAAACCTACAACTATTAGGAAAATAAGGTGATATAAGTATCTGATAAACTTTAACCAGACCTATTGGTAATAAAGAAAGGGTTTTTGAAAGAAATTTGACCGGGCTATTTATTTTTTTCATTTTCTTCTTCCAATACAGTTTTTAAATCGGCCAGTAATTTGATTACCGCATTCTCTATTGCTTTATAGCCAACAATTTCATGTGAAACATATACAAAAGCGAAGTGTAATCCATCCGCTTTAATTGTATTTAAGATATTATTAATCCGAAAGGCCTCTTTCATTCTCCTTCTGATGGTATTTCTTTGAATTGCCTTTTTGTGGTGTTTTTTAGGAACACTGAAAAGCACTTTAAATCCTTCTGGTTTATCTGATCTTACAAAAAAAACTAACTTAATCGGGTGTGAGAATATACTTTTACCCGACAGGAAAAGTTGGTTTATATCCTTTTCTGATTTTAATCTTTGATTTTTTCTGAAAAAAAGGTTCATAATAAAAAAGGGGGTTTAAAGCCCCCTCTGGATTACTTATTCTCTTTATTGTGTCTCTTAATAAATTCCTCAAGGGCCTGGGTCATACTTGGACAATTTGCCGTAGGTGCTGAGATATCTAATCTTAATCCGGCATCCTTTATCGCTTTTGCTGTAGAAGGTCCAAAAGCCGCTATTTTAATTTCCTTCTGATCAAAGTTCGGAAAATTATCGTAGAGAGATTTTATCTCGTTTGAACTATAAAAAACAAGTATATCATAAGAAAGAGCATCAATTTCGGACAGGTTGCTGCTAATTGTTTTATAAAGAATAACCTTTGAGTATTTTACCCGGCTCTTATCAAGCATCTTAGGGATTTCTGGTTTATGAACATCCGAAAGGGGAAGTATAAATTTTTCTTCCTTGTGTTTAAGAATAACATCCATCAGGTCGGCAAAAGTATTGTTTCCATAAAAAATTTTTCTTTTGCGATATACAATGTATTTTTGAAGGTAAAGGGCAACTGATTCGGTAATACAAAAATACTTCATGGTTTCTGGAACCACAATTCTGATCTCTTCTGTTATTCTAAAAAAATGATCAATTGCTGTTTTGCTTGTAAATATAACGGCGGAGTGCTCAAGAATATCAACGCGTTGCTGCCTGAATTCCTTAGAGGGGATGCCTTCAATATGTATAAATGGTTTATAATCAACCCTTAAACCATATTTCTGAGCCAACTCAAAATAGGGCGATTTCTCTGTTTGCGGCTCTGGTTGCGAAACAAGGATTTTCTTTATTTTCAAGTGCCTGGGTATTAAAGTATCCTCTTTTATTAGCTTCTTACCCCTTTCCAAATTGCCAGTAAGGGTATAATTTCAAGGGCACAAAGGTACAAAATGAAATAGAAAATTGAAAATCCATTTTCGACAAACACGTTTAATACCCTTATTGTTTTCATAATCAACGCGATAATAACAATTCCCAGACTTATATATACAATAATTTCGCTAATATTAACCTGAGTATAATATGCAAAAAATACCAAGGGGGTGATAATAATTGATATTGCTCTTGTGAATAGTGTTCCGTTCTGAAAAATATATTTAATAAATTCTTTGTATCCTGTTGTAAATGAGATAATTTGATGAACCAAATATTTATAAATTCTTATTCCGATGAGCCCGGTTATAATAAGTAAAATTGTTACTAGCGGGGTTTTATAATACACAAGGTTATCGTTTGATTTTATAACCATGAAGATTAAAATTGAAATGGTAATAAAATAAAGGATATCAAGTATTGTCATTAATCGGGATAATGTCGTGGTGGTAGTGTTTATCAATCGGTTGGCTGTAAACTTAAAAATTGTGCTTTCAAATAATTGAGTAAAATATTTTCTGTACCTGTTTACTATAAGAGAAAGAAGAATTAGAGTCAGGAGAATTATTGCAAAAACAAGATCATTGTTTGTCTCTGTGTTTCGTTCAACAATTGTTTTAGATATTCTAGGGTTTTGTTCCTTTTGAAAATTCAGATTTTCTTTGTTTTCTGCCTGCCTGGTTTTGGTAAGTATTGAAATAAAATCCTTTTGTGGTTCTATTTTATTGTAGTTTATAAAGTCAACGTAAATAGAATTTTGTGTATGGTCGATTAGGTAATTGGCTGAATCGGTAATATTTGCAGAATCATCCTTCTTAATTTTTTCACCCTGAATTATTGCTTTTACAGGTTTTTTTGCTCCCTTTTTTATAATTAGCGTATCTCGGGGAATTTTATTCGCTGAATCTAACCTCAATTTAACTAAGGTGTCCTGATTGGTTGGATATATGAATTTTTGATTGGGAAAATTTATTTTCATTTATTTAAAAATTTGGCGTAAAATTAATCAGATTTTGATTTAATAAAATGTGATATTTTTAATGCCTTATCTTTGCCCACTAATTTTGCAATGTTATCAATTTTGTCTTTCGATATTTTATCAATTGATTTATAGTGTAAAAAAAGCTTTTGAATTGTTTTCTTTCCAATGCCTTTAATCTGTTCGAGCTGTGATTTTGTAAAATTTATACTTCTTTTATTTCTATGATGTTTTAAACCGAATCGATGGGCCTCGTCCCGAATATGCTGCATTAAACGCAGGGTTTGTGACTTTTTATCAAGTATAATTGGATTCTTCATTTGATGGAAAAAAATTTCTTCGTTTCTCTTGGCCAGTCCACATAATATTATTTCTTTTTCAACTTTTAATTCTTTTAGTGCACTAAAAGCGGCACTAAGTTGCCCCCTGCCTCCGTCGATAATGATTAGTTGAGGAAGTGACTTTCCTTCGAAAATCATTCTCTTATATCTTCTATAAACAACCTCCTGCATTGTTGCAAAATCATTAGGGCCGATAACTGTTTTAACATTAAAATGTCGGTATTCTTTTTTAGCTGGTTGTGCGTTTCTGAAAACGATACAAGAAGAAGAAGGGTAGCTGCCCTGAAGATTTGAGTTATCAAAACACTCAATATGAAAAGGGGTTTCTTTTAATTTTAATTCTTTTTTGGTTGCTTCCAACAATTGTTGTGAAAGAACTGCCTCGCCTGTTGCTTTTTTGGTTAATTCCTGGTAATAGACAATACAATTTTTTAAACTTAAATCCAGTATTTTCTTTTTCTCCCCTTTTTGGGGAATAAAATATTTTAACCCATCTATTTTAAATGAAACATTAATTGGAATAACGATGTTTTTTGAAGTGCTCTGTACCCTTTTTCTTGTTTCTACTATCAAAGAGCTTAGAACTTCGTCAGTATCATCATCGAAAAAATTTTTTATTTCCTGGGTGTATGTTTGAACAATAGAGCCATTAACAACCCTGATAAAATTAAAAATAAAAATATTATTTTTTATATAATAATTAAAAACATCAAGATCAGGGGATTTAACGCCGGTAATGACTGTTTTGCTTTTATATTTTTCTAATAATTCAATTTTTAATTTTAACGCATTTGCCTTTTCAAAATCTAGGGAGAGGGCTGCTTTTTGCATATTTTCCTTTAACCAGATTATAACTTCGTTTATTTGGCCTTTTAATATTGATGAAATGGCTTTTATGTTTTCATTATAATCGGCTAACGTTTGATTGCCAATGCAGGGAGCAAGGCAATTACCCAAATGGTACTCAAGACAGGGTTTGAATTTACCTGCAAAAATGTTCTTATCAGAAAGAATAAAATTACACGTTCTTAATGGGTATATTTTTTTAATTTGGTCCAACATTGTTCTGGCAAGAAAAACCGAAGAAAAGGGACCAAAATATTTACTGCCATTGTTAAGATATTTTCTTGTTAAATAAATTCTTGGGAATGGCTCATTTCTTATTGTTATCCAAGGGTACGTTTTATCATCTTTAAGTAAGATGTTATACTTAGGTTTATACTTCTTTATTAGCGTATTCTCAAGCAACAATGCCTCTGATTCAGAATCTACAACAACATAGTTAATGTCATTTGCATTTTTTAATAGCGTTCTTGTTTTTTGGCTTAAACGACCCGTCCCTGAAAAATAGGATTTAACTCTTTTCCTTAAGTCCTTTGCCTTTCCAATATAAATAACCGTGTTTTCAGAATTCAAAAACTGGTATATGCCAGGTTTGGATGGAAAAATTTTAGTCTTTTCGCTGAGTTGATAATTTAGCATTAACTATCAAAAAGAGGTGTGTGTTGAAATTTATTAACATCAAACAATCCCTTGGGAGAAATTTTTAATTCGGGAATAACAGTAAGCGCCATAAAAGAAAGGGTCATAAAAGGAGATTCTAATTTCACACCGTTTTCTTTTGCTATTTCAACCAATCTGGAGTATTTCTTTGCAACAGACGCTGCTTTTTTATCCGATATGAGTCCGTAAACAGGTAATTTTAAACCGTTTGCTTTTTGTTGGGTGGAAAATGAAATACCTCCTTTGTTTCTTAAAACAAACCTTATTGCATGTTCAATACTTTTATCATCGGCACCTGTTGCTAATATATGATGGCTGTCATGTGCAATGCTTGAAGCAATTGCTCCGTTTTTTAAACCAAACCCTTTAATGAATGCGGTAAACACCTGCTCTTGATTGTATCTATTAATAATAACTAATTTAAGGATATCTTTTTCGATATCCGAGTTAAGGTATTTTGAATTTGATTGTATTTTATGAGTTACTTTTCTTGTAATTAGTTCTCCTGGTAAAATCTCTATAACATTAATGGTTTTGCCTGTTTTAAGAACGTCGAGATTAATGGGATTAAATTTCTTGGGAAAATGATAGTCTGTTTTGACCTTGTTCATTTCTTTGGGGAAATTTTTCTTTTTGATTAAAACATCCTCTCCTCTTATAACAACAGATTTAACTTTTAGTGTTTTTAAATTTTCCACAACTATAAAATCGGCAGGATCGCCAATTTGTAACAGTCCTACATTCAAATTATAATGTTTTACCGGATTTACTGACGCAATTTGGAGAATATCAAAAATGTTATAACCCAAATCAATTGACCTCCTTACCAATTCATTAATATGCCCCTTTATTAAATCATCGGGGTGACAATCGTCTGTACAAAACATGCACTTTTCTGCATGGTTTTTAATAAGAGGATCGAGGGCGTTAAAATTTTTTGCAGCACTTCCCTCCCTAATAAGAATTTTCATTCCTAAATTAATTTTTTCAAGCGCTTCTTCCATTGTGGAGCATTCGTGATCTGTGCTAATGCCGGCAGAAACATATTCTTTTAAGTTCTTTGATTTTAAACCGGGTGCATGGCCGTCAACAGGTTTTCCTAATTTTAAAGATGCGTTAATTTTCTCAATAACATCGGGCGTGCGATTAATTACTCCAGGGTAATTCATCATTTCAGAAAGAAAATAGATGTCTTTTCTTCTTAATAAGCGATAAATCTCTTTCACCCCCAGGGGTTTAAAACAATCATCAATGGGAGATGCCGGAACGCAGGAAGGTGCTCCAAAATAAATTTTTATTCTTGCTTTTTTTGCATTATTAATAAAAAAATTAACCCCCCTTAAACCGGAAACGTTGGCTATTTCGTGTGGGTCTGCAACTGCCGCAACGGTGCCGTGTTTTAATGCAAGATCGGCAAAATTTTGGGGTGTAAGCATTGAGCTTTCAATGTGGACATGAGAATCAATGAAGCCTGGTAAAATTATATGGTCGGCTGTTTTGTTGACCTCGATTATATTGTCAATAAATCCTTTTCTAATAATTAGCCGGCCCCTATACTGCCTTCTTTTTATTGGATCTAAAATGATCCCATCTATCGTCTTGTTTTTATTTTCCACTTTAAATCAACTGTTATGTTATTGTGTTGCCAATATATTAGGGTTTTAAAATGAACGATTTGGCTGTTCCACGTGGAACAATTGCTTAAATTATTTTCTAAAATATACAAGTAAAACATTAATGTCTGATGGTGTTACCCCGGGAATTCGCATTGCTTGTCCAATTGTAGTGGGCTTAATTTTTGAGAGTTTTTGTTTGGCTTCGGTGCTAAGAGATTGTATTTTACTGTAGTCAAAATCCTTTTTAATAGAAATTTCATCTGCGCTCTTGTTTTTTTCGACTAATAATCTTTCTTTTTCGAGATAGCTTTGATACTTAATCCTGGTTTCCACTTTTATCATCAGGTCTTTATTAGTCAATATTTTTTTTAATTCAGCTTCTTTAAAAAAAAGTTCTGTTAAAAAAGAATCTAGTTTGATTTCTGGTCTTAATAAAATATTTAGAAGTTTTCTTTTCTGATTAATCTGAGAGCTGTCAAGTCTTTTTAAGGTACTATTTACTTGTTTTGGTTCAACAGAAATAGAATTAAGCTTAATAAATAATTTGTTAACTTCTTTTTGTTGTTTTTTAAACTGCTTGTATCGATTAGAATTAACAAGACCAATATTGTACCCTCTTTCTGTAAGGCGTTCATCGGCGTTGTCCTGACGTAACATTATTCTAAATTCTGCCCTGCTGGTAAATACGCGATATGGTTCATCTACACCCTTGGTAACCAAATCATCAATCATAACTCCAATGTAGGCCTCGTTTCTTCTTAAAGTAAATTCGTTTTTTTTATTTAATTTAAGATGGGCATTAATTCCAGCAATTAATCCCTGTCCTGCTGCTTCTTCATAACCCGTTGTTCCGTTTACTTGTCCTGCAAAAAATAAATTATGAATTATTTTAGATTCTAGAGTGTGTTTTAACTGGGTGGGATCAAAATAATCATATTCAATAGCATAACCAGGCCTTAAAATATGCACCTTTTCAAAACCGGGTATATTTTTCAACCCCTCCAGCTGAATATTCCAGGGCAAAGATGATGAAAATCCGTTGAGATAATATTCGTAGGTTGACAAACCCTCGGGTTCTACAAACAATTGGTGTGATTTTTTTGAAGAGAAGGTGCGGATTTTATCTTCAATGCTTGGACAATATCTAGGTCCTATTCCTTTTATTTTTCCTGTAAAAAGGGGAGAAAATTCGAATCCTTTTTTTAAAATATTGTGTACGTTTTCATTGGTATTTACAATAAAACAACTTCGTTGTGGTAGTTCCTGTTTAACCTCATTCAAATATGAAAATTTTGAAATTTGATCTGATTGTTGTTCCTGAAAAAAAGAAAAATCAATAGTTCGTCCATCTATTCTTACCGGGGTTCCGGTTTTCATTCTTCCAGATCTGATACCGCTTTTTTCTAAAACCGTCGTTAAAGAATTTGCTGCTTTTTCTCCAATTCTTCCACCGCTAAATTTATTATCACCAATATGAATAATTCCATTTAAAAAGGTACCTGCGGTGATAATAACTGCATTAGTTAAAAAATTCAACCCATTTTTTGTCAAAACATAACGAGGTTGGTTTTTAAATAGATGAATATCTATAACTTCATCCTGCAATAAAAAAAGATTTGGAATTTTTTCCAAGGCCTCTCTCCATTTATTGGAAAATAACATTCTATCGCACTGTGCTCTTGGACTCCACATGGCTGTGCCTTTTGAGGTATTTAACATTCTAAAATGAATTGTCGTTAAATCTGAGATAATGGCTGTATATCCTCCAAGTGCATCAATTTCTCGAACAATTTGTCCTTTGCCTACCCCTCCTATGGCAGGATTGCAACTCATTTGTGCCAGCTTTGTTAAATCCATTGAAATCAATAATACCTTGGATCCCATGTTCGCAGCACTAGCTGCGGCTTCACAACCAGCATGCCCGCCACCGATAACAATAATATCAAATTTTAAATCCATATTTATTCTGTAACAGATTTAATGCGTTATCTTCAAGTTCTCTCATTTCTTTTTTTTGTTCATCGGTATGGTCTTCATAATTTAAAATATGAAAAAAACCATGCACAATAACCCTCGCCATTTCTAGATTAAATGTTGTTTTGTATCTTTTTGCATTACTTTTTACTGTTTTATAATCAATATAAATCTCTGCCTGTATTACATCGTCTATGCAATAAGAGAATGTTATAACATCAGTATTATAATTATGTTTAAGAAATTGTACGTTAACCGACTTGAGATTTTTGCTGGTGGTAAAAATAATATTAATGAAAAGAATCTCGATTTTGTATTTTTGGGCAAGATCTTTTAGCCAATTTTTAATTCTTGTTTTTTGAGAGAATCTAAATTTAATATTTTCCTGAAAAAATTTTACATCCATTTTAAAGGTTAAAAACTAGTTCAATTGTAGAACCATTGTTATAAAAATGAATTTTATCTGCAAGCTTTTTCATTAAAAAAACACCTCTGCCTGATATATTTTCGATATTTTCTGGTTTAGTTGGATCGGGTATATTATTGTAATCAAAACCAGCGCCCTGGTCAGAGATTTTTATATAAACAAAATTGGATTCCTTTTTAAGTTCAAACTTTACTAATTTATTTTCATTTAATTTATTACCATGAACAATGGCATTATTGACGCCTTCAATACAGGCAATTAAAATTTTTCCATACAAATCGGAAGAAATTTTTAATTCTTCGGATATTTCATCAATTAATTTTTCTACAGAGCAAATATTCTCAATCTTACTTTGTATTTCGAGGTTCTTTATCATTTTAAAGTTTAAAAAGTGGCTTTATCTTATACATTTTTATTTTCAAAAAGTTACATTTTAATCTCTTAAAAACCTAGTGGGGTTTTCGGATTTATTTTCATTCCAAATTTCAAAATGTAACGTTTGACTTTCGCTTTTTTGATTCAGATTTATTCGTCCTATTTTCTCATTCGTTCTAACTTGTTGGGCGGATTTAACAAAAACCTCCGTTAAATTTGAATATACCGTAAGATAATTTCCGTGCCTGATAATTACAGCCAAACGAGAACCTGGAATTTTTATAATTTTTCTTACTTCTCCATTGAAAATGGAAAAAATATCTGAACTTTCTGTCATGGCTATATCAATACCGTTATTCTTAATTTTTATATTTTTTAATACCGGATGATCGGATTCGCCATAGCTACTTACAATAATACCGTTTGAAACAGGTAATGTAAATTTACCAATATTATCTGAAAAATTTTTACTAAGTGTTTTATTTTGATCTATTGTTTTCTGATTCTTTTCCGCTAACATCTTAATTCTTTCCTCCTCGATTAACTTTTCTATCTCAGCAAGCAATTTTTTTGCAGTTTCTTTATTTAAATCTAATTCTTTTAACAATTCTTTTTTCCTATTTGTAAGCTCTCGCTTTATTTTAGATTGTTCTGATTCTGTTTTCTTTAATGATTGAATCTCTAAAAGTTTTTGATTTTCTTTATTATTAAGTTCTATTAAATTTAAATTAAGCAAAGATTTCTGCTCCTTCAGGACAATAGTTGTATTGGTTAATTTTTTTAAAATTGTTTTTTGATAATCAAGGTATTCGTTATAATAAACAATTTTTCTATAGGCTTCATTTATAGATGATGATGATAACAAGTAAAGTAAAACCGGTTTATTAAAATCTCTTTTCTGTATATACTGTAAAAATCTTTTATATTCTTCAATTCCTAACAGGAATTTGAAGTTCAATGAATCTACGCTATTTGATAATTGATTTACTTTATTTTTTATTATGTTTTCCTGATTTTCTAAATCCAAAATTAATCGGTTTTTAAGCTCTATTTTTCTGTTTATTAGGGCTAAGTTAATAGATGCAGATTTTTTTTTATTTTCGGTAATAGCTAACTGTTCATTGATTTGTTGAATTTTTTTTTCAATCTGTAATTGCTGATTTTTTAGTTCATCTATCTTTTGTGAGAAAGACAATAAATTAAATAATAGGATAACAGTAAATATAATACTTATTTTTTTCATAGGTTATCTAGTGCCGGTATGTCCAAAACCTCCTTCGCCCCTTGTTGTTTGTGAAATTGTATCTACATTGGTTAATTCTACTTTCTCAAATTTAGTAAATACCATTTGACAAATTCTTTCTCCGTCTTCAATGACAACATCAGAATTACTTAAATTAATTACAATAATCCCAATTTCTCCTCTGTAATCAGAATCGATTGTTCCCGGCGTATTTAGAATAGTAATTCCCTTTTTTAAAGCGGTGCCACTTCTTGGACGAATCTGTGCTTCAAATCCTTCAGGAATCTCTAAATATAAACCTGTTTTAATCAAGCACCTCTCAAGTGGTTTTAAGATACAGGGAAAATCCAGATTTGCTCTTACATCCATACCGGAACTATTATTAGTTGAATAGGTGGGGTTTGGGTGTTTAGATTTATTTAAAATTTTAACAGTCATAACTTTACAGTTTTAAAAAGTAAAATCCTCTCACTTTTTAATATATAAAAAATAAATAACAAAATCATTACATTGCTAACTAAAACAGAAAGAATTGAGCTAATAAAAAATATTAAGACACTAAGACCAAAAATCACTAATGCTAAAATACTATAAGTAAAAATTTTTCTTTTTTCAAGAAACAAAAACCCCGATTTTAATCCATCCCTATATACCATGTAATTCATTATTAAATAACATATTACACGAGCGAGAGCAGCACCATAAATACCTATTAAGGGTATTAAAAGAACATTTAAAACAATAGTGAAAAAAGCGCCAATAAAAGTGTATTTAATCCCATAAAGTGTTTTACCTTCTAATTTATACCAAAAAGAGAAATTAAAAAAAGTTCCATATAAAATATTGGCAAGTAACATTATTGGAACTATAAATAATTGCTCTCTAAAACTTGCACCAACAAAATATTTAAAAACAGGAATATTAAGAGAAATAAAAAGAAATATTACCAAACAGAAAACCAAAAAAATTGTAAAAGATTTGCCAAAAAATTCTTTTGAATTTTTTTCCTTTTGATTTTGAAAGAAAAAGGGTTCAGCGGCAAATCTATACATTTGAATAAATAACAAAAGTAAAACAGCCAACTTGCTGTTTGAACCATAAATACCAAGCTGATATTGCGGATCGGAATCAATCGGTAATAAAAATCTTAAAAAAATTCTATCGAAACTTTCGTTAGTTGTGCCACCAAGACCTGCCAAGAGTAAAGGTAACGAATAAACTAAAATTTCTTTTAGTAACTTTTTATCAATTGAAAAATGTGGGATTCCGGTTTTTAATAAAACCAAAATTAATACAACAATGCTTTGTATTAAATTTGCAATAAAAACGAATAGAATCAGATCATTTGTTCCGAACAAACTCAAAAGGGTATGTTTATCAATAATTTTTAAAAAGATGATATTTAATAAAACATTGATAGAAACTCCAAATATTTTTATGAAAGAAAAAACAAGGGGTCTGTTCTGATACCTAAGTTTGGCAAAAGGTAAAGAGGTAAAAGCGTCAATAGATACTACCAAGCCTAATGAAGCGATATACAAACAACTGTATTTTGACCCCAGTAAATGAGAAACCGGAACGGAATAAATAATAAATAAAATAGCCGAAATAGTTGAGGTAAGAGCAAGAAAATAGAAACTTGTAGGATAAACCTCATTAATACTTTCTTTCTTTGAAGCAAATCTAAAAAAACCGGTTTCTAATCCAAAAGTGAGTAAAATCAGAAAGAAAGTAACGTAAGCATATAATTCTGTTATTATGCCATACTCAGAAGGTATGAAAATCCTAGTATGAAAAAAAACTAAAAAATAATTTAAAAGCCTTGGTAATACAGTACTTAATCCATATATAAAAGATTGACTATATAGTGTTTTCAATGAAGGCATAATCTTTCAAAAAGAAATATCTAAAATATTCAATTTGTAATTACTTTTGCAAACATAGCTCAATTAAAAATTAAAAAGCCATTAGCAATGCTAAACAAATTGGTAGATTCAAAAAATTGGATTTTTTTAATTTTTCTATTGGTAATATTTGGTTGTACATCCAATCATGAAAATGAAAGATTAGTAGAGATACAAACAGATTTTGGAAAAATAGTTTTAAAACTATATAACCAAACTCCAAAACATCGTGATAATTTTATAAAACTTATCGAATCGGGTTTCTACGATAGTTTAACTTTTCATCGTGTTATTAAAAATTTTGTAATTCAGGGCGGCGACCCAATGACACGCGGCTATATTCCTGACTCTTTAGTTGGCGAAAACGATTCGGGTAATCTTATTGATGCCGAGATAATAGATACCATTTACCATAAAAAAGGTGCCCTGGGTATGGCAAGGGAGGGTGATGATATTAACCCTGAAAAAAAATCATCCGGTTCTCAGTTTTACATTGTAGTTGGAAAGGTTTTTTCAGATTCTGATATTTTTGCTTTAGAAGAAAAGGTAAATAAACGCTTAAATGACAAAATAAGAGATGAAATAAAATCTATTAAAATTTCAGAGTTAATAGAAAAATTTGGAAAGATCGATACTTTAATACTTAACAAAGAAGTTAATTTTGCACTGGATTCCATTTTTAAAAACAAGGAAAAATTTAAACTAAATCCGAAACAAAAAACTATTTATAAATCATTGGGTGGCCTTCCTCACCTTGATGGTAACTATACCGTTTTTGGTGAAGTTGTGAAAGGTATAGATGTGGTTGAGAAAATTTCCCAAATAAAAACAAACAATAAGGACATCCCAATAAATCCAATACGAATGAAAATAAATGTTATTAAATAACTATGGAGAATAAGATTAAAGAAATTGAAATTTTAATAAATTCATTCAAGCCTATAACTCAGGAAGAAATTGAAAATTTTAAAGTTCGTCTTTTGGGTAAGAAAGGTGAGATTACTTCTCTTTTTAGCGATTTTAAAAATGTTCCTGTAGAACAAAAAAAGGAGGTAGGAATTAAAATTAACTATCTTAAAAATTTAGCTCTTTCAAAAATTGATTCATCAAAAAATACTCTTACAAATACTAAAAATATTGATTATTCTCTTGATTTAAAACTTGAAACATTTGATTATCATATAGGTACAAGACACCCTATTTCTTTAATAAAGAATGAACTTTTTAGGATATTTCAAAATATGGGTTTTTCGTATTACGAAGGCCCGGAAATAGAAGATGATTGGCATGTTTTTTCGGCTTTAAATTTTCCGGAAGAACATCCAGCCAGGGATATGCAGGACACCTTTTTTATTGAAAAAAATCCAGATATTCTTTTAAGAACACATACTTCTTCAGTTCAGGTTCGCAGTATGGAAAAAGAGAAATTGCCAATACGGGTTATCTGTCCTGGCCGGGTTTTTAGAAATGAGGCTATTTCGGCAAGAGCACATTGCATTTTTCATCAAATTGAAGGTTTATATATTGATCAAAATGTATCATTTGCAGATTTAAAACAATGTTTAATGCATTTTGCAAAAGATTTATTTGGTCAGGAAACTGAAATTCGTTTACGCCCCTCCTTCTTCCCTTTCACCGAACCTTCTGCAGAAATGGACATAACTTGTAAGATCTGCCAGGGTAAAGGCTGTCCTGTCTGTAAATACACAGGTTGGTTAGAAATTATGGGCTGTGGTATGGTTGACCCGAATGTTTTAGAATTTAATAATATTGATAGTAAAATATATACTGGTTATGCTTTTGGTATGGGTTTGGAAAGAATTGCCATGTTAAAATACCAGGTTAAGGACTTACGTTTGTATTTTGAGAACGATATCCGGTTTTTAAATTACTTCCAAAATTATTTTTAGTTCAAAAATTATGGATAAAAAAACATATTCTTGCACTTCGTGTAAAAACTCAACTTCTTCTGTATTTAAAAATCTAACTCCGGAAAATAGGGAACAACTTGATTCGGAGAAAATTACTAAGGAATATAAAAAAGGAACTATTTTATATAAAGAAGGAACAAAAATCAATGGTATTTATTGTGTAAATGAAGGGGTTATTAAAATTTATAAAACTGGTAACGATGGGAAAGAACAAATTGTTGCTTTCGCAAAACCCGGAGAAATCTGCGCTTTTAGGTCAGTTTTGAGCAATGAACCCGCTTGTTCAACGGCAGAAGTAATACAAGATTCCGTTATTTGCTATATACCTTCAACAACTTTATTTTCATTTATAAAAACCAACCCAACATTCTCCTTATCCCTCTTACAACTTACTTGCAAGGAACTAAATTATGCAAATGAGTTTATCAAAGATATTGCACAAAAAACTGTTCGTGTGAGACTAGCGGAGGTTTTATTGAAACTTGAAAATAATTTTGGAAGTGATTCCGAAGGATTTTTAAAAATAATTTTAACCAGAGAAGAATTATCAAATATCGTAGGAACAGCTACTGAATCTGTTATCCGATTGCTCTCTGATTTTAAAACTGAAAAATTAATTTTGATATCAGGTAAAAAGATAAAAATTTTGAATAGATCTTTACTACAAAAAATAACCGATCTTAATTAAAATAGTTTGCCCTGATATTTTGATAAAATACCTAAATGCTTATAGGCCAATTCGGTCACTTCTCTTCCGCGGGGAGTTCTGTTTAAAAAGCCTTCTTTAATTAAATATGGTTCATAAACCTCTTCAATTGTTCCTGAATCTTCTGAAACTGCGGTAGAAATGGTATTTAATCCAACAGGTCCACCTTTAAATTTGTAAATTATAGTTGTTAAAATTTTATTATCCATTTCATCTAAACCTCTTTTATCAATTTTCAAAGCATCCAAAGCAAAAGACGAAATATTTTTATCTATTATTCCATTGCCTTTAACTAAAGCAAAATCGGAAACTCTTCTTAACAAGGCATTTGCTATCCTTGGAGTTCCACGGCTTCTAAGAGCAATTTCTTCAGCAGCATTTTCTTTTACAACAACTTTCAAAATTTTGGCAGATCTTAAAATGATTTCTTTTATTATATCATTATCATAGTATTGTAAATGAAATTTTATTCCAAACCTAGCACGTAAAGGACTTGTTAAAAGGCCGCTTCTTGTTGTTGCACCAACTAGAGTAAAGGGATTTAATTGAATCTGAATAGATCTTGCACTTGGACCTTTATCTAATATAATGTCAATTTTAAAATCTTCCATCGCAGAATAGAGATATTCTTCCACGATAGGTGACAGACGATGAATTTCATCAATAAAAAGAACATCATTTTTTTCGAGATTAGTTAAAAGTCCGGCTAAATCGCCTGGTTTTTCGATAACCGGACCTGATGTGACTTTTAGATTTACTTTTAATTCATTCGCAATAATATTGGCAAGTGTTGTTTTACCTAAGCCAGGAGGTCCATGTAATAAAACATGATCTAAGGATTCATTTCGAATTTTAGCGGCTTGTACAAATATTTTTAAATTTTCAATTATTTCGATCTGTCCGAAAAAATCAGAGAATTCAGATGGTCTTAGTTTTTTTTCTATTTCTTTATCTGAATCATTAGAAAGATAACTATGGAGAAAATCCTCATTTATCATGTTTGTGTAATTTCGAACATTCTATTTATGGGTATTATGGCTTTTTTAATTGTTTCAAAATCCAAAACAATTTCCGGTAATTCATATTTTAAAGTTAAGTATATTTTTTTTAAAGTAATTAATTTCATAAAAGAACATTCGTTACATGAGCAATTAGAGTCTTCTGGTGGTATTGGAATAAATATTTTATTTTTATTTTCTTTTTTCATTTGGTGAAATACTCCGGGTTCTGTAGCAACTAAAAAAATATTTTTACTTGACTTGTTAACAAAATCAATAAGTTGAGAAGTAGAACCAACAAAATCTGAGTTTATAAGGATTGTATTATCACATTCTGGGTGAGATATTGTTAATGCATTTTTGAATTTTTCTTTTAATAATAATAGTTTTTCAAGAGAAAATTTTTTATGTACATGACAGGCACCATTCCACAGAATGATATCATTATTACCAGTTAACTTTTTTATATAACTTCCTAAATTATAATCCGGAGCAAATAATATCTTTTCATTTTTTAACGAAGAAACTATTTCAAGAGCATTAGAAGAAGTACAACAAGAATAGGAAAGAGTTTTGATACTTGCATAAGTGTTAATATAAGATATTACTTTATGCTCCGGATATAAACTGATAAAATTTTTAAAATCTTCGTATTTACAAGAATCTGCAAGAGAACAAACAGCATTAAGATCGGGAATTAAAATCTTTTTTTCAGGGGAAATAATTTTAACGGTTTCAGCCATAAAATAAACGCCAGCAATAAGTATAATACTAGCTGAATTTTTTCTAGCTATTTGCGCTAATGCTAAACTATCACCTATAAAATCGGCTATATCCTGAACTTCTGGTGACTGATAGTAATGAGCAAGTATTATAGCGTTCTTTTCTTTTTTAATTTTTTTTATTTCTGCAGCAACATTTACTTTTTCATCTAAAAATTCATCGATGTAGCCATTTTTAATAAGTTTATCAACACCTATTTTATTCATTATAAATTTTTAAATAATTATATGATTATGATGTTTGTCGGTTAATATGTTTGAAAATAAAAAATAAAAAGCGTTGCAAAAATCGATATTAAAAACTTTATAACAAATTTCAAACACCATTTTTTGGTTCGAATACTGATTTTCAATAAAGTAAAAAATAATTAACAGCCTGTTAGTTTAATTAATTGTTTAAAAATATCAGAAATTAACAAACAGTATAAACGTTTATTTTTTGTTGGTAAAAATTGATTAAAGGAAGAACGCCAAATAACCAGGGGAGAAATTATGGTTATTAACAACTCCTGGGCAAAGAACAAGCATTTTACTAAACAGAAACAAACAAATTATTAAACAAATAAGTATAACTCAAAAGAACGCCAAAATCTTTGTTGGTTATACCAATAGAACTACTTTTGTAGAGCCAATTAATAATAATGAAAATTACCGCCACATATACGATTATAATATGGGTTCTTTTAGGTTTCCTATGTCCAAAAATTAGTTTAAGTCAGAATGACACATTGACAAACGAAACGGAAAGAAACTATTTTATAGCCATTCCCATATTGTTTTATGGTGAAGAAACAAGCTGGGGTTTTGGAGCAACAACGGGTTATTACTTTACCAAGGAGGGTTTAAATAAAGCATCAAATATTCAAGGAACAGCAGTTTATACCTTGAAAAATCAGGCAAGCATTTCGTTGTACCCTAAAATATACACCTCGAACCGGGATTTTTTTTATTCCGGTCACATTAATGCAAACTATTACCCGGATAAGTTTTTTGGAATAGGGAGAAATACCCCTGGTTCTAATGAAGAAAGCTATACCTCCAAAGAACTTTCCGCGCTTATACAAAGACAACGTGTTCTTTTTGGAACACTGATGGCCGGAGTTCAGATCAATTTGGGATATAATTGTGTTCAGGATTTGGAAAACGGAGGAGTGTTAATTCTTGGCAACATTACAGGGACGAAGCCATATTTTTCCTCTGGCATAGGTGTTGTTATGACCTGGGATACCCGAAACAATAATTTTTATCCAACCGAAGGGTCGTTTTACAAGGTGGGGTTATTGGTAAACAATAAAATTTTCGGGAGCAAAGTTAATTACAGCCAAATATCCATCGATCTCAGGGAGTTTTACCCGATCAATAAAAAACATCTTGTAGCATTACAAATATTTAGCGAAATAACCTGGGGAGATACCCCGTTTCAGCAAATGCCAACCCTTGGAGGGAGCGATATACTTCGGGGTTATTATAAAGGAAGGTATCGGGACATGATGATGTTCTCTGCACAGGCAGAATATCGTTTTCCAATATACAAATGGTTAAAAGGATCAGCTTTTTGCGCTGCCGGAGATGTTTTTAATCAGGTAGATAATATAAGTTTCAAGGAATTTAAATTATCCGGCGGGCTTGGTCTAAGAACAAGGGTAAACCCGGCAAACGTTCATTTACGATTTGATGTAGGGTTTACCCAGGAACGAAAACCCGCATATTATTTAACCGCCAGCGAAGCCTTTTAGAGAACTCCCTTCACGGCATTTTCAACTTCATCAACAGTAATCGGGATTCTTTTTGATCCCAGAACACGACATCCTTTTGCAGTAATAAGAATATCATCCTCAAGCCTGATCCCTCCAAATCCTAAATATTCATATACCTTGTCGAAATTAATAAACTGAGTGTTTATCTTTTCGCTTTTCCATTTATCAATGAGGGCAGGGATAAAATAAATTCCGGGCTCTACTGTAAGTACAAAACCTTCCTGCAGTTTTCTACCCAGCCTCAGATAAGCAGTTCCAAACTGATCAATGCGCGTTGTTTCCTCGTCGTATCCAACATTGTTTTCACCAAGATCTTCCATATCATGTACATCAAGCCCCATCATATGGCCAAGCCCATGTGGGAAAAACATAGCATGAGCACCATTGGTAACCGCATCGTCAACATTCCCCTTCATAATCCCCAGATCAATCAAGCCTGCGGCGATAACCCTAGCCGATGTTAGATGAACCTGTTGGTAAGTAACGCCGGGTTTGGAAATTTCAATTGCCTTGTTGTTTGCCGCAAGCACGATATTGTAAATGTCCTTTTGTTTTTGGGAGAAAATACCGCCAACCGGAATAGTTCGTGTATTGTCAGATGCATAATGTGAAACAGATTCTGCCCCGGCATCAACAAGCAATAACCGCCCCTCTTGAAGTATTTGTGAGTGGTCGTGATTGTGAAGTGTTTCCCCGTTTTGAGAAAGAATAATTGGGAACGAAGGCATTGAACCATGGCACAAAGCAATCCCTTCGATGGTTCCGGCTATATTTCGTTCAGTTTCTCCCGTCACGGCCATTTTCATTGCTGAGGTGTGCATTTTATAGGCAATATCACAGGACCGGTCAATTTCAGCAATTTCAATCGGCTCTTTAACAGAACGAAGAGATATTATTGCCCTGATTAGTTCCAAAGATGCATATTTTGAAACCATGAGCTGATTGATACCCAGCAAGCGCTCTATTGATAAAATATTTTCGGCTCTATAAGGGGGCAGGAAATGGATTTTTCTCCCATTTTTTATTGCTCTGTTTATAGTAGAAGAAAGATCTTTTAATGGATGTGTGCATTGTACTCCCGCATTACCGGCGAGTTCTGAGATAGATTGCTGTGGTCCCATCCAGATGATGTCCTCTATATCAACATCATTTCCGTAAATACAATCCTTGCCATCCTCAATATCGATTACGCCCACCAGACCGGGGATATCCAGTCCAAAAAAGTAGAGAAAGTTACTATCCTGACGGAAATGGAAAGTGTTGGCAGTATAGTTCATTGGAGATTCAGTATTTCCAAGAATCAGAACAATACCCGAGCGAATCTTTTTACGGAGTTTTAAACGCCTTTCTGTGTAAACAGTGCTATTAAACATGGTAATGGCATATTAAATTTTGTTCAAATGTACAAACAAAAAGTGAAGAAAAAAGCCCCTGTTAATCAAACAGAGGCTTTTGTAACTATTATAATCCATAATTATTTGGCACATGATACTGAGGACCTGTTTCGGGTGTTTTATAAATTGTTACAGTTGCCGAACCGGTGATACTAGAGGCCAAACAGCTGGTTGCGTCACTAAGAGTTGTTATTACATAATTATATATTGTAGAAGTTGTTGGGCCAAGCCATACAGAATAAGCAGCAGGTATGTTATATGTGTATGCCGATCCTGATATTGCCGCAACTCCTGTTTCGCTCCAGGTATTTCCTTGTCCATCCTGCATGGTGAAGTTAAAAGGCGGAGTACCTGTAAAAGTAATGCTGATTTGCACCAGATCCTGATCACACGCAGGGGAACTCGTTAATAAACCAGAAATTGAAGATGAAGGTAAAGAAACTACGGTTACAGAGGGAAGGGTTGATGTTGGTATTTCAAGTTGACAACCACTATTGTATGCAAGCACATTAAATGTGTAAACACCCGCAGGAGAAAGGCCGCCGGTTGGAATAGAAATGTCAGAACCATTCCCGGGAACAGCAGAACCTATATTAACATCGCCATTGTCGTTGCGCAGCTGGTAAGAAATTCCGGATTCAGAATTACTAACAACAATATTGGTAGAAGAGCCATCACAAATTGTAAGGACCGCGGGGGTTACAGATCTGTCATTTGGCATCGGGCTAATATAAAAATTTTGAGTTGCATCTGTATATATACCAGGAGAGCCAGAACCTATAATGTGTTCACGAACCGTAAGGGATGCATCGCCAGTTGAATTCCATGTTACGGTGACATTCTGTGGGTCGCTTACACTCCAAACATCGCAACCAACACAAGAACCATTGGTTACTGTCCAATAGTAATCATGATTGGTCACATAAGGTGTAGAATACACAACCGTGCTACCAATGCAGATGTTTGCAGTTTTGGGTGTAATATCGGGTGCCGGGGTAGAACTTACGTTAATTGCCTGAACATCAGAAGCAGTGCAACCGGATGAAGAAGTTTCAACCAGTTGTAACTGGTAGGTATCAGGAGTTGCAACAAAAGTAATATTTGTTGGGTTGCTTGTAGAGGTATTGAAGCTTCCTCCAGAAGCCCCTAACCACGACCAGTTATAAGAACTACCAACATTTGATGAGGTGGAATAAGAACGCACCTCGCTTGTTCCAACATTAAACGTTCCGGTAATATCAGGAGTATAAGTATTTTTAACCGTGATGCTCACCGTGCTTGAGTTGCAGATACCGGCAGTAGAGGCATCAGAAACAGAAACCAATGATAGGGTATAAGGCGAACCGGTAGAACCACCAACGTCAGATCCCGTAAGTTGAATAGTATAAGGGGAAGATGTAATTCCCGTTTGGGTGAAATTGGTTGTAGTTCCGCCAGTTGTTCTGTAACTTAAAGACCAGGGAGATGTCCCGGTAAGATTGACTGCAACAGAGGCAATTTCTCCGTTATCACAGATTGAAACAGGCGTTAAATCAGCAAATGCGGCACTAACACCGATTACGCCAAGGGTAAATATATAATCATCCTGGGTAACCGGGGTTGCGGTAGATACAGTACCCGCTGTTGAAGTACCGCTAACAATATTACCTCGCTCAGACCACTTTGTTGATAGAATTTCATATTCCACCACTCGTAACCGGGATCTTAGGAACGCATCGCTGGTATAGGAGGGAAAAGAAGAGGCGTCCCACCTAAGGCGAATTTTGGCGGTTGCACCAACCAAAGGACGGGTTATTATCCAATACTCATTGCTACTAACTGCCGTTATTGGAGAATTAAGATTTGTACTTGCTGTTGGATAGGTTGGATCTGGGTTGGAGTTGAAGTATGATCCGATCCAATAACCAGTACCACCCGTAGTTCCTGAAATAAACAGGGAACCATATCTACTTCCGCTTCCAATCGGGAAAGTAAAATAAGAACCATTTGTTATATTTTTTCTTAAATAGCCATCAATATAAGACGAAGCGCCACCGCCAATAATTGCAGAAACAGATGTACTGGTAATTGTGACTAGTTTATTTGAATATGATTTAATATTTCCGCTTGTAAGGTAAAGATACTTTGATATTTGAATACCGGTATTAGCAGAACTTGATGCAAGATCAACACCATTTGAATTATTCATTACCAGGGTATAAAACTTTTCAGTTCTTCCTACATTGATTTGTTGAGTGGTGGTTCCCTGAAAATA